>JAZKDA010000116.1:50036-74526 GCA_040387815.1 Pseudomonadota bacterium | reverse complement strand
ATCCCCGCGAAGGCGGGGATCCAGAAGCGAGCTGTCTCCGGCGCGGCGGACCTTGTCTGCGCGTGACCCGCCTGGATACCCGCCTTCGCGGGTATGACGAAGTTACCCCCATGCATTGGCAGACCACGCGCTTTCGCATCGACTTGTCCCGTCCGCAGGTGATGGGCATTGTCAATCTCACCCCCGATTCCTTCTCCGACGGCGGCCGCCATGCCGATGCGCGCGCCGCCCTGGCCCACTGCGAGCGCCTGATCGAAGAAGGCGCCGACATCCTGGACCTCGGTGCCGAATCCACCCGGCCGGGCACCGCGCCGGTGTCCCTCGAAGACGAGCGCGTCCGCCTGCTGCCTGTGCTGCGCGAAGCCCTGAAACTGGGCGTGCCGGTTTCCGTCGACACCTACAAGCCGGCACTGATGCAAGAGGTGCTGGCCCTGGGCGCCGATATCGTCAACGACATCTGGGCGCTGCGCCAACCCGGCGGCATTGACGCGGTGGCGGCGCATGGGGCCTGCGGCGTGTGCCTGATGCACATGCACGGGCAGCCGCGCACCATGCAACTGGCGCCGCTCGAAGGCGACCCGCTGCCCCCGGTGCGCGCACTGCTGCAGCAGTCCACCGACGCGCTGGTGGCTCGCGGGGTGGCGCGCGAGCGCATCTGTTGGGACCCCGGCATCGGCTTCGGCAAGACAGCGGCGCAGAACTTCGCGCTGCTGGCCCGGCAAGGCGAACTGTTGGGCAGCGGCCATCCCCTGCTGGCCGGCTGGTCGCGTAAATCGTCTTTGGGCGCGGTCACCGGCCTGCCGGTGCAGGAGCGGCTGGTGCCCAGCGTCGCGGCCGCCTTGCTGGCGGTCGAGCGCGGCGCGCACATCGTGCGCGTGCACGATGTGCGAGAAACCGTCTCGGCCTTGAAGGTCCTGCAGGCCCTGCGGGCCAATGCGGCGCTGTGAACGGGCAAAATCGTCTTATGACCCGACACTACTTCGGCACCGACGGCATCCGCGGTACCGTGGGCCAAGCGCCCATCACCCCCGACTTCGTCCTGCGCCTGGCCCATGCGGTGGGCCGCGTGCTCAAGCGCACCCAGGCGCGCCCCACCGTGCTGATCGGCAAGGACACGCGCATCTCCGGCTACATGCTCGAAAGCGCGCTCGAATCCGGCTTCAACTCGGCCGGGGTCGACGTGGTCCTGCTGGGGCCGCTGCCCACACCCGGCGTGGCCTACCTCACCCGTGCGCAGCGCGCCAGCCTGGGCGTGGTGATCAGCGCCAGCCACAACGCCTTCGCCGACAACGGCATCAAGTTCTTCAGCGCCCACGGCACGAAGCTCCAGGACGCCTGGGAGCACGACGTCGAGGCCGCACTCGACGAGCCGCCGGTCTGGGCTGATTCGGCCAACCTGGGCAAGGCCCGGCGCCTGGACGACGCCGCCGGCCGCTACATCGAGTTCTGCAAGAGCACCTTCGATTCCAACCTCAGCCTGCGCGGCATGAAGATCGTGGTCGATGCCGCGCATGGCGCGGCCTATCACATCGCCCCGATGGTGTTCCATGAGCTGGGCGCCGAGGTCATCAGCATCGGCTGCGCGCCCGATGGCCTGAACATCAACCGCGATGTCGGCGCGACCCATCCCCAGGCGCTGGTGCGAACGGTGCGCGAGCGCGGCGCCCACCTGGGCATCGCCCTCGACGGCGACGCCGACCGCGTGCTGCTGGTCGATGGCGACGGGCGCCTGTTCAACGGCGACGAGCTGCTGTACCTGATGGTCGACGACCGGCTTGCGCGCGGCGAGGCGGTGCCCGGCACGGTGGGCACGCTCATGACCAATATGGCGGTCGAGCTTGCGCTGCGCCGGCGCGGCGTCGAGTTCGTGCGCGCCAAGGTCGGGGATCGCTATGTGCTTGAAGAGCTCGAGCGGCGCGGTTGGCTGCTGGGTGGTGAGGGCTCGGGCCACCTGCTGGCGCTGGACAAGCACACCACCGGCGACGGTCTCGTCAGCGCCTTGCAGGTGCTCAATGCCTGCATGCGCAGCGGCAAGACCCTGTCGCAGCTGCTCGAGCCGGTGCGCCTGTTCCCGCAGACCCTGCTCAACGTGCGTCTGCGACCGGGGCAGGACTGGAAGTCGAGCACCCAGCTGGCCCAGGCGCAGCGCGAGGTCGAGGCGCAACTGGGCGAGACCGGCCGCATCCTGATCCGCCCCAGCGGCACCGAGCCCGTGCTGCGCGTCATGGTCGAGGCGGCCGACGAAGGGCTGGCGCGCGCCAGCGCGCAGCGCCTGGTCGAGGCGGTCCAGGGCGGTTGAACCCGGCCGTGGCGTCATCGAACCGCCACGAAACTGCCACAGCCGCGTCACCTCGGCTCCTGACACTGCTGACATCTGATCAGCCAGGAGACCGACGTGAACGAACTGCCCACCCCGACGCTTCCGCTGTCGCCGGTTTCCTTGCCTCGGGGGTCACTTCACCGACCGCATCACGTCGATGTTGCGCCACGGCGCAGCGCAATTTCCGTGGCCTGGGCGTCCCAGCAGGAAGAGGTCCGACAAGCGCAACGTCTGAGGCACGAGGTCTTCGCCACTGAAATGGGCGCGCGCTTGCAGACGCCCGTGGCCGGCCACGACATCGACCTCTTCGACGACTTCTGCGAGCACCTGATCGTGCGCGACGAGAACACCGGCGAAGTGGTCGGCACCTACCGCGTGCTCACCCCGGCGCAGGCCAAGCGCGTGGGCAGCTTCTACAGCGACACCGAGTTCGACCTGGTGCGCCTGCGTCCGCTGCGCGAGCGGATGGTGGAGCTGGGCCGCAGCTGCGTGCACCCGGACCATCGCCATGGCGGCGTGATCCTGGCCCTGTGGGGGGCGCTGGCGGAGTTCATGGTGCGCAACCGCCTGGACACCATGATCGGCTGTGCCAGCATTCCCATGCTGCACGAAGGCGCGGTCAGCGGCGATGTGGCGGCCAGCATCTGGGCGCAGGTGCGGCGCACGCACCTGGCCCCGATCGAATACCAGGTGCGTCCGCGTCTGCCGCTGCCCGTCGAGCAACTGGACAGCAGCCTGGCGGTGGAGCCGCCGGCACTGATCAAGGGTTACCTGCGACTGGGCGCCAAGGTGCTGGGCGCGCCGGCCTGGGACCCGGACTTCAACAGTGCCGACCTGCCGATGATGATGCGCATCGGCGACCTGCCCGAGCGCTATCGCCGCCACTTCCTGGGAGTTTGACATGCGCGCCGCCTTCGACGCCCAGGGACTCGCGACGGACCTGGCGTCCGCGCTGAGGCCGCACGACGGCCTAGGCGACGAGGCGGCCGAACACGGGGGCAGGCGCCACCGGGCGATGTTCATCTCCGACATCCACCTGGGCACGCCCGGCTGCCAGGCGGGTGCGCTGCTGGATTTTCTCAAGCACCACACGTGTGACACGCTCTACCTGGTGGGCGACATCATCGACGGCTGGCAACTGCGCCGCCGCTGGTACTGGCCCCAGGCCCACAACGACGTGGTGCAAAAGATCCTGCGGGCCGCCCGCAAGGGCACGCGGGTGGTCTATGTGCCGGGCAACCACGACGAGTTCGCGCGCCAGTTCGCCGGCCATCCCTTCGGCGGCATCGAGCTTGTGCACCATGCGGTGCACGTTACCGCCGACGGCCGGCAGTTGTGGGTGACCCACGGCGACCACTTCGATGGCGTGATCCAGTGCGCCAAGTGGCTGGCCTACGTGGGCGACAACCTCTACGAATTCACCCTCAAGCTCAATCGCCACCTCAACTCGCTGCGCTCGCGCCTAGGGCTGCCGTACTGGTCGCTCTCGGCCTACCTCAAGGGCCGGGTCAAGAAGGCCCTGAACTACGTCACTGACTTCGAGGTGGCTGTTGCACGCGAGGCGCGGCGCCGCGGTCACCAGGGGGTGGTGTGCGGCCACATCCACCGCGCCGAGATGCGCGAGATAGACGGTGTGCTCTATTGCAACGACGGCGACTGGGTCGAAAGCCGCACTGCGCTGGTCGAGCACCACGACGGCCGGCTGGAGCTGGTGGAGTGGGAACCCGTCGGCCACGCACCGGCCGTCGCCCCGAGCAGACAACCGGAGGACGTACCCGCATGAAGATCGCCCTGGTGACCGACGCCTGGATGCCGCAGGTCAACGGCGTGGTGACCACCCTGGTGGAGTTGTGCCGCGAACTCCAAGGCATGGGCCATGAGGTGCGCGTGTTCGAACCCGGCCAGTTTCGCACGCGGCCATGCCCCGGCTATGCAGGCATCGACCTGGCCGTGCGGCCGCAGCGGCAGCTGTCCACGCTGCTCGATGCGTTTGAGCCGGATGCCGTGCACCTTGCGACCGAAGGGCCGCTGGGCTGGGCCGGGCGCCGCCATTGCCTGCGCCGGGGTCTGGCCTTCACCACCGCTTTTCACACCAAGTTTCCGGAGATCGTCAATGCGGCGATCAAGGTGCCGGTGTCCTGGGGCTATGCGCTGATGCGGCATTTTCATCGCCATTCTTCCGGCGTGATGGTGCCCACGCAAAGCGTGCTGAACATGCTGGAGCGGCGTGGCTTTCGCAACTTGCGCAGCTGGACCCACGGCGTGGACACGCGCCTGTTCGAGTTCCGCGCTTCGGCCCAGCCCTACCCGCCCTTGGGTGAGGTGGCGCGCCCGGTATCCTTGTTCGTGGGGCGGGTTTCGTACGAGAAGAACATCGAGGCCTACCTCCAGACCGATCTGCCCGGCACCAAGGTGGTATGCGGCGTCGGACCGGTGGAGGAACGCCTGAAGGCGAAGTATCCGAAGGTGCGCTGGCTCGGTCTGCTGCCCCGCGACGAACTGGCCAAGGTGTATGCGGCGGCCGATGTGTTCGTGTTCCCGAGCCATGCCGACACCTTCGGCCTGGTGATGGTGGAGGCCATGGCCTCCGGCACGCCCGTGGCGGCCTTTCCGGTCGACGGGCCGCTGGAGGTGCTGGCGCGCAGCCACCCCGACGGGCGCACGGTGGGCGGTGCCATGAGCCACGACCTGCGAACCGCCTGCCTCAAGGCGCTGACCGTTCCCCGGCAAGAGGCCCGCACCCGGGCGCAAGACTTCAGCTGGGCCCACGCGAGCCGGCTGTTCGCCAGCTTCCTCGTTCCCGCCCGGGCCTGAAAAAGGCGGTCCGTGCAATGTGAGGCGCGCCTACTTGTTGTCGTTCGGATGACTCAGCGAACGCGGTCTTCTCCCGCACGGATGCGTTGATCGAGCGCACGCGGGGGGCGGCCTGTCCCGGAGTCGTCATAAACATGACATCAAGCGGTTCAATACTGTCATCATTTCTTCTTTGCAGCGTCATCATCCATGCCGAACTCACCGTCGGCCGCACCGACCCACCACAGGCTGCGGCTCCTTGATCGGGATCACAGCATCCTGGCCTTCAATGAGCGGGTGCTGGACTGGGCGCGCCGCCCGGACGTGCCCCTGCTGGAGCGGCTGCGTTATCTGTGCATCGTCTCGTCCAACCTCGATGAGTTCTTCGAGGTCCGGGCGGCGCTGCACATGGCGCACGTGGTGGCCGACGCCCCCGGGCGTGAGCGCACCGTCAACCCCGTTGCCGCGCTGTGGGCCAAGGCGCATGGCCTGGTCGAGAGCCAGTACGCGCTCTACAACAATGAATTGCTGCCCACGCTGGGGCGGCATCACATCCACGTCGTCTCGCATGGCGAGCGCACCGTGGCCCAGCGCCGCTGGGTCAGGGAGTACTTCGAGCGCGAGGTGCGTCCGCTGCTGATCCCGGTGGGGCTCGATCCGGCGCACCCGTTTCCTCAGGTCGCCAACAAGTCTTTGAACTTCATCGTGCAACTGGGCGGCAAGGACGCCTTCGGCCGCCAGAACGACATTGCCATCGTCAAGGTACCGCGGGTGCTGCCACGGGTGATCCGCATGCCGGCACGGGTGTCCGATGGCAAGACGCTGTTCGTGCTGTTGTCCAGCGTGATCCGGGCGCACCTGCAGGATCTGTTTTCGGGGCGGGAGGTCGGGCAGTTCTCGCAGTTTCGCGTGACGCGCAACTCCGACCTGGCGGTCGACGAGGAGGACGTGCGCAACCTGCGCACCGCCTTGCGCCTGGGCCTGCAGCACCGGCATTACGGCCAGGCGGTGCGGCTGGAGGTGTCGGCCAGTTGCTCGGACCACCTGGCCAGCTTGCTGCTTGCGCAGTTCGGCTTGCCGCACGATGCGGTGTACCGGGTGCCCGGTCCGGTCAACCTGGTGCGCCTGCAACAGATGATCGACCTGATCGACGAGCCCAGACTGCTGTTTCCGCCTTACGAGGCCTGCTATCCGCGGCAGATCGTGCCGGGACAGTCCTTTTTCGACCAGCTGCGGGTGCGGGACATCGCCATTCACCAGCCGTTCGAAAGCTTCGAGGGCGTCATCGATTTCCTGCGCGAGGCGGTGGCGGATCCGCAGGTGCTGGCGATCAAGCAGACCATCTACCGCACCGGCTCCGACCCGGTGATGATGGACCTGCTGCGCGAAGCCGTGCGCAAGGGCAAGGAGGTGACGGCGGTGGTGGAGCTCAAAGCCCGCTTCGATGAAGAGGCCAACATCAACTGGGCCGAGCAGCTGGAGTCGATCGGCGCGCAGGTGGTGTATGGCGTGGTCGGGCTCAAGACGCATGCCAAGATGCTGCTCGTGACCCGCCGCGAGGGGCGGCGGCTGGTGCGCTACGCCCATGTGTCGACCGGCAACTACAACCCGCGCACCTCGCGCCTTTACACCGACCTGAGCTACCTGACCGCCGATCCGCTGTTGACGAGCGATGTGGACAACCTCTTTGTGCATCTGGCCAGTCAGGTGCGCCTGCCGCACCTGAACCGCGCGTGGACCGCGCCGTTCCATCTGCACCGCAAGCTGATCGAGCGCATCGATGCGCTGGGCGATGCGGCGGCCCGAGGTGAAGAGGCCCGCATCGTGCTGAAGATGAACGCGCTCACCGACGAACCGATGATTCGCGCGCTGGTGCGCGCCGGCCAGCACGGCGTGAAGATCGACCTGATCGTGCGCGGGGCCTGCATGCTGCCGGCCCGCGTGCCGGGCGTGACCGACAACATCCGGGTGCGCTCGGTGATCGGTCGCTTCCTCGAGCATTCGCGGGTGTTCTACTTTCGCCTTGGCGAATCGGAGGAGGTGTACCTGTCAAGCGCCGACTGGATGAACCGCAACATGTTGCGCCGCATCGAGCTGGCCTGGCCGGTCACCGATGCGCAGATCCGCAGGCGCATCATCGACGAGTGCCTGGTGGCCTACCTGCACGACGCTCGCGACGCCTGGGATCTGATGCCCGACGGCAGCTACCGGCGCGTGCCGGGCGCCAACGATCCGTCCAGCCATGGCGCCCAAAATGCGCTCATGACCCGTTACGGCGTGAAGGCGCCACCCAAGGCAAGGCGGACCTGATGGACCTGATCTTGTGGCGCCATGCCGAAGCGCAGGAGCTCAGCGACAGCGGCGATGACCTGGCGCGCGTCCTCACGCCGCGCGGCGAGAAGGATGCGGCCCGCATGGGCAAGTGGCTCGACCGGATGCTGCCCGAAGGCGCGCGCATCCTGTGCAGTCCGGCGGTGCGTTGCGAGCAGACCGCCCTGGCGCTGGGCCGGCGCTACAAGATCCGGCCCGAACTGGCGCCCGATGGCGACCCCGGCCAGCTGTTGCAGGCGGCGCAGTGGCCGTACGCTCGCCAGCTGGTGGTGATCGTCGGACATCAGCCTACGCTGGGGCAGACGATCGCCGGCCTGTTGGGGATGACGCAGGACGCCTGCGCGGTTCGAAAGGGTGCCGCCTGGTGGTTGCGCTCACGCGAGCGCAACGGCCAGCTGCAGACGGTGCTGGTGTCGGTGCAGTCGCCCGACCTGGTCTGAAGATCAGTCCTTGGCCGGGCGGCCCGTCTTGATGGCCGGAACGGCGGCGATGGCGGCGGCGAACTGCTTGTCGTCCATGGCGACCAGCGCCTTGATGCCGGCGCGCAGGAGTTCACTCTTCTTGACACCGGTGCCGGCCGTGGCGGCGCGCTGCTTGAGTGCTTCGAGGGCCACGTACTCCGCCTTGGGTATGGTGAAACTGTCACGCACCATCTTCGGCTTCTTCGCCTTCTCGTCCTTGTCGCTCTTGTCCGGCTTGCCGGGCTTGGCGAAGGCCGGTGGCCTGGGGGGCAGGGCGGCAGGGGATGCCGACACGATGGGCGCGGCGGGTGGCGTCCGAACGGGCGGCTTGGCGGCTGCCTTGACCGGTGGTTTGACCGGTGCCCTCGCTCGCGCCTTCACAGCGGCTTTGGCCGGTGCCTTGGCGGCGTTGGATGCCTTGGTGGTGCGCGCCGGCCTGGCCTTGGGTGCGGGGGAAAGAGCCATTGGTGAATCCATTGAAACGGTTTATACAGTTTATACCGTTGATTCGGGTGGTGTCCACACCCACGGATTCATCGCGCGTCTCAAGCCCCTTCGGCGACAGTCACCTTCCATGACGTCTTCTGCCAGGCCAGGTTTTCCTCGCGCAGCAGGTGTGCCGACTGTGGGAACGCGCTCGCCCAGTCGGGCCGCAGGGTGAGGGTGATCTCGTGGGCGTTCGCGGTGAGCGTCAGGCCCTGCAGGTCCGGGTCGCGCCGCGCGTGGCACAGGATGACGGCCAGGCGCAGCGACATCAGCTGGTGGACAAAGACCTCGTCGTCGAAGTCGACCTCCAGTTTGCGCAGCTTGCCGCGGTGTCCCAGCACCAGCAGGCCCAGGCGGTGCAGCTCCCATTGGGCAAAACCCATCGCGTCCGCGTTGTCGAGAATGTAGGCGCCGTGCTTGTGATAGTCGCTGTGCGAGATGCGCGCGCCGATCTCATGCAGCCGCGCGGCCCAGGACAGCTTGCTCTCGCGCCGGGTGAGTTCGGCCGGCGCGTCGCCGGTGCGCAGCTGACGAAAGAATTCGCAGGCCACACGACTGACCCGGGCGGCCTGCGCCGGGTCGGCGGCGAACTTGACCGCCAGGCGTTGCACGGTGGTCGACCGCACATCGGTCTGCGCATGCTCGCGGTCGAGCATGTCGTACAGCACGCCGTGCCGCAGGGCGCCTTCGGCTGTGTCCATGCTGTCGATCTCGAGCAGGTCGAAGACCGCGATCAGCACGCTCAGGCCGCCGCCGATCACCGGGCGGCGGTCTTCCTTGAGGCCCTCCAGCCGGACGCGGTCGGCGCTGCGGGCGGTCAGCATGCGGTCCTTGAGCCATTGCAGGCCCTTGCGTTCGATGCGTCCGCCACTCCAGCCGGCTACGCTCAGGATGTCGGCGACCGCGCCGATCGTGCCCGAGGAGCCATAGGCATGGTCCCAGTTCGCGCGGCGATAGTTGCCCAGCGCCTCGTCCAGCACGGCCTTGGCCGCCACCTCGGCGCGTTCGAAGGCGGATTCGGTGAACTCGCCCTTGGGAAAGTACTTTTGCGACCAGGCGACGCTGCCGACCCGATAGCTTTCCGTCACTTGGGCCTCGAAACGCTGGCCCAGGATCATTTCTGTGGATCGGCCGCCGATGTCCACCACCAGGCGGCGCTCGTCCGACTGGGGCAGCAGATGGGCCACCCCCTGGTAGATCAGGCGGGCTTCCTCGCGGCCGGAGATGACGTCGATCGGGAAGCCGAGCACCTGGCGGGCCCGGGCCAGGAAGGCGTCGCGGTTGCGGGCTTCCCGCAGCGTCTGGGTGGCCACGGCGCGCACCTGGTGCGGACGCAGGCCGGCCAGCCGCTCGCCAAAGCGAGCCAGACAGTCCAAGCCGCGCTGCATGGCCTCAGGGGTGAGGTTGCGGTTCTCGTCGAGGCCGCCGCCCTGGCGAACGGTCTCCTTGATGTATTCGGCGCGCTGGATCTGGCCATGGTCGTGCCGGCCGATTTCCAGGCGATAACTGTTGGAGCCGAGGTCAACCGCGGCCAGTAGGGTTCCGTCGTCCATGCGGAGCAGGATAGCAAAGGGGCTCGCGCTGCGGCGAGCGGGGTTGAGTCTGCGGCGCGGGGGCCGATCAGGGCGGAGGGAACGTCGGGCCAGCTTAATCGCCTCGAATGACCCGCATGTGACGAAGGTGTGACAGTTGCGTTGCGCTCCACCTGTCATTTCTTGTGACTCGCCCCCGTACGACGGGCATTGACCAGTGATGATGCTTTGTCACATGGTTGTCATCTGGCGTTTCTAAAGTCCTGACATCCCTTGCAACCCTAGCTCTACTTCAACAGGAAAGCGCACCATGAACACCATCTTGAAATTCGCCTCCGTCGGCCTGGCGGGCCTGTCCTTCACGGGCCTGGCCAGCGCTCAGGACGTCACCGGCGCCGGCGCCACCTTCCCCGCACCGCTGTATGCCAAGTGGGCTTCCGATTACAACAAGGCCACCGGCGTCAAGATCAACTACCAGTCGGTCGGCTCCGGCGCCGGCATCCGCCAGATCGACGCCAAGACCGTGGCCTTCGGCGCGTCCGACATGCCGCTGACGGACGATGACCTGGCCAAGAAGGGTCAGATCCAGTTCCCGACCGTGATCGGTGGCGTGGTGCCCGTGGTCAACATCCAGGGCATCGCCCCGGGCCAGCTACGGCTGAACGGCCAAGTGCTCGGTGACATCTACCTGGGCAAGATCACCAAGTGGACCGACCCCGCCATCAAGGCGCTCAACCCCAGCCTGGCCCTGCCCAATGCCGACATCGCCCCGGTGCGGCGTGCTGACGGCTCCGGCACCAGTTTCCTGTTCACCAACTACCTGTCGAAGGTGAACGCCGAGTGGAAGGCCAAGGTCGGTGAGGGCACCGCCGTCAACTGGCCGGCCGGCGCGGGTGGCAAGGGCAACGAAGGCGTTGCCGCTTTCGTCGGCCGCCTGCCCAACTCGATCGGCTATGTCGAGTATGCGTACGTCAAGCAGAACAAGATGACCTACGCCATGATGCAGAACGCCGCCGGCCAGTTCGTCGCACCGGACGACACCGCGTTCAAGGCCGCCGCCGCCAACGCCGAGTGGTCCAAGACCTTCTACCAGGTCCTGACCAACCAGCCCGGTGCGCAGTCCTGGCCCATCACCGGCGCCACCTTCATCCTGATGCACAAGAAGCAGGACAAGCCCGAGCAGGCCGCCGCCTCGTTGAAGTTCTTCGACTGGGCCTACAAGAACGGCGACAAGACCGCCGACGACCTCGACTACGTGCCGATGCCCGCCGTCGTCAAGCAGCAGATCGAGCGCCTGTGGACCAGCCAGATCACGGATGCGGCCGGCAAGGCCGTCGCCTTGCGCTGATCGCTTCGCGGTAAGTATCTGGCACTACACCCACCCGGCGCGCAGGGGCCTCATGTCATCTACACTCCCGGCCCATGAGGCTCCTATGCAAGTAAGAGCGCCTCGGCACGACGCTGGCGCGCGCAACGGTGTTCCGCCGGCCGGGCGGCCCTTGCGTGGCGGTCCCGTCCTTGACCGCTTGTTCGGGTGGGCCGCCAAGGCGGCGGCCTTCTTCACACTGGCCATGTTGCTGGCCATCCTGGGCTCGCTGGTCGTTGGCGCCTGGCCGGCCATCAGCAAGTACGGCCTGAGTTTTCTCACCAGCAGTGTCTGGGATCCGGTCACCGAAGAGTTCGGCGGCCTGGTCATGATCTATGGCACGGTGGTCACGTCGGCGATCGCGCTGCTGATCGCCGTTCCGGTCAGCTTTGGCATCGCGCTGTTTCTCACCGAGTTGTCGCCCGCCTGGCTCAAGCGCCCGCTGGGCACGGCGATCGAGCTGCTGGCGGCGGTGCCCTCCATCGTCTATGGCATGTGGGGCCTGCTGGTGTTCGGCCCCGTCCTGGCCACCTACGTGCAGCAACCGCTGCAAAAGCTTTTTTCAGGCGTGCCCTACCTGGGGGCGCTGGTGTCTGGCCCGCCGGTGGGCATCGGCGTGTTGTCGGCCGGGATCATCCTGGCCATCATGATCATTCCGTTCATCGCCTCCGTGATGCGCGACGTCTTCGACGTCACCCCGCCCATGCTCAAGGAGTCGGCCTACGCGCTGGGCTCGACCACCTGGGAGGTGATGTTCAAGGTGGTGCTGCCCTTCACCAAGAGCGGCGTGGTCGGCGGCATCATGCTGGGCCTGGGGCGCGCCCTGGGCGAGACCATGGCGGTCACCTTCGTCATTGGCAACTTCAACCAGCTCGACAGCCTCAGCTTGTTCGCTGCCGCCAACAGCATCACCTCGGCCCTGGCCAATGAGTTCGCTGAAGCCTCCACCGGGCTGCACCAGGCCGCGCTGATCTACCTGGGCCTGGTGCTGTTCTTCATCACCTTCGTGGTGCTGGCGCTGTCCAAGATCTTGTTGGCACAGCTCAAGAAGGGCGAGGGAAGCAAATCATGAGCGATGTCCGCGTGACCAAGTTCCTGCGGCGCAAGCGCACCAACGCCATCGCCCTGGTCCTGTCAATGGGCGCGATGGCCTTCGGGTTGTTCTGGCTGGTCTGGATCCTGTTCGATACCGTTCGCCTGGGCGTGGGCGGCTTGAACCTGGCCGCGTTGACGCAGATGACGCCGCCGCCCAACGAGGAGGGCGGCATCGCCAATGCCATCTACGGCTCGTTTCTCATGGTGGCGCTGGCCACGCTGGTGGCCACGCCCATCGGCATCATGGCCGGGGTGTACCTGGTCGAGTACGACCCCAAGGGCTGGCTGGGCCGCGCTACCCGATTTGTCAACGACATCTTGCTGTCGGCCCCGTCCATCGTGATCGGCCTGTTCATCTATGCCGTGGTGGTGGCGCGCTACAAGCAGTTTTCGGGTTATGCCGGCGTGGCGTCGCTGGCGATCATCGTCATTCCGGTGGTGATCCGCACCACCGAGAACATGCTGGCCCTGGTGCCCGCCGCCTTGCGTGAGGCGGCCTACGCCCTGGGCGCGCCCAAGTGGAAGGTGATCACCAGCATCACGCTGCGCGCCGCCCGCGCGGGTGTGGTCACCGGCGTGCTGCTGGCCGTGGCGCGCATCGCCGGCGAGACCGCGCCGCTGCTGTTCACCGCCCTGAACAACCAGTTCTGGACTTCCAACCTCGGCGAGCCGATGGCCAGCCTGCCGGTGACCATCTTCAAGTTCGCGATGAGCCCCTACGAAAACTGGCAAAAGCTTGCCTGGGCTGGGGTCTTCCTCATCACGTTGGCTGTGCTCGGTCTGAACATCCTGGCCCGTGTCCTGACGCGCAACAAGATCTGAACCCGCATTCACCATGAACACCGCCATCGCCCAGACGCAGCCCCCGAAGATTTCGGTGCGCGGCCTCAATTTCTACTACGGCAACTTCCACGCGCTCAAGGGCATCAACCTCGATATACCCGAAAACAAGGTCACCGCCTTCATCGGTCCGTCGGGCTGCGGAAAGTCGACCCTGCTGCGCACCTTCAACCGCATGTACGAGCTCTATCCCGAGCAGCGGGCCGAGGGCGAGATCGTGCTGGACGGCGAGAACCTGCTGACCTCCAAGCAGGATGTCGCGCTCATCCGTGCCAAGGTCGGCATGGTGTTCCAGAAGCCCACACCGTTTCCGATGTCGATCTACGACAACATCGCCTTCGGAGTGCGCCTGTTCGAGAATCTGGGCACCACCGACATGGAAGAACGTGTGGAGTGGGCCCTGCGCAAGGCCGCCTTGTGGAACGAGGTCAAGGACAAGCTCGATCAGAGCGGCTCTGGCCTGTCGGGCGGTCAGCAGCAGCGCCTGTGCATTGCGCGCGGTATCGCTATCAAGCCGGAGGTGTTGCTATTGGACGAGCCCTGCTCGGCACTCGACCCGATCTCCACGGCCAAGATCGAAGAGCTGATCGCTGAGCTCAAGAGCGACTACACGGTGGTGATCGTCACGCACAACATGCAGCAGGCGGCCCGCTGCAGCGACTACACCGCCTACATGTATCTGGGCGACCTGGTGGAAGTGGGCGAGACCGAGCAGATCTTCTTCAAGCCCACGCGCAAGGAAACCGAGGACTACATCACCGGCCGTTTCGGCTGAGCGCAGGGACCAAGGACCAGGGAGCAGGAGAGCAACATGCCAGAAAAACACATTTCAGCCCAGTTCGACACTGAACTCAACGGCGTTTCTTCCCGGGTCATGGAACTGGGCGGTCTGGTCGAGGCGCAGTTGCACCGTGCCATTCATGCCTTGCAGCACCTGAGCAAGGAGACCGCTGACGAGGTGCTGGAAACCGAGGCGCGGGTGAACTCGATGGAAGTCGAGATCGACCGCGACCTGTCCTCCATCATCGCGCGGCGCCAGCCCACGGCCGGTGACCTGCGCCTGTTGATCGCCATCTCCAAGACCACGGCCAACCTCGAGCGGGTCGGCGACGAGGCCAACAAGATCGCCCGCATGGTCAAGTCGATCATCGAGAGTGGCACGGCGCGGGCCCTGCCGACCTCCGACCTGCGCGTGGCGTCCGACCTGGCCGCCGGCCTGCTGCGAAAGGCGCTGGATGCCTTCGCGCGCCTGGACACCGCCGCCGCCGTTTCCATCCTCAAGGAAGACGACCTGATCGACCAGGAGTTCGATGGTTTCGTGCGCAAGCTCATCACCTACATGATGGAAGACCCGCGCACCATTTCCGCCAGCCTGGACCTGGTGTTCCTGGCCAAGGCGATCGAGCGTATCGGCGATCACGCCAAGAACATCGCCGAATTCATCATCTACATCGTCAAAGGGGCCGACGTGCGGCACACCTCGATGGACAAGATCGAATCCGCGATCAGGTAAGGCACGGCCCGCACACCGATGAAGCACCTGCCTCGCGTCCTCATTGTCGAAGACGAGCCCTCGATCGCCGAGCTGATCGCTGTGAACCTGCGCCACAATGGCTTTGCGCCGACCTGGGCGGAAGACGGCGACAGCGCCCAACGCGAGCTCGATGCCGTGTTGCCCGATGCCATCTTGCTCGACTGGATGCTGCCGGGCCAAAGCGGCCTGCAGCTGGCGCGCAAGTGGCGCGGCGACCCGCGCACCAAGGGCATCCCCATCCTGATGCTCACCGCCCGTGGCGATGAGCCCGACAAGGTGGCCGGGCTCGATGCCGGCGCCGACGACTACATCACCAAGCCGTTTTCCACCCAGGAACTGCTGGCCCGCATTCGCGCCGTGTTGCGCCGGCGCGCCCCGGAGCAAGCCGTGGAGACAGTGACCATCGGGTCGCTGGTGCTCGACTCCGCCGCCCATCGGGTGACCTGGCAGGGTCAGCCTGTCAAGCTCGGCCCGACCGAGTTCAAGCTGCTGAACTACCTGATGAAGCACCCGGAGCGCGTGCACAACCGCGCGCAGTTGCTCGACAAGGTCTGGGGCGACCACGTCTTCATCGAGGAGCGCACGGTCGATGTGCATGTCAAGCGCCTGCGTGAGGCGCTCGGTGGCGCGGGTGTCATGGTCGAGACCGTGCGTGGCGCGGGTTACCGGTTGACGGCGCAGCCGGTGGCGCTGTCGCGCGCGGCCTGAGCGCCCGGCGCCAATGACCTTCCGGGTTGCCACGTTCTTTCTGCTCCTGATCGCCGGTGGCCTCGCGGGCTTCAAGGCCTGGGGACACACTGGCGCGGACATCGGCGTCGCGCTTGCCGCCGTCGCCTGGTTCCTCTGGGACCTGCTGCGCGGTCTTCGTGTCGCCCGCTGGTTGCGCCAGGGCGATGCCGTCGACCCGCCGCGCATGGGGGGCCTGTGGGGCGAGGTTGGCGACCGGGCCCGGCGCGCGCTGCGCAAGCGCGACCAGGAACGAACGCAGGCCGAAGACCGCTTGCAGGCCTTTCTCGCCGCCATCCAGGCCTCGCCCAACGGCGTGGTGCTGCTGGACGCGGCGGGCCATATCGAGTGGTGCAACCAGACCGCCGCTGAACATCTGGGTTTTGACGTTGTCCGCGACCACATGCAACTGGTGGGCAACCTCGTGCGCGATCCGGGTTTCACCGCCTACTACGCGGGCACCGACTACAGCGGCGACGTGGTCGTGTCCGGCCGCGGCAGCACGGCCAGCCGGTCACGGCGCATCTCGATCCAGCTGCATCCCTATGGGGAGGGCCGCCGCTTGCTGCTGTCGCGTGACGTGACCGCGCTGGAGCAGGCCGAGACCATGCGCCGCGACTTCGTGGCCAACGTCTCGCACGAGATCCGCACCCCGCTCACGGTGCTGGCCGGCTTCGTCGAGACCCTGCAGACGCTGCCGCTGGAGGAGGCCGAGCGCCGGCGCTATCTGGGCATGATGTCGCAGCAGGCCCATCGCATGCAGTCGCTGGTGAACGACCTGCTGACGCTCTCGCGCCTGGAGGGAAGCCCCGCGCCGGGAATGGGCGAGTGGGTGGCGCTGGAGCAGATCATGGCGCTGTGCGAAGCTGAAGCGCGTGGGCTGACCGAGACCCTCGGCAAGCACCAGCCGCTGGCGTTCGGGCCGGTACCATCGGCCGAGGTGGCGGTGTCGCAGACCGAGCTGGTCAGCGCCATGTCCAACCTGGTGAGCAATGCCATCCGCTACACGCCTGCCCACAAGGCCATCGACATCGGCTGGCGCCTGTTGCCCGAGGGCGGCGCCGAATTCCGTGTGCACGATGCCGGGCCGGGTATCGCACCGGAACACCTCCCGCGCCTGACCGAGCGCTTCTACCGGGTCGACCGCAGCCGCTCGCGCGAGACCGGCGGCACCGGCCTGGGCCTGGCCATCGTCAAGCATGTGGCACAGCGGCACGGCGGCGAGTTGCGCATCGCCAGCACCGTGGGGGCGGGCTCGACCTTCACGCTGATGCTGCCTGCCGCACGGGTGCGGCAGGCGTCCTGACGGCGCGGTGAGCTACCCCTGCTGGGGCAATGCGGGGCCGTGGTGCAGCGCCTCGCCAATGGCAACGCCAATCTGGTTGACCAGCACCGTGCTGGCGCGCACCTGCCGGTTTTGCGTGGCCGCGCCGTGCAACAGGTCGTTCATGTGCAGTGCCGCCACGCGCACACCCTCGGCGTCCAGGCGTTCGGCATAGGCTCGGCCTTCGTCGCACAGCGGGTCATGGCCCACGGTGACAACCAGCGCCGGCGGGGTGCCGGCCAGGCTGGCGGCCCGCAGGGGCGACAGCCGCCAGTCCTTGCGGTCGACGCCGGGAGGCGCGTAGTGGTCGATGAACCAGTACATGGTGGCGGCCGTCAGCGGCACGCCGCTCGTCACGCGCTGGTAGGACGCGGTATCGCAGGCCAGGTCGGTCACGGGATAGATCAAGGCCTGGTACATGGTGCGCGGCACGGTGCCGTCGCGGCCCATGATCGCCAGCACGGCAGCCAGGTTGCCGCCGGCACTGTCGCCGCCGATCGCCAGTCGCTTGGGATCGATGGTGAGCGATTGCGCCGATGCGGCGACCCACTGGAGGGCCGCCACGCAGTCGTCGAGCGCCGCGGGGTACGGATGCTCGGGCGCGAGCCGGTATTCGACCGCCACCACGCAGATGCCTGCGAGGTTGGCAATGCGCCGGCACAGGAGGTCGTGGCTGACAAGGTCGCCGATCACCCAGCCGCCGCCGTGCAGGAACACCATGCAGGGCAAGGCTTCGTCGGGCTTGGTTCCGATGCCGCGATAGACGCGCAGTGCCAGCGGGCCGCCGGGGCCGGCGATGCTCACGTCGCGCACGGCGGCCACGTCTTCGGGGGGCAACTGCATGAAGTCCCGGCCTGCGGCGTAGGCGGCGCGGGCTTGCTCCGGGCTCATTTTCTCGAAGGGCGGTTTGCCGAGCGATTTGATGAGATCGAGCAGCGCTTGGACTTGAGGATCGATGGCGGGCATGCGTGTCTCCGTATGAGTTTCCAATTCAGGAAAGTCAGTTTTGATATGCGAAACCGAAAAAGTATACTGCCCGGATAGTGCCCGAAATCATTCGCCGAACACGGCGGGAGACCCCTGAAATGCCATCCGAGTTTGACCTCATTATCGGTATGGCATGATGATGCCACCTATTATGACGTTGTCGACGGCAGTGGCGCGCCCGCCTACCCGGCCGACGTGGGTGTGCGCGCCGGCGTCATCACGGCCATCGGCCAGATCGACGCGCGGGGCGCGCAGGAGATCGATGCGCGGGGGCTGCTGGTCACACCCGGCTTCGTCGACATCCACACGCATTTCGACGGCCAGGCCATCTGGGACCAATGCCTGGCGCCCAGCTCGTGGCACGGCGTGACCACGGTGGTGATGGGCAATTGCGGCGTCGGCTTCGCCCCGGTCAAGCCGCAGCACCGCGAGGCGCTGATCGAACTGATGGAAGGCGTGGAGGACATTCCGGGCGCCTGCCTGCACCAGGGCCTGCGTTGGAACTGGGAGAGCTTTGGCGACTACCTCGACGAGCTCGACCGCCACCCGCGCGATGTGGACGTGTGCGCCCAGCTGCCGCATGGGCCGCTGCGGGTGTATGTGATGGGCGAGCGCGCCCTGCGGCTGGAGCCGGCCACTGCGGACGACATCGCTGCCATGCGGGCCCTCACCGCCGAGGCGATGCGCGACGGCGCCTTTGGCTTTACCACCTCGCGCACCTTCGCGCACAAGTCCAGCAAGGGCGCTCCCACGCCCATGATGCGCGCGCATGAGGACGAACTCGCCGGCATTGCCCTGGGCATGGCCGACGCCGGCCACGGCCAGCTCGAATACGTGTCCGACTGGGACCAGCCCGATCCGGCCACCGAGTTCGCCATGCTCGCCCGGGTGATCGAGGCCTCGGGACGCACCTGCGTCTTCACCTGCAACCAGCGCCACGGCGACGCCAACTGGGTCTGGCGCGAGCTGCTGCGGCTGTCGGATGACGCCGCCGCGCGCGGGCTGCCGATTCGCCCCGTCAGTGCGCCGCGGCCGGTGGGTTCGCTGTTCGGGCTGAGCGGCACGCAGAACCCGTTCTCGGCCACGCCAACGTACAAGTCCATCGCGCACCTGCCGCTGGCGCAACGGGTCGAGGCCATGCGCCGCAGCGAGGTGCGCCAGCGCATCCTGAGCGAAGACCCGTTCGAAGGCAGCACCTTCCCGCTGTTCAAGCTGATGGGGTTCGACAAGCTGTACGAGCGAGCCTTCTTGCTGACCGATCCGCCGAACTACGAACCACCGAAAGACACCTCGGTCGCCGCCATCGCCCGGCGCGAGGGGCGCAGCGCGGCCGAGGTGGCCTACGACATGTTGCTGTCGAACGAGGGCCGCGATTTTCTGTACGTGGCCTTCACCAGCTTCGACGATTTCACGCTGGGCTCGGTCCAGGAGACGCTCACCCACCGCAACGCCTTGATCGGCCTGGGCGATGCCGGCGCGCATGTGGGCTTCATCACCGACGCCAGTTTCACCACCTGGCTGCTCAAGCACTGGGGCCGCGACCGCCCCACCGGCCGCCAGCCAGTGGAAGAACTGGTGCGCCGCTATACCAGCGATGCGGCCGGCGCGGTGGGACTGCACGACCGCGGCCTGCTGCGGGTGGGCCTGAAGGCCGACATCAACGTGATTGACTTCGAACGGCTGGCCATCGAGATGCCCTACCCGGTCGACGACCTGCCCGGCGGCGGCCGCCGGCTGATGCAAAAAGCACGTGGCTACCGCGCCACCATCGTGTCGGGCGTGGTGACCTACCGCGACGGCGAGCACACCGGCGACAAGCCCGGGCGGCTGGTGCGCGGCCCGGTGCGGGCCCTTTAAAGTCTTACTGAGGCTCGATCCCGGCCGCCTTGACCATTTCGCGGCCCCCACGCATTCGCGATCGTTATCGCCCGCCCGCACCGGCGACCGTCAGCGCCACCAGCTTCAGCACCAGCGGCCGTGCCGCCAGGACGCTGACGAACGCCACGGGCCAGGCGGCCGCGTAGCTGCGCAGCACGCGCAGCAGGAAACCATCGGCGAGGCCGATGTTCATGGCTGTGATGGCGAGGCTCATGACGAAGGCCACCAGGACCGACATGAAAAACGCGAATGCAACCGGCGCAAAGCGCGCGGGCAGCTTCCAAAAGGCGGGGCGAGTAGTCATCAGGGATATCCCGGATCAAATATACTTAGGCATCGAAGTATATTTGATGTTGCGGCGTCCGGTGAACCTGGCCGTCAAATCCTCCTACCCACTTCCTACGAGGTCATCCATGATCACCCGCGAAGAGAACGATCTCTTGTGCCGCGTCGAGAACGACGCTCCCATGGGCCGGCTGATGCGCCAGCACTGGGTCCCCATCTGCCTGAGCGAGGAGGTGGCCGAGCCTGACGGCGCTCCGGTGGCCGCCCGCATCCTGGGCGAAAACCTGGTCGTGTTCCGCGACAGCGACGGCAACGTCGGCGTGATGGACGAGGCCTGCCCGCACCGTGGCGCCTCGCTGGTCTACGGCCGCAACGAGGAAGGCGGCCTGCGCTGCCTCTACCACGGCTGGAAGATGGACGTGCACGGCAGCGTGACCGAGATGGTCTCAGAGCCGGCTTCCAGCGGCTTCATGGACAAGGTCAAGCACAAGGCTTACCCGGTCAAGGAGTGGGGCGGCATGGTCTGGGCCTGGATGGGCGCCGAGCAGGCCATGCCCGAGTTCGTGCCGCCACGCTGGGCGCCCACGGCCGATAGCCGCGTGTCCATCGCCAAGGTGGTGCTGCCGGTGAACTGGGCCCAGGTGCTCGAGGGCGCGATCGACTCGGCGCACAGCTCGAGCCTGCACAGTTCCGACATGGTGCCCGCCCGCGTGCAGGGCGCCGAGGCGACCGCCAGCAACTGGCTGCGCCCTTCCACCGACAAGGCGCCGCGCCTGCAGGTGCAGCGCAGCGGCTACGGCTTCCGCTATGCCGCCATCCGCCGGCCGATCTTCAATGCGCAGACGCATGAATACGTGCGCAGCACAGTGTTCGTCGCGCCCTGGACGGTGCTGATCCCGCCGAACAACCTGTACAACGTGGCCAACGTCAACGTGCCCGGCGACGACACCACGACCAACTTCTACTTCATCGCCTGGGGCCATCCCGCGCAGACGCCAGAGACCGAGACCTGGCGCAAGTTCCTGCGCCAGACCGTGGGCGTGGACCTGGACGAGCGATACCGTCCGCTGCGCAACCACGAGAACCGCTTCTGGCAGGACCGCCAGGCCATGAAGGCCGGCAACTTCACCGGCATCTCGGGCTTTCCCAACCAGGACGTGGCCATGTGGGTCACCATGGGTCCGATCGCCGACCGTACCAAGGACCGCCTGGGGGCCAGCGACCTGGCCGTGGTGGAGTTTCGCAAGCAGATGGTCGAGGCCGTGCGGGCCTTCGACCAGGGCGCGCCCGCCATCGGCACGGGTGCGGATGCCATCCCGCTGGAGGTCTGCTCCTTCCAGAACGTGATCCCCAAGACCACCGACTGGCGCCAGCACGACGCCCGTTATGTCTGGCAGGGCACCGAAGTACAGCCGGGCACCGAGAACAACTACGCCGTCAAGGCCTGAACCAGCAACACGACACGAATGGCAAAACTCCGACTCTCCGTCGCCATGGGCGACTACGACCGCAACCGCGCGCTGTACGACGGCCGCGTGCAGATCGACGGCTGCGACCCCGTCTACATGCTGCTGAACCCGGAGGAGATGTTCTTCCGGGCCATGCGCAGCCGCGACTTCGACATCACGGAGCTGTCCTTTTCCAGCTACCTGGTCAAGCATTCGCGCGGCGACTGCCCCTATATCGCGGTGCCGGTGTTCCTCTCACGGGCCTTCCGCCACACCTCGATCTACGTTCGCAAGGACCGCATCAAGCGGCCCGAGGACCTCAAGGGCAAGCGTATCGGCATCCCCGAGTACCAGCTCACGGCCATCGTGTGGGCCCGCTCCATCCTGCAGGACGACTACGGCATCGCGCCGGAGGACATGACCTGGGTGCGCGGCGGCATCGACACGCCCGGTCGGCCGGAGAAGATCAAGTTGGCGCTGCCCCCAGGCGTGAAGATCGAGAGCGCGCCCGAGGACAAGACCATCTCCGACCTGCTCGACGACGGCGAGATCGACGGTTTCATCGCCCCGCGCCCGCCCAGCGGCGCGGCCGCCCGCAACCCTGCCTGCGGATGGCTGTTCGACGACCCGACCGCCGTGGCCAAGGACTACTACCACCGCACCGGCATCTTCCCCATCATGCACGTGGTGGGCATCCGCAAGGAGCTGGCGCAGCAGCACCGCTGGCTGCCGGGGGCCGTGTTCAAGGCCTTCAGCGAATCCAAGGCGAAGGCCCTGGAACTGCTGGCCGACACCTCGGCCACCAAGGTGACGCTGCCCTTCGTCGAGGAACAGCTCAAGGCCGCGCGCGAGACGCTGGGCCAGGACTTCTGGTCCTACGGCGTTGAGAAGAACCGCAAAACGCTGGAAGCTTTCCTGCACCACCACCATGCGCAGGGCCTGTCGGCCCGCAAGGTGGCGCTGAACGAACTGTTCGACCCCTCGACATACGAGTCGTACAGCATCTGACAAAAGGCGCGGCTCAGGCCGCCTCTTCCTCTTGCATGCCGCCGGCCTCCTCGACGGCCAGGTTCTCGATCATCGCCAGCAGCGACTTTCGCAGCGTGGCCACCGTCTTTTCGGGCAAGCCACGCACGCTGATCGCGTTCACTTCCTCGGCCAGTGGCACCAGCTTCTTCTCCAGCGCCCGGCCGGCCGGCGTGAGGAAGACGTGCATGTTCTTGCGGTTGCCGGCCAGCTGCCGCCGCTCGATCAGTCCCATCTGCTCCATCGCCTTGACGGCGCTGAAGGTAGTGGGCTCCATCACGCCGGCGAAGTCGCTCAGCTCTTTCTGGGTCAGGCCGTCGCTGATCCAGAGGATGCGAAGAAAGGTCCAGTGGCCGAACGAGACGCCGTGCTGCACGAGGCGCTGCTGCAGTGCCCGCTGCTGGGCCCGGGCGACGTCGCGTATGAGGTGCGCGAGCCGGTCGTGGGGAACCGACTCGCGCCAATGCACGAGAAGTTTTTGCGTGTCCTGGGCTTTGTGGGTCATGGAGCGAAGTGAGGTGCCGGCGGCAAGCCGGCCTGATGGCGCAGCATGATAGCCCTGCGCTCGCGTGCCGAGGCCAGGATGGCCAGGCAGACCTCCACCGTGGCGCGCGACCAGGCGCCACCGTGCACCGGGGCCTGCCCCTCGCGCGCCACGGCCCAAAGCTCGTCGATCACCTCGCTGCGCGGCACCGGCGGTACCGGCAACGATTCCAGCCGCACACCGGTTGTATGGTGTACTTCCACACCCGTGGGAGTCAGGCGCAAGTCGGCGCCGTCGCAGCTGACGATGACCGGGCCGAAGTGCTGGAAGGCGGCGGGTGGCTCGCCCGCATCGGGGATGTAATGCGCACCTCCGTAGTTGCGCTCGGCCTTGAGCCGTGCCTCGGCAGCCTCGTCGGCAGGCGCCATCAGTTTCCGGCGGGTCTGCTGGTGCGCGCCGGGCGCCTTGGGCCGGCCCATTTCGCCGATGCCGTGCATCATCACGTCCGTGTCGTAGAAGCCGTAGCCGTTGTAGGTGAGGCTGGCGAAGGCGCCGCCGGCGAAATCCAGCAGCGCGCTGTAGGCGCCTTCGGTGGGCCGCCCCGGGTCCCAGCGCCCGGTGCGGGCATAGACCGATTCGACGAGGCCCCCGGCCAGCAGGCGCACGATGTCCACTTGGTGCGCCGCCTGGCTGAACACTACGCCGCCGCCACGGGCGGTGTCCAGTTCCTCGGGCCGGCGCGGGCGGTACAGGAAGTCCGTGAAGTTCATCGCATGGACCATGCGCACCGCACCGAAGCGGCCGCTGTCCACCAGGCGACGGGCCAGCAGCACTGGCGCATTGAAGCTGTGGCTGTGGCCCACGACCAGCTGTGTGCCCGCGCGCTCGCTGGCCTCGAGCATGCGGGTGCAGTCTTCCAGGCTCAGCGCCATGGGCTTTTCCACCAGCACGTGCTTGCCGTTCGCAGCGGCCATCTCCACATGCGCCACGTGCAGTTGGTGCGGCGTGGCCACATAGATCCATTCTGTGGCGGGGTCGGCACACAGGGCCTCGGGGCTGTGGTGGGCGATGCCGCCGAAGTCGCGGGCGAAGGCCTGTGTCGCGCTGGCGCGCGGATCGAAGGCCGCCACCAGCTTCACCCGCGCCTCGCGCGTGAACGTAGGCAGCATCAGGGTGAAGGCGCGCCCCAGGCCCAGCACCCCCAGCCGGATTGGCGCGGCGCTCACAGGTCCAGCACCAGGCAGTTTCCCTTGGCGCGCGAGACGCAGACCATCACCTGGTCGGCCTTTTCCTCGGGTAGCAGTACCAGGTCGCGGTGGTCGGCCTCGCCCTCGAGCAGGTGCACCTTGCACGAGCCGCAGGTGCCGCTCTCGCACGAGCTGGGGACCGTCACCTGGGCGCTGCGCAGCGCATCCAGGATGGTCTGCGTCGCGCCGACCGCCACGCGCAGGCCGCTGCGCCGCAGCAGCACCTCGAAGGGCTTGTCGTCGGCGTGGGGCTTGGTGTCGGCACCGAAACTCTCGAAGTGGATGGCGCTGTCGGGCCAGTGGCCGGTCATGTCCTTGACGCTGTCC
>JAZKDA010000116.1:42580-50026 GCA_040387815.1 Pseudomonadota bacterium | reverse complement strand
TCTCATCAATCAGGGTAGCCACCTTGGTAACCGTCCACAGGTCGTAGGAGCGCGCCGGGTCGCCGTGGTCATGGTGCACCACGACCTGGCCCGCCAGTTCGTCGGCGGCCAACTCGTCCAGGAAGGCCGCGCCTTGCGGGTCGCGGCTGAAGTAGTAGAGCTTGAACTTGCGCAGCCCCTGTGCCCGCAGTTGGCGCACCATGGCCATCATCGGCGTGATGCCGATGCCGCCCGCCACCAGGATGAAGTTCCTGGCCTTGTCGCTCAGCGCAAAAAGGTTCTCCGGCGCACCGGCCATCAGGGTGCCGCCTTCGACGATTTCGTCGACCAGCCGGCGCGAGCCGCCCCGGCCGTCTTCCTCGCGCTTAACGGCGATCTGGTAACGGTCGGTTTCCTGCGGGTCGTTGCACAGCGAGTACTGGCGCATGGCGCCACCGGGAACCTGGATCGGCAGGTGCGCGCCTGCGGTGAAGGCGGGCAGGGCGCCTCCCTCGGGGTGGCGCAGCTCGAACAGGTGGATGTCGCGGGCGATGGCTTGCTTTCGCACCACGCGCAGCGGATGCAGGGTCGGGGCTTCGGACATGGCGGCTCTAGCCTTTAACGGTTCAGGGGGTTTGTGCGCTTGACACGGATCAAATGCATTGGAAAAATGATTATTATCTTAGAGGTCTAAGAAAACAAGCTCCGCCAGAGAGTTTTGTTCCCCCAACCTGTTCGCGCCAATCCATCGGAGAAACCATGCAGCGACGCACTTTCGCCGCCCTGGGCATTGCCCTGGCAGCCAGCATCCCCTTTGCGGCCTCGGCCCAGGGCGGATTCCCCAGCAAGCCCGTCAAGTTCATCGTGCCCTACGCCGCCGGCGGCCTGCCCGACAGCGTGGCCCGCATCGTGGCCCAGAAGCTCACCGAGCGTCTGGGCCAGTCGGTGGTCGTGGACAACAAGCCCGGCGGCAACGGCGTGGTGGCCTACCAGAACCTGATGGCCGGCGTCGCTGACAGCCACAGCTTCATCGTCTCGGACGGTTCGATGCTGTCCATCACGCCGCAGTTGAACAAGGCCGCCAATTACCAGGTGGGCAAGGAGCTGCTGCCGGTCTCGCTGATCGCCCGCTCGCCGCTGTTCCTGGTGGCGCACCCCAAGACCGGCGTGAAGACGCTCAAGGAGTTCGTCGAGAAGACCAAGGCCGCGCCGGGCGAGTTCACCTACGGCTCCTCGGGCATCGGCAGCACGCACCACCTGACCATGGAGGCCATCAAGGCGGACCTGAAGCTGGACGTGCGCCACGTGCCCTTTCGCGGATCGGGCCAGTCGGTGCCGGCGCTGATCGGTGGGCAGGTCGATTTCCTGTTCGCGGCGCTGCCGTCGATGGTGGGCTTCCTCAAGGCCGGTCAGGTCTCGCTGATCGCCAGCAACGATGCCAAGCGCTCGCCGCTGGCACCCGAGGTGCCGACCATCGCCGAGGTGATCCCCGGCTTTGACTTCTCCGTGACCGTCGGCGCGCTGGCCCGCGCGGGCACCTCGCCGGAGGCGATCAAGCGCGTGTCCGAGGAGATCGCCTGGGCCGTCAAGCAGCCGGACGTGATCGAGAAGCTGCAGGGCGCCGGCATCAACCCGGTGGGCGGCAGCCCCGAGGCCTATCGCAAGGAGATCGAGCGCGAGAACCTGGCCATGGCCAAGGCCGGAAAGCATGCCGACCTGAAAGCGGACTGAGTGGGGCTCGCCGTTGCCGGCTCGCTGGCCGGCCTGCTGGTGGCTGGCGCCGGCATGTTCGTCACCGGCGGCGTGGTCAAGGGCGCGCTGGGCGTGGGCCTGCCGCTGGTGGTCGTTCCTTTGCTGTCCCTGATCGTGCCGCCCAGCCAGGCCATGGGCCTGCTGGTGCTGCCGGTGTTGCTGTCAAACGCGCTGCAAGCGGTCGAGGGGGGGCGCTTCGGCTACGCCGTGCGCCGCTTTGCTCCCCTGATGGTGGCGCAATTGGTGGCGACACTGCTGGCCCTGAGCTTGAGTCAAGATTTCTCAGAGCAGGCGCTGAGCACCGCTATCGCGATCACGGTGATCTCCGCAGTGACGCTGATGCTGCTGCAGCCCAAGGGCGAAATCGATCCGCGCCACGAGCGCTGGGCCGGCCCGCTGGTGGGCGCCGTGGCTGGCGCCATGGCCGGGGTCTCCTCCTTGACCGGTCCTATCATCATCACCTACCTGATGTCGTTGCGGCTCAAGCGCGACGAGTTCGTGGGCAGCATCAGCATCGTCTACCTGTTCGGCGCGGTGCCCCTGTATGCCGCCATGCTGGCCTGGGGCCGCTTCGGCTGGGGCGAGGTGGGCTGGTCGGCGCTGGCGCTGCTGCCCATGTACTTGGGCCTGCGCATGGGCGCTGCCATTCGTGGCAGGCTCAGCGAAACCGTGTTCCGCCGCATGCTGCTGGCCTTCCTAGTGGTGCTGTCCCTGCTCTTGCTGCTTAAATAATTGCATTGGCGCCCACCCGGCGCGTTCAACCCGATCCCACCATGAACTCCGAGGATTCACTCAAGCCGATGGGCTGGCACGATGGCCTGCTGCTGGGCTACAGCCCCATGGACGCGGTGCACGAGGAATTCGTGCACTGCGTCGCAACCCTGCAGCAGGCCAGCGACGCCGAGCTGCCGGAGCGTCTGGCGGAATTGGCCAGGCATGTACAACGCCATTTCGGCGAGGAAGACCGCTGGATGGAGGAGACCGTTTTTCCCGCCCGCGAGTGCCACATCAACGAGCACGCGGCCGTGATGAAATCGGTGCGCGAGGTCGGTGCGCTGCTGGCCCAGGGAAACACCGCGGTGTGCCGCCGCCTGGCCACCGAACTGGCCAACTGGTTCCCAGGCCATGCCGACTACCTGGATTCGGCGTTGGCGCACTGGATGTGCAAGCAGCGGCTGGGGGGCAAGCCGGTGGTGATCCGCCGTGGCATACCCGGGCGTGGCACCGCCCCCGACACGAATGAACAATAGTCCCATGCAAGCGCTTCTCTCTGCCGCGCATGTCGAAGCCGACGTGCGCGGCGCGCTCGACGAGACTTACTGAGGTTCGATCCCGGCCGCCTTGACCATTTCGGCCCACTTTTGCGTGTCGGCCTTGATGAACTCTCGCAGCTCTTCGGGCGAGCTGGGTGAGGCCTCGATGAACAGCCGCGCCAGGTCTTCCTTGACCTCCGGCTTGCGCAGGATTTTCCCCAGCTCGGCATTGAGGCGCGCAATGATGGGGGCGGGCGTGCCGGCCGGCGCGGCCAAGCCCATCCACGACTGCACCAGGTCGAACCTGGCGCCGTCGAGCCCTTCGGAGACGGTGGGCATTTCGGGCATCAGCGACGAGCGTTGCTGGGTGGCCATGCCCAGCGCGCGGATGCGGCCGGCCTTGACCAGGGGCAGCGCCGGAGCGACGTCGATGAACATGATCGACACCTGCCCGGCGATCATCTCCTGCAGGGCCACGGTGCTGACCTTGTAGGGCACCCGCAGCATGTCGATGCCGGTCGCCTGTGCCAGCATGACGCCGGCCACATGGCCGGGCGCGCTGTGGTTGGCGAACGAGACCTTGCCCGGGTTGGCCTTGGCGTACTGCACCAGCTCTTTCACCGTGGTCACCGGCAGCGTGGTCGAACTCACCAGCAGGAAGGGCAGCACGCCCAGGCGCGAGACGGGCTCGAAGTCCTTGGCCATGTCGTAGGGCACCCGCTTGAGCAGGCTCATGTTGGCCGCCATGGTGCTGGAGCTGCCAAAGACCAGCGTGTAGCCGTCGGGGGCTGCGCGGGCGGCTTCCTGCATGCCAATGGTGCCGCTCGCGCCGGGCTTGTTGTCCACCACCACGGGCTGGCCGAGCGCCTCGCTCAAGTGACGCGAGACCATGCGGATGGCGGAGTCTCCGGCACCGCCCGGCGCGAAGGGCCAGATGATGCGGATGGGGCGTGCGGGCCAGGCCGTCTGTGCGGCGGCTGGCGCCGCCAGCAGGGCGCCGGTGGCGGCGACGGCCAGGCCGGCGGCCGCGGACCGCAGCACGCTGCGGCGGGTGGAGGGGCGTGTCATGGGTGAAGTTTCTTGATGGTTGATTTATCGGGGGGTGCTTCGCACCAGCCGCCCGGGCAGGGCGTCGGTGGCCTCGCCCTCGCGGTAGACCACTTCGCCCGAGACGATGGTGGCCACATAGCCTTCAGCCCTTTGCAGCAGGCGCCGCCCGCCAGCGGGCAGGTCGAACACCATGTGGGGCGCGTCGATGTCCAGGCGGTCGAGGTCGATCAGGTTGATGTCGGCTTTCATGCCCGGCGCGAGCAGGCCCCGGTCGTTCAGGCCGACCACGCGCGCGGTGTCGGCGGTCTGCCGCTTGACCAGCCAGCCGACGTCGAAGGCACCGCGCTGTTTGCCCCAGTACGACAACAGGAACGTGGTGAAGCTCGCATCGCAGACCAGTGCCACATGCGCGCCGCCGTCGCCCAGGCCCAGCACCGTGTTGGGGTCGGCCAGCATCTCGCCGCAGACATCGAGATTGCCCTCCGCGTAGTTGGCGAAGGGCGAGTACAGGATGCCCTTGCCTTCGTCCGACAGCATGATGTCGTAGGCCACCTCGGCCGCCGGCCGGCCCTGCCGCGCGGCGATCGCGGCGACCGAATCCTGCGGCCCGGGCTGGTAGTTGGGCGGATCGCCAAACACGAACTGGTTGGTGAACTCCACCAGCCTCTGGCCCAGCCGTGTGTCGTTGAAGGCCTGCTGCTCCTGGAGCAGGCGCTTTCTCATCTCGGGCTCGGACAAGGCCGCCACACGCTCGGACAAGGGCAGGTGGGCGATGGCGTGGTAGCTGGGACATTCGGTAAAGATGTTTCGGCTGCCGCGCAGGCCCAGCATCACCCCCACGCCGCGCGGCGCCACCTGCGCCGTCATCCGCAGCCCTTGCGCGTTGGCCTGGGCGGTCAGTGCCAGCAGGCGGCGCCAGCCTTCCTTGTTCTTGTGCTTTTGCATCAGCGAGAACGACAAGGGGCGCCCCGACGCCTGCGCCAGCCGGCGCATCAGGGCGAACTCGCCTTCCACGTCTTCCTCGAAGTCGCAGATGATCTGGAACACGCCGGCGCCCGCATCGCGCAGGCCCAGCGCCAGGCCCAGCAGCTCGTCTTCGGCCGCGCGCAGCGAGGGTGTGGGGTCGCCGGTGGAGGTACGGTGGTTGATCGAGCGCGAGGTCGACACGCCCAATGCCCCGGCGCGCACCGCCTGCGCGGTCAGCTGGCGCATTTGCGCGATGTCTTCGGCGGTTGCCATCTCCAGGCGCGAGGCACGCTCGCCCATCACGTACACGCGCAGCGCGGCATGCGGCACCTGCGCGGCGAAATCGATGTCGTGCGGCCGGCGCTCGAGCGCGTCCAGGTACTGCCCGAAGCTCTCCCAACGCCAGTCGAGACCCTCGTGCAGGGCGGGCCCCGGAATGTCTTCCACCCCCTCCATCAGCTCGACCAGCCGGTCGGTGTCGGCCGGGCGCACCGGCGCGAACCCGACGCCGCAGTTGCCCATGACGACGGTGGTGACGCCGTGCCAGCTCGAGGGCGCAAAGCGTGAATCCCACATGGCCTGGCCGTCGTAGTGGGTGTGGATGTCCACAAAGCCGGGTGTCACCAGCAAGCCGCTGGCGTCGAGCTCGACCTTGCCCTTTTCGGCCACCTGACCCACCTGGACGATTCGGCCGCCCTGCACCGCCACATCCGCCTGGTACAGCGGGCCGCCTCGTCCGTCGGCGACCTGGCCCCCTCTGACAACCATATCCATCTCACGCCTCGCAGTTCTGGAAATCGCCGGAATGCACAGAAGTTCGCATTCACGAAAGGTTGATCTAAATTGTGAAAGGTTAGCAGAACCCACGCGGTCGGGCCACCTGGGAAACCCACGCTCAGTGGCGATTCAAGTCGGGCTGTAACCGCATGTGGAACCTTGCCAGGCAGATGGTCTCAAACACGAGCCGCTCTGTTTTCATGGGGCGGTTGGAGGTGCATCATGAGAGAGCTCAAGCATTGGCAAGACGTCGTCAATGGGCTGCTGGGCATCGCCCTGGCCATTTCGCCCTGGATCATGGGATTCGACGGCAATTCGATGGCGATGAGCAACGCCGTGATCGTCGGGATGGCCTTGCTGGCCGCATCGATGGGCGCGATCCTCATGCCGGCTGCCTGGGAAGAGTGGACCGAGGCTGGCCTGGGCCTGTGGATGGTGGTCTCGCCCTGGTTGCTGGGCTTTGCCATGCAGCGCAACGCGATGCTCAGCACGGTGGTGATTGGCGTGGCCGTGATGGCGCTGTCGATCTGGACGCTGGTGATCGACCGCGACTACACGCCCTGGTGGCATCGCGACACGGTCGCGCACTGACAGGGTCGATCGACCGACAGGCCAGGGGCGCTGAGGGCGCCCAGCCTGTGCAAGCATGTGCCTAGGGGGCGCTTACAGGCCCATGTAGGCGCGCTGGATGTCCGGGTCGGCCATGAGCGCCGCGCCGGTGCCGCTTTGCACGATGCGGCCGCTTTCGATGACGTAGCCGCGGTTGGACATCTCCAGTGCGTCTTCCACGTGCTGCTCGACCAGCAACACAGAGACCTGCCGTGCCGCCACCACGGACTTGAGCATATGGAGCACCTTCTCCAGCATCAAGGGCGACAGACCGGCTGAGGGCTCGTCGAGCATCAGCAGGCGCGGGCTGCTCATGAGGGCGCGGGCCACTGCGCACATCTGGCGCTCACCGCCAGACAGCGAGCCGGCCATCTGGTTGCGGCGCTCGCCGAGCACCGGGAACAGGGTCATCATCTCGTCGACCAGGCGCCGGTTGTCCTGGCGGCTGGCCGCGGTAAACCCGCCGAGCTCCAGGTTCTCGGCCACACTCATGAACGGAAACAGCCGCCCGCCTTCAGGCACCAGGGACATGCCGCGCTTGATCAGCTTATGCGCCGGCACGCCGCTGACGGTCTGGCCGTCGAAAACCACCCGACCGCCGGTGGGTGTGAGCAGGCCCGAGACAGTGCGCAGCAATGTGGTCTTGCCAGCGCCGTTGGCACCGACCACCGAGACGACCTCACCGGTCTCCACGTGCAGCGACACGTCTTGCAGCACGTCGCCCAGACCGTAGCCGGACGAGAGATTCTGGATGTCGAGCAGAGTGCTCATCGGCGGCGCTCCCCGAGGTAGGCTTTCACAACGTTCGGCATGTTGAGGATGGTGTCGGCGTCGCCCTCGGCGATCTTGGCGCCGCGGTCGAGCACGATCACGCGCTCGGAGAAGGCGCGCACGACTTTGAGGTTGTGTTCGATGATCATCAGTGTCAGGCCGCTGCGATGCAGACCGCGCACGACTTCGATCAGGCCCTCGACCTCGCTCTGGTTCAGGCCTGCCATCACCTCGTCGAGCAGGACCACTTTCGGCTGCAGCGCGATGGCGCGGCCCACTTCCAGTCGAC
>JAZKDA010000116.1:0-42570 GCA_040387815.1 Pseudomonadota bacterium | reverse complement strand
GCGGCGCGACGCACGAGTGGCTGGACTTCCCCTCAGTCGACGGCGTTCCGCAGGCGTGAGTTCGCCGGCCTTGACTTCGTCGCGGCCGGCCAGGCCGACCTGTTCCAGCACCGCATGGGCTCGCTCGCGCGCCTCGCGCTGGCGATGGGTGTGCAAAAAGGCGCCGACCATGACGTTCTCGACCGCGGTCAAGGCGACCAGCGGCTTGGTGATCTGGAAGGTGCGCCCCAGGCCCTTGCGGGCGCGTTGGTCGGGCCGCAGCGTGTTGATGACCTCGCCTTCAAGGCGGATGTCGCCGCTGGTCGGGCGCAGCTGTCCGGTGAGCAGGTTGAAAAGGGTGGTCTTGCCGGCGCCGTTGGGGCCGATGATGCTGACGATCTCGCCACGGGCCACATCGAAGCTGACGTCGTCCACGGCGGTCAGGCCGAAGAAGCGCTTGGTGGCATTCTGGATGCGCATGAAGGGTTCGGCCGTGCCGGCCGCCACGCTCGGCGCTGCTGTCATGTTCGCCACGGCGTTCATTGACGCGCCCCTTTCTGCTTGGCCGAGCGTTTGTGCCGCCAGCGCCGCACCGCCTCGGCGATGGCATGGCCCAGGCCCTTGCGCATGTACAACGCGGCCAGCAACATCAGGGTGCCCAGCACCAGCAGGTGCGCGCCGGGAATGGCGCCCGACAACAGTGTGCGCAGCCAGTTCTCGAGCGGGATGATGAGAAAGGCGCCGAGCACCGGGCCCATCACAGTGCCGATGCCGCCGATCAACGCCAGCAGCGCGAACTTGAAACCGATGTCGGTCAGCGAGAACAGGGTGGGCGGATCGATGGTGCGAACGTACATCGCGAACAGGGTGCCGCCGGCCGAGGTGAGCGCGGCGCTGATGGCCATGCCCAGCAGCTTGACCTTCGCCACGTCGATGCCCGAGGCGCGGGCGCAGTCCTGGTCGTCGCGTACGGCCAAGAGGTAGAAACCCAGGCGGCCGTTGCGCACCAGCCAGGCCACGCCCAGGCACACCGCCATGTAGCCGAACATCAGCAGGGCATAGTGCAAGGGGTTGGCGAAGATCATGTTCTCCAGGCCGGCCTTGAACGGCACCTGCACGCCGCGCGGGCCGCCGGTGATCTGGAAGTAGTTGGCGAACGCCATGCCCACCTCGTTGAAGGCCAGTGTGGCGATGGCGAAGAACGAACCCTTCAGGCGAAAGGTGGGCCAGAAGATCAGTGGGCCGATCACGCCGCAGATCAGCATGCCCGGCACGATGCCGATCCAAGGCGATAGTCCATAGCGCACGTACAGGATGGACGCGGTATAGGCCCCCGCCGCGAAGAACACTCCGTGCCCCAGAGAGAACTGCCCGCCGAAGCCGGCGATGATGTTCCACGACACCGCCAGCCCCGCGAACAGGTAGGTGTAGATCAGGATGTTCATCCAGAACTGGTTGCCCGAGAAGATGACGATCGGCGCGGCCGTGACGGCCATGGCCAGCAGGGCCAGCTTCCAGGCGTGCGCGGCGGTGTGCTGTGCGGCCACTTCGCGGCGCGGCTGGGCCACTGTTTTCAGGGCGATGGGGTCGTTGCTCACGTCTGCTCCCGAAAACCGATTTCTTCGGCGCCCACTTGGCCAAACAAGCCCGTCGGACGCACCACCAACACCAATACGAAAATCAGGAACCAGATCGCCTGCTTGAGTTCGGGATCAATGAAGGTGCCGGCAAAGGCCTCGATCACGCCAACGAGCAGGCCGCCGAAGTACGCGCCGGCCACGCTGCCCAGCCCGCCCAGCACCACCACGGCGAACGCCGCCAGGATGAAGTTGCCGCCGATGCCCGGCGACAGCGTGTACACCGGCGCCAGCAGCACACCGGCCACGCCGGCCAGTGCCGCGCCGAGGCCGAAGGTGACGATGAAGGTGCGCTCGACGTCGATGCCCATCAGGCGAGCGGCCTGTCGGTCTTGCGTGACCGCTCGGATCGATTTGCCGGTCAGCGTGCTCTTGAGAAAGTAATGCAGCAGCACCGACAGGACAGTCACCGCCACGAACACGATGCCACGCGTGGCCGTCACCCGCACGTCGCCCAGTTGCAGGCCGCTCGAGGCCACGGCCGTTGTCACTGAAAAGCCCTCGCCTCGCGTGAACGCCAACACGACGTTCTGCAAGATGGTCAGCAGCGCGAAGGTCGCGAACATCTGCATCATGTGCTCGTTCTGCAGCGGCTGGATCACCAGCCGCTGGATCGCCAGCCCGAAAACGCCCAGCAAGGGCACCACGATCAACAGCGAGAGGTAGGGCTCGATGTGCAGGACGTTCACGCACAGCAGCGTGCCGTACATGCCGAGCATCACCAGCTCGGCATGTGCGAAATTCACCACCCGGATCACACCGAAGATGAGATTGAGGCCCAGTGCAATGAGGGCGTAAATGCCACCCAGCAGCAGGCCGATGACCAGCGAATTGAAAATGTCATCCATGGCGCGGCCGGGCCGAAGCCCTTTTAGACTTTGCTCGGGACGTTGACCAGGTTCACACCGGCGCGCCTGGCTTCCAGCGGAAACACCGTGACCTGCTTCTTGGCCTGCCACTGGATGATGGTGGGGAAGGCGCGGGTGTTCTGCATCTTGTCGTCGAACTTGGCGCCGTAGCCGCCTGGGTAGGTGTTGTAGGGCTTGTCCAGAGCCTGGGCCGCGGCGCGCATTTTGGCCGGGTCGGTGCTGCCAGCGGCCTGGATGACTTCCAGCATCATCCTCATGCCGCCGTACGCGGTCATGGTCTGGGGCGCGATCGGGTCGCGGTTGTAGGCCTTGCGGTACGCGGCCAGGAAGGCGGCCATGCCGGGGGAATATTTTTCCGAGACGTCGGGCCAGGCGTAGGCCACCACCAGCACGCCTTCGATGAAGTCACCAGCGGCGTCGGCTGTCTCCACCGTGTCGCCGGTGCCGGTCAGCAAGATGGCGGGCGGGCGGAAGGCCTGCTCCCTGGCGGTCTTGAGCAGCAGGTTGGTGTCTGGCACGTAGCCGGTCTGCATCCACACGTCGGGGCGGGCCCGCTTGGCGCGCAGGATGGAATCGGTCACATCGGCGGCGCGGGCGCTGTGGGCCGAGATGCCCAGCACCTTCACGCCGGCGCCTTCCAGCGCGGCCTTCTGGGCGTCGACCACGGACTTGCCGTAGATCGACTCTTCTTGCTCCAGCCAGACGGTGGTCTGCTGGGGCGTTTTCTTGAGCGCGGGGGCGATCAGCTCGACGACACCGCGCGCGCCCGTCTGACCAAAGGACACGGCGTACGGGCCTGAGCGGATGAAATTAGGGAGCTTGCGCTCGGTGAGCTCGGCTGCCAGGGCCTGGGTGTCCCACCATACCTTGTTGTGGCGCAGCGCCGCGTCGCTGCCCGCCGCGGCCAGGGCCGAGCTGTAGGTGCCGATGAAGACTTCCACGTTTTCGCGCGTGACCATCTGATCGACACCCGCGATGGCTTGCTGGGGGTTGGTGGCATCGCCTTTGATCACCTCGATGCGGCGGCCGAGCACGCCCCCTTTGGCATTGGCCTCTTCGGCGGCCATCTGGTAGCCGCGCGCGCACTCTTCGCCATAGGTCGCGAGCGGACCGCTATAGGGGTTGATCGCCCCGATTTTCAGCGGGGGTTGCTGCGCCTGCACGCCGCCAGCCGCCGCGCCGGCGGCCACGGCCGCCAGAAGTACTTGCCTGCGGGTCGTGGATGAGTTCTTGATTGTCATGCTGTTGTCTCCTCGGATTGCATTGCTGTTGTTAAGGGATCGGGTTGCCGTGCTCAGTGGCGGTAGCTGCCGTCGATGCGGTCGAGCTTGCGCATCAGGGCCTCGAACTCGACACCGCCTTCGCCCTGCGGATGGCTGGCCTGGAAGGCGTCGAGGTCGGTTTGCGATTGCATGGCGACGGCCTGCGGCATGACATGCAGCGTGCCGGCGGCGGCGGCATCGATATGCACTTGGCAGGCGCGTTCCAGGCGGTACAGCCGCAGGAAGGCTTCGGGCACCGTCCGCCCGACCACCAACAGGCCGTGGTTGCGCAGTATCAGGGCACGTGCATTGCCCAGCGACGCTACCAGGCGCTCGCGCTCGTCCAGCCGCAGCGATGCGCCTTCGTACTCATGAAAGCTCAGCCGCCCGCCAGCAAAGCAGGTGGAGAACATGGAGATGGGCGTCAGGCCGTCCTGCAGGCCCGCAACGGCCATGCCGGCGCGCGAATGGGTGTGCAGCACCACCTTGTTCTCGGCCGAACGCACCATGTGAATCGCCGAGTGGATGATGAAACCGGCATAGTTGACGATGCTGCGCCCGCCAGAGATGACGTTGCCCTCGATGTCGATCTTGACCAGGTTCGAGGCGGTGATTTCCTCGTAATTCAGGCCGTACGGGTTGATCAGGAAGTGATCGTGCGGGCCGGGCACGCGGGCGGTGAGGTGGCCGTAGATCAGCTCGGACCAGCCGAAGTACTCCACCAGCCGGTAGGCCGCGGCCAGCTGCACCCGCAGCTCCCATTCGGCGTCCGAGATGCCGGTTTCCTTCTGGAGGGGGAGGGTGTCGTCGCGCTTGTTCATGGTGTACCTCGTGTCGGATTGACGCCCTGGCGGGCGGATTGCGAAGCAAACTTCAGGGCGGCCTCGGTGATGGCCGCTACTTCGATGCCCACTTTCGCGTCGGCTCCGATATGCGCATCGCCGCGAATGGCCCGGATGAAATCATGAACGCTGGCGCGGTATGTGTCGAGCATGCCGAACGCCTCGAAGGCTTCGGAGGGCGCTCCACTGCGGGTAATCACCGAGGGGCCCGACAGCGTGTCGTCGGCGCGAAGCCAGCCGTGCGAGCCATACAGCTCGATGCGGCTGCCAGGGCTGTCGTTGACGCAGCTGGCTTCGATACTGCCGATGCCGCCATTGGCCAGGGCCAACAACACCGCCGCGCTGTCCTCGGTGCCCACCTGGAACTTCTGTGACGCCATCACGGCGCCGGCAACGGTCGCGGTCTGTCCTGTGATCCACAGGGCCAGGTCGATCAGGTGCGAGCCGATGTCGTTGATCACCCAGCCGCCGCTCTCGGCGGCATCGCGGCGCCAGCTGGGCGGACCGTCGGGCGGCATGTCGGGAAAGTAGGGGTAGGGCCAGAAGCGGTGGATGCGCAGGTAGCCGACGCGGCCGATGGCGCCGCCGAGGATCAGCTCGCGAATGCGCAGATGGGCCGGGCGAAAGCGATGCTGGCAGTCGACCTGCAGGACCACGCCAGCGCGGCGCGCCGCGTCAGCGGCCTGTTGGGCTGCGGCGCGGCCTACAGCCAGGGGCTTTTCCACCAGCACGTGCTTGCCCGCCGCCGCGCACTGTGCCACCTGCGCGGCGTGCAGGTGGTTGGGCGAGCAGATCCACACCGCATCGACTTGCGGGTCGGCCATGACGGCATCGATGCTTTCGTAGATCCGATCGAGGCCGGCCTCGCGGGCGAAGGCCGCGCTGCCCTCGCGGGTACTGCCCACCCCGCCGAGCAGGCGTGCCAAGGGCATCGACCGCAAGGTGGGCACGGCCACGCGCAGGGCATGGCCACGCGTGCCCAGCACGGCGAAGCGGATCGGGGCCTCGGCGGACATGGCAGCGGCGTGGGGTCTGGTTGCGCGTTGCGGGCCTTACTTTCTCGGCACGTTCACCATCATGGCGCCGGGGGCGCGGGCTGCCACCGGGAACACGGTGACCTGCTTGCCGGACTGCCACTGGATGACATTCGGCAGGGCGCGGGTGTTCTGCATGATGTCGTTGAACTTGGCGCCGAAGCCCGAGGGGTAGCTGTTGGCCGGCTTGTCCAGCTTCAGGGCGGCCTCGCGAACCTTGGCCATGTCGGTCGAGCCGGCGGCCTGGATGGTCTCTAGCAGCATCAGCATGCCAGCATAGGCCGTCAGGCCCTGCGGGGCGATGGGGTCCCGGTTGTAGGCCTTGCGGTAGGCGGCCAGGTACGCGGCGGCGCCAGGGGCGAACTTCTCCGACACATCCGGGCGCGGGTACGACACGACGAACACGCCTTCGAGGAACTCGGCGCCGACGGCGTCGAGCGTCTCGAAGGTGTCGCCGGTGCCGGTGAGCACGATGGCCTTGGGCTTGAAGTTCTGCTCGCGCATGGTCTTGAGCAGCAGGTTGGTGTCGGGCACATAGCCCATGTTCATCCACACGTCCGGGTTGGCGCGCCGGGCGCGCAAGATGGAGTCCGTCAGGTCCGCGGCGCGGAAGTTGTGGGCGCTCTGGGCCAGCACCTGCACGCCTTTTTCCTTGAGCACGCGAACCTGTGAATCGCCGATCGACTTGCCCGAGATCGAGTCTTCATGCTCGACCCAGACCTTCAGATCTTTGGGCGCCATCTTCAGGGCCGGCGCGATGGCGTCGACCACCGCCTGCACGCTGACGTCGCCGAAGTTGCCGGCGAAGGGGCCCGAGCGGATGAAGTTGGGCAGCTTGCGCTCGGTCAGCTCGACGGCCAAGGCGTTGGTGTCCCAGTAGATCTTCTGGTTGCGAAGTGCGGCGTCACTGGCCGCGTTGGACACCGCGGAGACGTAGGTGCCGATGAAGGCCTCGACCTTGTCGCGGCTGGCCAGTTGGTCCACCGCCGAAATCCCCTGCTGAGGGGTGGAAGCGTCTCCGCGCACCAGTTCGACCTTGCGCCCGAGAATGCCGCCGGCGGCGTTCTTGAGGTCGATGGCGAGCTGGTAGCCACGCGCGCATTCGTCGCCGTACAGGGCCATCGGGCCGCTGTAGGGGTTGATGGCGCCGATGCGCAGCGTGTCCTGGGCAAAGGCCGAGGACAGGGCCATGGCCGAGCCCGCGAGGATCAGCAGCGATGCGGCACGCCGTGAGAGGGTGGAAGTGGTTTTCATCAAGTTGTCTCTTTCGTTTTCGTTGTCATGGCGGCGGTGCAGCCTTGGCCGGGCCCGGTGTCGCACGCGTTACGCCTGGATTGCGAGCTTGTAGAAACGGTTGGCCGTTTCGCGGAACAACCAGGCCTTCTCGTCGGCCGAGGCGCCGCTGGCGATACGCTTGAACGCGTTCCACATCACGACGTAGCTGCACATGGCCTTGTCGACCGGGAAGTTGCTCTCGAACATGCAGCGCTTGGCGCCAAACAGCTCGATGGCCGTCTTCATGTAGGGTCCCCAACCCTCGGCCACCACCTGCGAGCTGGGGGGCTCGGGCCGCTGGTGGAAGCCAAAGCCCATGACCACCATGCCCAGGCCGCCCAACTTGATGTGGACGTTGGGGCAGGTGGCCAACTGCTTCATGGCCGGCACCCACTCCTTGAAAACCTCGTCGCGCTTGCCCGCATAGGGCCCCACGCCAAGCGGGCCACCGAGGTGGTTGAGCACGATGGGCAGATCGGGGTGGGCACGGGCCAGTTTGACCAGGCCGGGGATCTGCTTGAAGTACAACCAGGCGTCGAACGTCAGGCCCATTTTCTGAAGCACCCTCAGGCCGCGGTGGAAGGCGGGGCGTTGCAGCAGGTCGGCCGGTGGGCGGCCCAGCAAACTGGCGCTGATGCCTTCGTCGCGTGCCGTGATGTGGCGGATGCCGCGAAAGTAGCCGGCGCCAGCGTCGACTTCGGCCTGCAGCACCTCGGCCACGTCGTCACCCAGCTCCATGTCAGCATGGCCGACGATGCCGGCGCACACCTGGGTGGGCAGCTTGCGGCGTTTGGCCTCCAGGGCCACGGCGGCCACGCGGGCCACCTCGCCCACCGGGCGCATGCCGACCGGACCGTCTTCGCGGTAAGACCAGCCGCATTGCGAGAACACGGTGGCCAGGATGCGGTGGCCGCTGGAGGTATCTTCGACCAGGTCGTCCAGGAGGTAGCCGCCGAAGACGTCCCAGAGGTGGTGGTGCGGATCGATGATGCCCAGCTCGGGCTCGATGATTTCTTCGGTGTGCCGGGCCAGCCAGGCCTTGTCGGGCGTGGGGTGGCGAAACAGCGGGAGGCCGTCGGGGTCGAATTCCTGCTGGGGGTGGCCCGGGTTCTGTGCGCTGGTGCTCATCGGGTGACTCAGGCGGCGACCACGGGTTCGGTGCCGACGATCGTGGTGCGGTGCATGACGCGGCGCTCGGTCGGGTCGTAGGGGGTGACTTCATGCATGGTGCAGCGGTTGTCCCACATGACGACGTCGTCGGTTTCCCAGCTATGCGAATAGACGAACTCGGGCCGGCCGCAAAACTCGAACAGCTCGTCGATCAGCGCCTTGCTCTCTTCGGGAGACAGGCCCTCGACCGCGTCGTTGTAGATGGGGCTGATGTACAGCGACTTGCGGCCCGACACCGGATGGCGCCGCACCATGGGGTGCCACACCGGCGGCATGGCGGCGCGCTCTTCGGGCGTGAGTGGTTTGATGGTGGTCTGCAGACGATGAAGCATTCCAAAATCATGGCGGCACTTGCGGCCCTCGACCAGCTTCTTCAGGCGCTCGGGCAGGGCCTCGTAGACCTTGTACATGTTGGTGAATTTGGTCTGGCCACCGCTGCGGCTGACCTCCACGCCGTGCAGCAACGAGCCGAGGCAGGGAATCTCCCGATAGCTGCTGTCGGTGTGCCACAGCTGCGCCAGCGAGAGTTGCTTGACGGTGGGATCGCTGACGGGCATCAGCTTGCCGTCTTCGTCGACGTTGGACACGCGAAAGATCTCGGGTGTGCGCTGCGACTTGATGATCTTCTGGTGAAAGATCTCGGGCTCGCCGAAATAGCGGGTGAAGGCCACATGCTCTTCGTCGGTGATCTTCTGGCCGGGAAACACGAGCACCAGGTGCTCGGTCCAGGCGTCCAGGATCTCCTGGCGGGTCTGCGCATCGAGCGGCTGGCGCATGTCGACCCCGCGGACTTCGGCGCCCAGGGCGGGATTGATGCGCCGCACGGTGATGCGGCTGCTGGTGGTGTTGGCGACGCTCATGAAGGCTCCTCTGGGTCCGGGATCAGGCGGTGGGATGCTCGGCGAACTCGAAGCCGAGTGCGCGGGTGTAGTAGTAGATGCCGCCGTCCTGGATGATCAGGAACTTGGCCATCTTGTCGCCGCCGTTGTGATGCGAATGCACCGAGGTGGGCGGGGTGATGGTGGTGGCCCAGGGCGCCCAGGGCTTGAGGCGCCCGTCGATGGTGGACGAGCAGCGCTCACCCTGGATCACCAGGCTGACGGCCACCGAGTTGTGGCGGTGCGCGCGCTGCGTGGCGCCGGGTGGCAGCGAGTTCATGGCCACGGTCAACGTGGGCAGCACATTGCGGATGCCTTCCTGCTTGGTCGACGAGAAGATCAGCGCCGAACCGGCGATGTCATTGCCGCGGCCGACCTCGTACAGGGTTTGAATCTGGCGCTCGATCTCGTCGGCCGGGAAGTGCACCGCGTCGGTCGGGGCCTGACCTGGCGCCGGGGCGCGCAGGTTCTCGAAGGCCAGTTGCGGCTCATTGGTCACGACCCACAGCACGGCGTCTTGCGCGCCCGCGGTGCTGGTGAGCTCCTGTCCGCCGGGTAGAACAAACACATCGCCCTCGTTCCATGCCACGGTCTCGCTGCCGCAACGGGTGTTGCCGCTGCCGGCGATCACATAGAAGACGACGCCGCTGGCCTGAAAGGTGGCGCCCAGCGATTCGCCGGCACGGATGCGGGCGTAGCGCGCCAGAACCAGCGGACTGGTGGCCGGGTAGGGCATGGCCATCTCGACCGAGCGGTCACAGGCGATGAAGCCGGTGGGGGTGTTCTTGTCGAGCGCGCGGGCCGGCTCCTCGGTGAAGCTCATGTCGGGGACGATGGGCAGCTTCAGGTTGAAGGCGTTGCCGGTGTTGAAGTACAGCGCTCGCCTTTCGGCCTCGGACCGGGGCGCATGCGCGCGCTGGGCCGGCATATCGGCGATGGATTGCGGCTTTTCGACGGGGGTTGGGGTGGCAAGAGTCATGGGGTACCTGTCTGGCGTCAACACGCGATAGTGGCAGCGCCTGAATTATGAAGCCAGTTGCGGAAAACCCGAATAGCGTTTCCAGAATTCGGAAAACGCAGTTAAGCATTTTCGGTGACGGTGGCTGCCTCAAAGGGCACTGTGCGTTCTGGCGCGCTTGGCTGCGTGGTAGCGCCCCGTGCCGCGGGTGATCACCCGGTCGGTGGCCAGCACTTCGCCGGGCTCGAACTCGGGCGCGCCTTTGACGCGACCGTACGCTGGGGCAAAGTCGATCTGTGCCAGGCGCAGCAGGTCGTCGAGCTTGTCGAGCACGAAATAGGTCTCCTGGAAGTCGTCGATGCGGTAGCGGGTGCGCATCACGCGCTCGAGCTCGAAGCCGACGCGGTTGGGCGAATCGTCTTCGACGGCGAACACCGTCTCCGCTGCCGACGAGGCAATGCCCGCGCCGTAGATGCGCAGGCCGTCGGCTTGCCGCAGCAGCCCGAACTCGACCGTGAACCAGTACACCCGCGCCAGGTTTTCCAGCACGCCCAGCCGCTCGGCCCGCAGGCCGCCTTGGCCGTAGGCCTGGATGTAGTCGGCCAGAAGGGGGTTCATCAGCATCGGCACATGGCCGAAAACATCGTGGAACACATCGGGCTCTTCGATGTAGTCGAGCTGGTCGGGCCGGCGCAAGAACTGCCCCGCGGGAAACCGCCGGTTGGCCAGGTGGTCGAAGAACACGTTGTCGGGCACCAGGCCGGGCACCGCCACCACCTGCCAGCCGGTGCGCTTGCCAAGCGTCTCGGACAAGGCTTCGAAATCAGGAATCTGGTGCGAGTCGATGGGCAGATCCTTCATGCCCTGGATGAATGCGTCGCAGGCACGGCCAGGCAACAGCTTGCACTGGCGCTCAAACAGCGTCTTCCACACGGCATACTCCTGGGCCGTGTAGGCGGCCCAGTTCTGGTCGATCGTCCAGTCGGCGCGCTCAGGTGCGTCGCCGGCCGCCAGGCCGTGCTTGGGGGTTTCAGGCTTGGGATTGCGCATGGGGTGTCACCTGCAGCGCACCACGGCGGATCTGGTCGCGCTCGAGCGATTCGAACAGTGCCTTGAAATTGCCTTCGCCAAATCCGTCGTCGCCCTTGCGCTCGATGAACTCGAAAAACACCGGGCCCAGCAGCGTCTGAGAAAAAATTTGCAACAGTAGCCGCGGCTTGCCGCCATCGGTGCTGCCATCGAGCAAGATGCCACGGGCCTGCAACTCGGGCACCGGCTGGCCGTGACCGGGCAGGCGCTCGGAAAGCATTTCGTAGTACACGTCGTTGGGCGCGGTCATGAGGGGAATGCCGGCCAGCGCAAGCTCGTCGACTGTTTTCAGCAGGTTGTCGGTGAGCAATGCCACGTGCTGGATGCCCTCGCCGCTGAACTTCATCAAGAACTCCTCGATCTGGCCGGCGCCGTGACCAGATTCCTCGTTGAGCGGAATGCGGATCATGCCGTCGGGCGCGGTCATGGCCTTGGAGGTCAGCCCGGTGTACTCGCCCTGGATATCGAAGTAGCGGATCTCGCGAAAGTTGAACAGCCGCTCATAGAACGCCGCCCAGTGGGCCATGCGGCCGCGGTAGACGTTGTGCGTGAGGTGGTCGACCCGCTTGAGGCCATGGCCGCGGGGGCGGCGATCGACGCCAGGCAGAAACTCGAAGTCGATGTCGTAGATGGACTTGCCGTCCTCATAGCGGTCGATCAGGTACAGCGGCGCACCGCCGATGCCCTTGATCGCGGGCAGGCGCAGCTCCATCGGGCCGGGCGGAAACTCGATGGGCTGAGCGCCCAGGTGCAGCGCGCGGGCATACGCCTTGTGCGAATCCGTCACCCGAAATGCCAGACCGCAGGCCGAGGGGCCGTGCTCGGCGGCGAAGTAGGCCGCCTGGCTCTTGGGCTCGCGGTTGACAATGAAGTTGATCTCGCCCTGGCGGAACAGGAGCACGTCTTTCGAGCGATGGCGCGCCACCAGCGAGAAGCCCATCTTCTCGAACAAGGGCTCCAGCAGGTTCGCGGTGGGTGAGGCGAACTCGACGAACTCGAAGCCCATCAAACCCATGGGGTTCTCGAACAGATCTGGCATGCGAAGGCTCCAGGGAGGTTTTCGGGGACCATTTTCGACAACGCGCACGCACAATTTTGCGCCCTGCGGCGCTCCCCTGCGCGGCATCGCCCCATGACCTCACCGGCTGTGCTCCATTGGCACAGCACAGGACTTCGCCTACCCAAGAGACTCAAACTGTCCGGCACGCAAAGCAAAGCAGGCCACGCATAAATGCCTTGCGGGCGACGTGCCCGTGCATTGAAAGAAACGGGAGATCTGAAGTGGCTTCAAGTAATCAAGGCGGCAACCAAGGGGGCAACCAGGGCGGCAACAAGGGTGACGAGGAGCGCGACAGCAGGGGCGGAAACAAGGGCGGCGACACCTCCAATCGTGGTTTCGCTTCCATGGACCCCGACAAGCAGCGCGACATCGCCAGTCAAGGTGGAAAGGCCGCACACGAAAAGGGAGCAGCGCACGAGTTCACTTCCGAAGAGGCCCGTGAAGCGGGACGCCAGGGTGGGCAGGCCAGCAGTGGCGGCAACCGAGGCGGCGACCAAAGCGGCAACCGAGGCGGCGACCAAGGTGGCAACCAGCGTGGCAACCAGGGCGGCAACCAAGGTGGAAACCAGGGCGGCGGCCAGCGCTGACGGCTGAACGACAGGGGCGCGCCTGCGCTCCTGCTACATCGACACACTGCGCGAGTCGCCATTGAAATTTTCAGCGTCCCTCTGTAGAGGGCTCCAAGCAGGAAAGGATAGGCCATGACCGGAATACTCAAAACCGCTCTGGCCGCCGGCGCGGTGACCGCGCTGGTGGGTTTGAGTGGGTGCAGTGGCATGACGACACAGCAAAGGGACACGGCGATTGGCGCCGGGGTCGGGGCCGTGGGTGGCTCGGTGTTGACCGGCGGAAGCACGCTGGGCACGCTGGGCGGCGCGGCGGCCGGCGGTGTGATCGGCAACCAGATGAGCAAGGACAAGAAGTAGCTGCGCCTGGTCTCTGGCGGGCAGGCGGTCAGCGTCGTTAATCACGCTGACCGCCTGCCCGGGCGTGCCCGATTGATCGCATGCCCAGCCCCCACCTGTTCAAGGTGTTGAGCCTCATCCCCCCGATGACACAGCTCAACACGCCATACCCGTCCACCGCCTACCTCACAGGTTTTCTGCGCTCGCGCGGCATCGACGCGGCCCAGGCGGACTTGGCGCTGGCGCTGGTGCTGCGGCTCATGAGCCGGGCCGGCCTGACGCAGGTGCATGAGGCCGCACTTGCCCAAGCCGAAGACGAGCGCAGCGCGGCGGTCAATTTTTTCCTCGACCACTACCCACGCTACGAACAAACGATAGACCGCGTCATCACCTTTTTGCAGGGCCGCGACAACACGCTGGCCTACCGCATCGCGGGGCGCGGTTTCTTGCCCGAGGGGCCGCGTTTCGCTGCTCTGGACGCCTACGAAGACCAGGAGACCGACGACCCGCTCGGCTGGGCCTTCGGCGCGCTGGGCAGCAGCGACCGCGCCCGCCACCTGGCCACTTTGTATTTGAACGACCTGGCCGACGTGCTGCGCGACGCAATCGACGAGCGTTTTGAGTTCGTGCGTTATGCCGAAGCGTTGGCCGCCGCCCAGCCCAGCTTCGATCCCCTGGCGCAGGCCCTGGCCGAGCCGGCCAACCTGGTGGATGAAACCCTCGCCGCGCTGGCTTTGCAGGCCGTGGCCGCGCACCAGCCGCAGTTGGTGCTGCTGTCGGTCCCGTTCCCCGGCTCGGTCTATGGCGCACTGCGCATCGCGCAGACCCTGCGCCTGCACCATCCCAGCCTGCGCATCGGGCTGGGCGGTGGCTTCGTGAACACCGAACTGCGCGAGTTGAACGAGCCGCGCTTGTTCGACTTTGTCGACTTCATCACCCTCGACGGCGGCGAGCGGCCGCTGCTGGCCCTGATCGATCACCTGCAAGGCAGGCGCGGCCGCGACAGGCTGGTGCGCACCTTCGTGCGGGGCGAGGAGGGCACTGTGCAGTACCTGAACTGGCCGGAGCCCGATGTGCCTTTTGCCGAGGTCGGCACACCGACCTGGGACGGCCTGCCGGTGCATGATTACCTGAGCCTGCTGGACATGCTCAACCCCATGCACCGCCTGTGGAGCGACGGCCGCTGGAACAAGCTGACCGTGGCGCAAGGGTGCTACTGGAAAAAATGCAGCTTCTGCGACGTGAGCCTGGACTACATCAGCCGCTACGAGACGGCCACCGCTTCCGAGCTGGTCGATCGTATCGAGCGCATCGTGGCCGAGACCGGCCAGACCGGTTTTCACTTCGTCGATGAGGCGGCGCCGCCCAAGATGCTCAAGGCCCTGGCCGAGGAACTGCTGCGCCGCAAGGTGCAGATCTCCTGGTGGGGCAACATCCGCTTTGAAAAAACCTTCACGCCGCAGTTGAGCGAGTTGCTGGCGCAAAGCGGTTGCATCGCCATGTCGGGCGGCCTGGAGGTGGCCTCCGACCGGCTGCTGGCCCTGATGCAAAAAGGCGTGACGGTCGACCAGGTGGCGCGCGTGACGCGCGGCATGGCCGATGCGGGCATTCTGGTGCATGCCTACCTGATGTATGGCTTTCCGACGCAGACGGTGCAGGACACGGTGGACGCGCTCGAATTTGTGCGCCAGCTGTTCGCGGCGGGGTGCATCCAGAGCGGCTTTTTCCACCGCTTCGTCTGCACGGTGCACTCACCGGTGGGCCTGAACCCGCACGACTACGGCGTACGGCTGGTGCCGCTGCCGCCAGGAAACTTCGCGCGCAACGACATCGGCTTCATCGACCCCACGCCCATGCCGCCGGGCGTGGACCACGACGTGTTGGGCCGGGGGCTGAAGAAGGCCTTGTACAACTTCATGCACGGCGTGGGGCTGGAGCAGGACGTGCGCGCCTGGTTCGAGCTGCCCAAGGGGCTGTGCCCTAAGCCGACGGTCAAGCGCGATCGGATTGCGCGGGCACTGGCTTGACGGGCTGATCCCCGTCGCGACAGCGGCGTCCATGTAAGTAGGCCGGGCTCACGCCCATGCTGGTGTCTATCAAGTCTGTGCCGGGTTCGTAGCCCCGCTGGGTCTTGAGCAGCCGTTCGCCCTCGCTGCGCAGGTCGCATGCGGTGCGAATGTCCAACGCCCTGATGACACCGAGATCTGCGGGCGTCATCCAAATCCTTGAGGTGTGTGGGCTCGTGAGTGAAGCCAATCCGCTTGCGATTCCGGTTGCTACCAGGGCTAATTTTTAATTGCCGGAATTATGATTAATAGCGGCAATTTTCGATTAATTAAATTGGGCATTACAAAACTAATATCCCTGTCTGTCAGGGGCTGAACAATCCTGGTATGGCATTGGGTTATTTCTTCATTTATCGAGGGTAAGCCCTAGCGTTGACGCGAATTGTTGATAGCTATATTCGCGTCCGTTCCCAATTTTGTTCGTCTGAAATCGAATGTTGATTAATTCAAATCAGGAGACAGTCATGAAAATGAAATTGAAGTATTTCCGGGCGATGTTTGCTGTCCTGTCGGCAAGTCTTTTCCTGTCGTCTGTGGCGCAAGCCCAGGAAGTCACCTTGAAGGTGCATCACTTCACGCCCAGCACGGCATACATCCAGACCCAGTTGTTGGAGCCCTGGTGCGAAAAGCTCCTTCAGGCGTCGGCCAACAAGATCAAGTGCCGCATCTACCCGTCGATGCAGCTGGGCGGGACGCCGGCGCAGCTGGCGGATCAGGCGCGCGACGGCCTGGCCGACATCGTTTTCACCAATCCCTCGTACCAGTCGGGTCCGTTTCTCAAGACCGAGGTATTCACGCTACCCTTCATCTCCAAGGATCCGAAGGCCGCCAGCCGGGCGATGTGGGACTACATCCATCAGCACTCGTCCGACGAGTTCGACAGACTCAAGCCTTTGATGTTCTTCTACGGCGACCGCACGCCCCTGCATTTCGCCAAGAAGCCGGCCGGGACGCTGGAGGAGATCAAGGGCTTGCGCATGCGCTCTCCCGGACGCTGGGAGGGCAAGATCCTGTCTTCCCTGGGGATGCTGCCGGTACAGATGCCAGCGCCGGCCATTCCCGAGTCGGTTTCCAAGGGGGTGATCGACGGCGTGCTGGTTCCGTGGAGCGGTTACCAGCTTCTCAAGCTCAGCGAGGTCACGAAGTACCACACCGACGTTGCGCCGGGGCAGGCCAGCATGAACTTCCCGATCCTGCTGGTCGCCATGAATCTGGCCAAGTACAACAGCCTGTCGCCTGAGCTGAAGAAGGCAATCGACTCCGTCAGCGGCCGCGAGATGTCGGTGTGGGCGGCCGAGGTCTATGAGAAGTCCATGAACACCGGCATCAAGGCCGGCAAGGATGCCGGCGCGAAGGTCACGCTCCTGAGCGGGGAAGAGCACGCACGCTGGGTCAAGTCCACCGCCGGCGTGTATGACGACTGGGTCGCCGAAGTGAACGCCAAAGGTGGCGACGGAAAGAAGCAGTTGGAGGCCGCCCGCACGCTGATCAAGCAGTACGACAAGTAACGCCTGCAAACCCCATAGGTCATCATCATGCAGTTTGACGAGCCCGAAGGCCCTGGCTCACCCGCGCACTCGGGTCTTTCCGAACTCCGATCAGGCTGGCTGTATGCCCTGGCCAAGTTTGGCGCCATTGCCGGCGGCCTGATCTTCATGGCGATCGTCGCAATGCTGGTTGTCACGATCGTCGGCCGAAAGCTGTTCGGCTGGCAGGTTCCGGGGGATGTGGAACTGGTGGAGATGGGGGCGGCCATGGCGGCAGCCCCGTTCTTCGCCTGGTGCCATCTCGTTCGGGGGGGAGGTCAAGGTGGATTTCGCCACCAACCATTTGCCCAGGCGGTGGATCGCTTTCCTCGACGGCCTGGGCTCGCTTCTGGTCGGGGGGTACGGCTGCCTTGCCGCCTGGCGCACAGGGGCGTTGGCGCTTTCCTCCTTTCGCAACGGCGAGTCGTCGGCCATCCTGGGCTGGCCGCTCTGGGTGCCTCAGTCCGTGATGGTGCCGGGCTTTGTCCTGCTTGCATTGGTAGGCCTGCATGAAGCGGCGCGCGGTGCTGCCTTTTCGGTGACCGGAACGTCGAACGGGAAAGTCGATACCCATGCCGGAGCGGTGAAATGAGCGGCACACAAATTGGTTTCGTGATCTTCGGCGTGATGCTGGCGATGATGGTGGCTCGCATACCGATCGGCATCGCGATGTTCGTCGCGGGCGCTGGCGGCTATGTCTACCTCAGCGATGGCGTCGAGCCACTGCTGAACTGGCTCAAGAACGCAAACTACGCGCGGCTGTCGAACTACGACCTGATCGTGATTCCGCTGTTCCTGTTGATGGGCCAGTTTGCGACGAACGGCGGACTGTCGAGCGCACTGTTCCGTTTCGTGTCGGCGTTCATGGGGCATTTCCGCGGCGGAGTCGCCATCGCGGCCATCGGTGCCTGCGGCAGCTTCGGCGCCATCTGCGGCAGCTCTCTGGCGACCGCTGCGACGATGGGCCAGGTGGCCTTGCCAGAACTCAAGCGCGCGGGGTACTCGGGCGCACTGGCGACCGGGGCCGTGGCGGCAGGCGGCACCTTGGGCATCATGATTCCGCCCTCGATCCCGCTGGTGATCTACGCGATCCTGGTCGAGGAGTCGATCGGAAAGCTGTTCATGGCGGCAGTGATCCCGGGCGTGATCGCCATGGTGGGCTATATGCTGGTCGTCAAGTTGGTGGTGACCCTCAATCCGAGCGCGGGTCCGGCCGGTCCTAGGGCCTCGTGGTCGGAGCGGCTGACAAGCTTGATCGGCGTGTTGCCGGTTTTGCTGGTGTTCGTCGTCGTGATCGTCGGAATATATGGTGGCTGGGCCAACCCGGCCGAAGCATCCGCGATCGGCGCTGCCGCGTGCGGCGTCCTGGCTTGCGTGCAAGGTGGCATGCGCTGGCAGGGCATTCGGGACAGCCTGCTAAGCACAGCGCAGGCGACCGCCATGATCTACCTCGTGCTGCTGGGCGCGGATATCTTGAACACCAGTTTGGCACTGACCCAGATGCCGGCCGAACTGGCGAGTTGGGTCAAGGGAAGCGGTCTTTCCCCGATGCTGGTGATGACGGTGATCCTGTTGATCTACATCTTTCTCGGCTGCGTCATGGAGTCGATGGCGATGATCATGCTCACCATGCCGGTGTTCTATCCCATGGTCATGGGGCTGGACTTCTGGGGCATGTCGCAGGCCGACAAGTCCATATGGTTTGGCATCCTGGCTTTGATGGTGGTCGAGATCGGGCTGGTTCACCCGCCAGTGGGGATGAACGTGTACCTGGTCAACCGACTCGCCAAGGACGTGCCGCTGATGGACACGTTCCGCGGGGTCATGCCTTTCCTCGCGTCCGACCTTCTGCGGATCGTGCTGCTGATGTTCTTCCCTGTCATCTGTCTCTTCCTCTTGCGGTCGTTCTGACCGTAGCCCCCGGCGCTGCGCGTGCGCCTTGCGCCGAGGGTATTCATTCATCAAGGTTCTTTTCCGGCCGTGCGGGATACGGCCTCAGTATCAAAAGGAGTGCATTGTGATTTCAGCTCAAGATTCGGCCTTTCATGCCAGCGATCCCGTCAACTGGCGATGGACCGAAACGACGCCCTTGATTTTCTCCGTGCCGCAAGCGCGAATCCTGGGGAACCTCTACGTGGCGGCGCGCCCGAACCTCGGTGTTGCGCTGTCGGCCGTGGCGATCGCGCAGGGCATCTGCCGGCAGCCGTTCGAGATGGATTTTTCCGACGCGCAGATGCATCTTCCTTGCCCGGAGTCGTTCACCAAGTACACCCTTGAGAACGGTCTGAGTGTCGAAGTGACCAAGCCGCCCACCGAATACAAGTTCAATTACGAGTACAAGTTGGGCGGCGGGTGCAGCTTCGAGCTGTACTTTCGGGCCCTGCACGAACCCTTCGACTGCAACGATCCGGTGCACAACCCGATGTTGCGCGATGACAAGAAACACGCCTTCGACGAGCGCTTCGGAGACCAATGGGGCAATCCGGCGCCCGACCCGCGGTACCCGAGTGGGCACTACGAGATGATGGGCCATGTGACAGGCGAGCTCGAACTGAGGGGCAAGCGCTACAAGGTCGACAGCTATGACGTCATGGACCACAGTTGGAGCCGCCGCACGGAGACCAGCAAGCGGGCAGTGTCCTTCCTGTCGGCCGTGTTTGGCGAAGACTACGGCCTGCATCTGGCGATGCCCCTGGACATCCGACGCGGCGAGACGGCCTATGACAACGAAAACCTGCGGTTTGGCTACGTCATGGAGGACGGCCAACTGTATGGCATCGTCAAGGCGAAAGTCGACTCCAATGGCACCGACATGCTGCCGATGAATTGCCACGTGGTCGCCACCGACGAGCGCGGCAAGGTTCATGAGCTGCATGGTGCCGCCATCGCCGCACATCCCTGGTACAACTTCAACCCCTCGCATGTGTGCTTTCAGTCGCTGATGCGCTGGCAGGCAGGAACACGCATCGGCTACAGTGAAATGGGCGACATCTACGGTCTGGAGTTCCTGGCCGAGCGCAGGTCGCGGCATGGGAGGAAGGGATGAGCCGATTGCGTGTGCCGCTGGAGGCGCAGGCCGACTTCTCTGGGCGCGACGCCCCGACGCCGGCCTTTGTCGAGAGCATGGGTCGGCAGTTCGAGACCGAGCGCGAGACCCGAGAGCTGCTGGACAGGAAGTTGTCCCGCCGAGCCGGGCCGCCGTATCAGCGAATCTCGATGGAACAGCTCATCGAGCACCTGCGGGCGATGCTGACTGACAAGATCGGCGGTGACTTCATGATCTCCGAGACCCGCTGGTTCACCGGCGGTGTTTCGAAAATTCAGCTCGGGTTCACGTTGCATTGGAATGATCCGGCGCGAGGGCCGAGCACAGACCGTCTGGTGGTTCGCATGGATCCGACCGAATCCATGAACGCCACCAGCCGGACGCGGGAATTCGAGTTGCTGCAAGCCTTTTCCGGCCACATTCCGGTGCCGCGCGTCTTCTGGCTCGACCCGGACGCCCGCTGGTTCCCCGAGCCGGCCCTGGTCTACGAATTCGTCGACGGGGTGACCAAGCCGTCGGACACGAGTTCTGGGCGGATCTCGGGTCTGGGGACACGCTTTGGTCCCGAGTTGCGCAAGATCCTGGTGCCTCAGTTCATCGACTACCTCGCGCGGATCCACACCTTCAAGCATGAGGCGTGTTCGTTCACCAGCCTGGACAAGCCAGAGGTCGGGTCTACCCAGAGCGCACTATGGCAATTGAACCGGGCGCGCCGGATGTGGGAAGAGGACCGGGGTGAGGATTTCCCGCTGTTGGAGGTTGCCTCCAATTGGCTTGAGCGAAACCTGCCCACGCTGGATCACGTCAGCGTCGTTCATGGCGACTACCGCAGTGGCAACTTTCTTTTCAACGAGGCGGACGGTCAGATCCGTGCCTGGTTGGATTGGGAGCGCGCCCATCTGGGCGATCGTCACCGCGACCTCGCATGGACGACCCAACCGGTGTTTGGACACTATCTCGACGACGGGAAGACCTACTACGTTTGCGGCCTGATGCCACTGGAGGAGTTCTATGACCGCTACGAGCAAGCATCGGGCCTGCCAGTCGATCGGAGAAAGCTCGATTACTACCGGATCTTGAACGATTATCAGATCATCGTGACCACGGTGGCGTCTGGCTACCGGGTGGCTCGCCTCGGGAAGTCCCATCAGGATGTCCTGCTCGCCCGGGTCAAAGGGCAGGCTCCGGTCAATGCCAGCATTCTGGCGCGGATGCTTGAGGAACGTCTCTAGAAAGATTCACAGGCGCTTGCACCGGGGACTGCGACCACCCCGGTGCAACCTTCAGCGGCCCTGAAATCGAGCGGGGCGGCGCTCCACGAAGGCCCTCAAGGCTTCGTTCGCGTCGGCAGACCTTGCCAGCTTCGTAAGTTCCTGGGTTTCAAGTCGGATCTGCGCCTCATAAGGCGTGGTGGTGGACGATCGCATAAGACGCCTGATGGCTCCATACGCGAGGGTTGGCCCCATCGCCCAGCGATCGAAAATGGTTTGGGCTTCGGCCTCAAGTCGATCGAGCGGGGAGACGATGTCAACCAAGCCGGCTTCGAGCGCCGCGTCGGAATTCAGCGTTTCATTCAGCAGGTAGAAACGGCGTGCTCGCGTCATGCCCATGCGCCTGGTGAGCACGGTGGAGCCTCCCATGTCCGGGCAGTATCCGATGCCCGCATACGCCGCGACGAACTTCGCCTGATTGGCAGAAACGACAATGTCGCAAGCTGCGAGGAGCGAAACGCCGCCGCCTGCCGCGGTCCCCTGAACAATGGCCATCGTCGGGGCGTCGAGATGCTCGAGCCGAGCCAGGCTGCTCTCGAGTCCGGAATTGCATTTGTGGATATACCCTGCCAGCGAAAGGCCGCCCTTGCCCGACGTCATGGCGTGAATGTCTCCGCCGACACAGAAATGTCGGCCTTGCGCCGAGATGACGACCGCACGCAGGTCGGTCCGCTCAGTGCATTCCAGGCTAACACGGTCCAGTGCTTCGATGAAGTCGACGCCAATCGCATTGCCGTCGTCGGGCCGGTTCAATACGATGCGGGCAATGCCGTTGCTGATGTCGAGCGTGATGGCTGGGCGGTTTGCTGTGATCACTGCGCGGCCTGAGTCAAGCAGCGTTGATCGCCGTTGCGCGGGCCCAGGACGTCCGACAGGGGGCTGACCTTGTCGGGCTCGGGGTCGAAGCCCATTGGCAGGAACCACGCGCGGTCGACCGCGATACGGCTGCGGCTTGCCGAGAGCACACAGCGCTCGACCTTGTCGCGCCGGTCCGCGGGCATGGTCGTGGATTCCCTGACGATGAGCCGCACTGCGGCCGCCAGCCCGGCTGTTGCCGTCTTGAGGTCTCGCGAGGACGCGCCAGGTGTGCGGGACACCTCATCACCCACGCCGACCGTGCGGCCAAGGAGTGCCTGGGTCGGTTCAGTCAAGGGGAGCGACATGGCCTGAAGCAATCGAGCCATCTCCAGGTGATGATTGAGATCGAAATAATCCCGATCATAGAAATCGTCAAGACGGGAGCGAATGAACTCGAGCGATTCGGTGACCAACCGGAGTTGTTCCAGGGCCAAGGGGTCGGCCTTTGAAATGGCGGGTGCGATGACATCCGTGAGGGCCTTGACGGCTGCGCGAAGGTCGTTCTCAGTCACATCGGTCATTTGATTTCACTTGTGGGAGATGGCTGCCAAGCCGGCATGCGGAGGCGGCTGGTTGTTCGATACGGGGCCGATTCAAAGCAGTGAATGCACTTGAAGCTAATGTATTTTCCGACCAGTCAAAATGCATCGGTGATAACCCCTGAAACCAGTCGAACAGATATCAATGGGATATCGGAAGTGTGTTCGTCATGCAATCGACCCATATTGTGATTGTTATGGTGTGTGGATTTTTGAGGTCAAATATCAAGCTCATCAATCAGGGGCCGACGTAAATTCCGCGAAGTTCATGGTTTGCGATCAATTTCTTTATGTTGTCGCATAAGGCCTTGATCATTGCGTTTGCCGCGATGGACTGGTTTGTGCCTGCCGGAGTGACCAAGAGCCGCATGATCGTGAGTTCCTTGATTGGAATGCACGCCAGGGACCGGGAGGCCACGTCGTAGCTGGACACCGCGCAAGACGGGAGGATCGAGCAGCCTACGCCGTTGGCAATGAACTGGGCGATTCTGACGGTGTCCGTCTCGAGGGTGATGTTCGGTTTCATGCCATGGCTTTCGAAGAATTCCCCGATGACCAGACGATTCGGGTTGGGCGTCGGAGGCATGATGAGCGGGATCGAACTCAGATCACGCAGGCTGATTTCCCGCTCTGCCTTGAAGTCGGCATCTGGCGGACCGACCAGGAACATGCGCTCTGATAGCAGCGGGCGAGAAACCAGCCGGGGCTCCGAGATGGGGGCCGTCAAGACGGCAAAGTCCAATTCCTTGCTCAGGAGAGCGCCTCTGAGGTAGACCGATGCGCCGTCACGCAGTTGTACCTTCACTGAAGGGTTTGCCTCGGAAAACTCGTGAATCAGCGGGCCGGCCAGCAGATCTGACATCGAAGCCGGCAGCCGGAACGCGACGTGTCCGAATGGTTTTCCTACGGCGGAATTGACTTCCTCTTGAATATTTTCGAGAAGACCAAGGATGACTTCCGCCTTGTTCTTGAAAGCTTCGCCGGCTGGCGTGAGATCCACGCCCTTGGCATGCCGGCGAAGCAGCTGGGCACCAAGCTTCATCTCGAGTTCGCGCAATTCTCGGCTGAGCGCCGGTTGTGCCATGTGCATTCGTTCCGCGGCCTTTCCAAGGCTGCCAGAGCGCACGATCTCCAGGAAGTGCTCCAACCTCTTTGAGTTCATCAGTTGTCCTTGTGAGGTTCGCGATGATGGCCGCGCTGGAGATTGCGAGACGCAATGTCCGCGGGGACAGACTGACGCAAGGCCGAAAACACGGCGACCATTCGAGAACCGGTCTGAAGTATGTCGATGCGCATCTTAAGCGGCGCCCGAAGGAGGATGAGCGGGAGTTTCGGTGAGCAATGCCCTGCCGCGCGGCGTAGCCGGCTTTCACGCCAAACTTTGTCGGCGCCATGGGGTCCGTGACAAAGCATGCGGTGCTCCAGCTTGAGTATGATGAGAGCGGGCGTTTGCTGAATGCATGCTCTACCTTGAAGCGTGGTCCTTTCCCAGCAACGCACAGCCTGGAGCGCACCATGACCCAAGACCCGTTTGCAGACCTGAAAAAGCGGCAGCGAGAAATGTGGGCGTCGTTCGCGCCCACGGCCATGTTCACGACACCTTCGGCCGGCCACCTGGTCCGATTCGCGGGTGTCGTGCCCGGCCAGAAGCTGCTCGACGTGGGCACGGGAACTGGCGTCGTGGCCTTGACCGCCGCGCGGGCCGGGGCCCAGGTCAGTGCCCTGGACCTCACGCCTGAGCTGCTGGCGGTGGCGCACGAAAACGCACGCATCGCTGGGCACGAGGACATCGCCTGGACCGAAGGCGATGCCGAGCAACTGCCTTATCCCGATGCCTCGTTCGACGTGGTGCTGAGCCAGTTCGGCCACATGTTCGCGCCCCGCCCCGATGTGGCGGTGGCTGAGATGCGCCGCGTGCTCAAGCCGGGCGGCCGCATCGCTTTTGCCACCTGGCCGCCCGAGCATTTTGTCGGCCGCATGTTCGCCTTCGTGGCCCGCCACTCACCCCCGCCGCCGCCAGGCGCGGCGCCGCCGCCGCAGTGGGGCAACCCCGCGATCATCATCGAGCGCCTGGCCGCGGCGTTTGACGCGCCCTTCTTTGAGCGCGGAATGATGGAGATTCCGGCACTGAGCCTGCCGCATTTTCGCGAGTTCATGGAGCGCTCGGTCGGCCCGCTGCAAAAGCTGGTGGAACGCCTTGCGGATGATTCCGCGAAGCTGCACGCGGTGCGGGCCGAATACGAATCGCTGGCGGCGCCGTACTACTTTGACAATGTCATGCACCAGGGGTACCTGTTGACGCGGGCGCAGGCGGTGTGAGGCGGGGACGGCGCTGACAGGGCCTTCAAGTCCTTGGTGCGTCAAATGGGTTCAAGACCGTCACGTCGAAGTTCGCAAAATCCGCAACGTTGCGCGTCACCACAGTGAGGTTGTGAATGGTGGCTGTTGCCGCGATCATCGCGTCCTCGTACAGCGTGTCAGATCGGCGGTGCATCAAACGTGCCCACGTCCTGAACGTTGCGCCATCCATGGGCAGCACGTTGTACGACTGGGCGACGAGGCCGAGCCACGTTTCGATCTCGGCGGCTTTGGCGGCATCCTGATCGCGGGTCAGCTCGACGCCGGCCTGGATTTCACCCAGGGTGACGGCAGACACATGGAGGTCGGCATCTTGTGTCGACCGCAGCCAAGCCACCACGGCGCCATGAGGTCGTGGTCTGCGCAGTTCTGAAACGATGTTTGTATCGAGCAAGTACATGCGCATCAACCCGCTTGGCTGACCTTGCGTCGACGGGCAGCACCTCTCGCAGGAATCAGAAGGTCGACGCGCGCCTGGTCTGACAGCAACAATTCCTTGAGAGACGGGCGCGCCGCGGCCTGGAGCCGACGCCACTCGTCGACCGGCACGAGCACGGCAGCTTCCGCACCGCGTTTGGTGACCATCTGAGGCCCTTCGGCGATGCAGGCCTCCAGAAATTCACTGAATCGTGCCTTCGCGTCTTGAACCGGCCATGTATGCACCTTGATCTCCTGGAGACTAGTTAGGTAACTAGTCTATCATCCGCGTCGCCATCAGGATGAAACAGCCAGTGCTCGACGCCTACTTGGTCGCGACAGCGCAGGGCCGCGACTTGCTTCGCACCGCTGTTCCGATGACCTGAGGCTGGCCGCCGGGCGTGGCGTGGCCGGGCTTGGGGCCTGATGCGAAGGGCCGTCAACCATCGGCGACAGCTCATGCATTTGGTTGCGCCAGCAACCATTGGTGCTTCCACGTAGTTGCGCGCGCAACTTGTTTGGTCTACCATCCGCGGCTTCCCAACCCCACTCTCGAAAGATCCGCTGATGAGCTCACTGACCCAGAACCTGAAGAAAGTGCTGGCCGTGGTCCTGGTCGCCGTGGCGGCGTCCGCCATGGCGCAGAAGTTCCCCGGCAAGACCATCGAGTGGGTGGTTCCGTATCCGCCCGGCGGCGGCACCGACACGGTGGCACGCGCCCTGGCCCAGACCATGAGCCAGTCGCTGGGCCAGCCGATCGTCATCAACAACAAACCCGGTGCCGCGACCAACATCGGCGCCGAGTACCTGGCCCGCGCCAAGAACGACGGCTACACCATCATGTCGGCCGACACGGCCACCTTGGCCGCCAATCCCTTCATCTACAGCAAGCTGCCCTTCGACGTGGAGAAAGACTTCTCCGCCATCGGCCTGACGGTGCGGTTTCCGATGATCCTGGTCGTGCACCCCAGCGTGCCGGCCAACAACCTCAAGGAACTGACCGCGTGGCTCAAGGCGCAGCCCAATGCGGTGGCGTTCGCGACGCCGGGCGCCGGCAGCCCACACCACCTGGCCAGCGAGTTGTTCCGCGAGGTCAGCAAGGCCCGTCTCACGCACATCCCCTACAAGGGCGCCGCGCCGGCCGTGCAGGACGTGGTGGGCGGTCAGGTGCCGATGATGTTCGTGGACACCGCCAGCGGCTACCAGTTCATCAGCGCGGGCAAGCTGCGTCCCATCGGCATCGCCAGCCTGCAGCGCGTCAAGAACTTCGAGCAGATCCCCACGCTCAGCGAGCAGGGCATGAAGAACTTCGAGGCCTACGCCTGGCAAGGTCTGGTCGCGCCCGCCGGCACGCCGCATGACGTCATCGACACCTTGAACAAGGCCTTGCTGGCAGCAATGAACACCTCGCAGATCAAGGCGCGCCTGCAGGTGCTGGGTCTGGAAGCGACCCCCAGCACACCCAAGGCCATGAGCGACTATGCCGCCAAGGAGCGCGCCAAGTGGGGCCCGCTGATCAAGGCCAACGGCATCAAGGCCGACTGAGCACTGGCAACACGATGGCCACGCCACTTGATCGCTCGCTGACCTACCGGCTGCACCTGCTGCACAAGGTGTCGGACTACGACAGCCACCAGTCCTATCTGAGCACGCTGGGCCTGGCATTGAGCGAGGCGCGTTGCCTGACGGCCATCGGCTCGTTTCAGCCCATGTCCGTCATGGCCCTGGCCGACAAGGGCAACCTGAACAAGGGCCAGGCCAGCCGTGCGGCGCAGGTGCTGGTCGACAAGGGCTGGGTGGTCAAGAAGGAGCACCCCACCGACGGCCGCGGGGTCGAGTTGTGCCTCACGCCAGCTGGCCAGAAGCTCTGGAAGAAGGCGATGGACCTGGTCGAAAAGCGCAACCAGGAAATCTTCGGTTGCCTGAGCCCGAAAGAACTCGCGACCTTGAGCGATCTGCTCGACCGGCTGGTCGCGCACAACGTCCCCACCTGATTTATTTGCGCAAGACATTCATGCACACGCCCACCGCCGAGGCCCGGCCCTCGATCTACTACACCTACGAAGTCTTCAAGCCCTGGCTGCCTTCAGCTCACCCGCGCCAGGAGCGCAAGAAGGTCGTCATCGCCGGCTCGGGCCCCGCGGGCATGGTGACGGCGCTGGAGCTGGCCCGCCATGGCGTGCCCAGCGTGGTGGTCACCTGCGAGCTGCAGTTCTCGCAGGGCAGCCGGGCCATCGTCTTTACCCGCCGCTCGATGGAAATCCTACAGCAGGTGGGCGTGGCCCATCGAATGACCGAAGGCGGCCTGCCCTGGCGCTTCGGCAATTCGTACTACCGCGGCCAGCGGGTGTTCCGCATGGAAGCGCCGCACGATGCCAACGACCGCTTCTTTCCGATGATCAACGTCCAGCAGCAGTACATGGAAGAGTACCTGCACGAGGCCTGCAAGGCGCAGCCGCTGATCGACTTCCGCTGGGGCAACAAGCTCACGCGGCTCGAGCAGCTGGACGGCTACGCCAGGATCGAGGTGGACACGCCCGAAGGCCCGTACACGCTGGAGACAGACTGGCTGGTCGCGGCGGACGGCGGCCGCTCGGGCATCCGCAGCGCGATGAATCTGGAGATGGAAGGCGCTTCCTACGAAGGCTTCTTCGTGATCGCCGACATCCGCATCGACCTGCCCCTGCCGACCGAGCGCCTGGCTTTCTTCGACCCCGAGTGGAACCCCGGCAACACCATCCTGATGCACCGCGAGCCCAATGGCATCTGGCGCGTGGACTACCAGTTGCCCGAAGGCGAGACGCCCGAGGAGGCGCTGCGGCCCGAGTCGCTCAAGGCCCGCATCGATGCGCAGCTGGCCATGATCGGCCATGCCGGCACGCCGTGGGAGATGGATTGGTCGTCGGTCTATTCGGCCCGCACCCTGACCTTGCCCGATTACGTCCATGGCAGCGTCATCTTCACCGGCGACGCGGCCCACCTGTTGCCGATCTTCGGCGTGCGGGGCGCCAACACCGGCTTCCAGGATGCGCAGTCGCTGGCTTGGCACCTGGCCTTCGTGGTAAAGGGGCTGGCCGGCCGCAAGCTGCTGGCCAACTACAGCGCCGAGCGGGTGGGTGCAGCGCGCGAGATCATCGACGAGGCGGGCAAGAGCGTGCGCTTCATGACGCCGCCGGCCGGTGGGTTCCAGCTGCTGCGCGACGCGGTGCTGTCCTTGTCGCTCACGCAGCCCTTTGTGCGGCCGCTCTATCACTGGCGCACCTCCCGCCCGCACGAGTACACCGATTCAATGCTCAATAGCCCAGGCGACGACAACGCATTGTTCACGGCCGGCCCGGCGCAGGGCGCGCCGCCGCAGAACGTCCGCCTGGGCGCCGACGACTTCCTGCTGGACCACCTGGGCGGCGGCTTCGACCTGCTGTATTTCACCGAAGGCGACGCGATCCCCGCGCCGCTCCTCCAGGTGGTCAAAGCCACCCGTGCCAAGGGCGTGCCGGTCAAGGTGATTGCGGTCGGCTCAACGGCGCCGGTCGCCGGTGCCGATGTGACGCTGGCCGATGCGGATGGCCATTTCCGAGAGCGCTATGGTGTGCGTGCCAGCGGCGCCGGCTACCTTGTCCGGCCGGACCAGCATGTCTGCGCCCGCTGGTTGACGCTCGATGCCAATCGGCTGCAAGCTGCCCTGCACGCGGCCCTGCCTCAGTAAGCCCGGAGAGCCTCATGTCGAACCTCAAAGCTGAACTTTCCATCGCCGGCCTCGAAACCGTGTACGACGCGCTGGCGCGCGCCATCGACCAGGCGGGCAGCGACAAGACCTCGCTGTTTCTCGTCAAGCTGGCCCTGCTCAACGCCAACGCGCTGGGCGACGAGGCCCTGTTTCAGCAGCACCTGCAAGCTGCCCTCCAAGATCTTTGACCGCAAGGAGTCCCCATGAAAATCGATCGCATCCATCACGTCGCCTACCGCTGCAAGGACGCCAAGCAAACCGTGCAGTGGTATGTCAAGCACCTGAACATGGACTTCGTGCTGGCCATCGCCGAAGACGCCGTGCCTTCCACCAAGGCGCCAGACCCGTACATGCACGTCTTTCTCGACGCCGGCATGGGCAACGTGCTGGCCTTTTTCGAGCTGCCCAATGCGCCAGCCATGGGCCGCGACGAGAGCACGCCCGACTGGGTGCAGCACATCGCCTTCAAGGTTGACAGCATGCAGACGCTGGAAGACACCAAGGCGCGCTTGCAGGCGCAAGGCGTCGACGTGATCGGCCCGACCGACCACACCATCTTCAAGAGCATCTATTTCTTCGACCCGAACGGCCACCGCCTCGAGCTGGCGGCCGATGTGGGCACACCTGAGATGTACAAGAAGCTCGACGAGGTGAAGTGGGACATGCTCGAAGAATGGAGCCAGACCCGGCGCGCGCCCAAGCATGCCGCCTGGATGCACGTGCGGGAGTTCAAGGCTTGAGCAGTATGGGCATGGCGCAATTGAACGAAACCCACAACCCGGCGCTTCGCAGCTGGGTCGCGTCGGCCAACGCAGCGGGTGGCGACTTTCCGATCCAGAACCTGCCGTTTGCGGTGTTTCGCCGCAAGGGCTCGAACGAAGCCATGCGCGGTGGCGTGGCCATTGGTAACCAGATCCTGGACCTGGCGGCCGCGGCCCGGGCTGGGGTGTTCGCCGGCGCGGTGGCCGCTTGCGTGCAGGCGGGCGCACAAGACAAGCTCAATGCGCTGATGGCCCTGGGCCCCCAGGCTTGGCGCGGGCTGCGCCTGGCCTTGTCGCGGGCGTTGCGCGAGGGCGCCAGCGAACAAGCGGCGCTGCAAGCGTGCCTGGTGCCGCAAGCCGACGCGCAGTACGACGTGCCGGCGCGTATCGGCGACTACACCGACTTCTACACCTCGGTGCACCATGCCACCAACATCGGCAAGCAGTTCCGCCCGGACAACCCGCTGCTGCCCAACTACAAGTGGGTTCCCATCGGCTACCACGGCCGTGCATCGAGCATCGGCGTGTCGGGGCAACAATTTCGCCGCCCGGTCGGCCAGACCATGCTCCCCGGCGCCACCGAGCCGTCGTTCGGTCCGTGCAAGCGGCTGGACATCGAGCTGGAGCTGGGCATCTTCATCGGCACCGGCAATGCGCTGGGCGAGCCGGTGGACATCGGCGAAGCCGAAGACCATGTGTTTGGCATGTGCCTGCTCAACGACTGGTCGGCGCGGGATATCCAGGCCTGGGAATACCAGCCGCTGGGTCCGTTTCTTTCGAAGAACTTCGCCAGCACGATTTCACCTTGGATCGTGACGATGGAGGCGCTGGCGCCGTACCGCGTGCCTTTCGTTCGGCCCGCACAAGATCCGCAACCCCTGGCCTACCTCGACTCGCCCGCCAACCGCGAGCAGGGTTCGCTGGACATCCAGCTGCAAGTGGGCCTGCAAACGCCACGAATGCGCGCGGCGGGGCAGGGCGACGCGAGCATCTGCCGCACCAGCTATCGGCATGCCTATTGGACGGTGGCGCAGATGGTCACCCACCACACGGTCAACGGCTGCAACCTGCAACCGGGCGACCTGTTCGGCAGCGGCACCTTGTCGGGCCCCACGCTGGACCAGGCGGGTGCCCTGATCGAACTGACCACCGGCGGCAAGAACCCCATCGAACTTCCCGGCGGCGAGCAGCGCACCTACCTGGAGGACGGCGATGCTGTCGTGCTGCGTGGCTGGTGTGAAAAGGACGGCGCCGTACGCATCGGTTTCGGCGAGTGTGTCGGCACCGTTTTGCCTGCGCGCTGAGTCCCGGGCGGCGCGCGTTACCCTTGGCGCGTGACGACAACGGGAGCACGCAGGTGAGCGACAGCGACAAGAAGTCCAACGGTTTCGCCCAGCGCCTGGGCCCGGGCCTGATCACAGGTGCCGCAGACGACGACCCGAGCGGCATCGCCACCTACTCTCAGGCGGGCGCTCAGTTTCGGTTTGGCTTGGTCTGGACCTTGCTGCTCACCACGCCGCTGATGGTCGGCATCCAGATGCTCTCGGCGCGCATCGGCTGGGTGACCCAGCAAGGGCTGGGCGCCAACATCGCCAAGGTGTGCCCGCGCTGGCTCACGCTGGCGCTGGTGGGGTTGCTGGTGGTGGCCAATACGATCAACATCGCCGCCGACATCGGCGCCATGGCCGACGCCTTGCGCCTGCTCATTGGCGGGCCACACGCGCTGTACACCGTAGCGTTTGGGGCCCTGTGCGTTCTGGGCCAAGTGTACTTCTCGTATGAGCGCACGGTCCGTGTGCTCAAGTGGCTGACATTGGCGCTGTTTTCGTACGTGGCCGTTATCTTGTCGGTGCAGGTGCCGTGGCGCGACGCCGTGCGCGAATCGCTCCAGCCCTGGGCCTTTTTTTTGAAGGATGCGTCCGTGGGCAGCTACGCCAGCATGGTGGTGGCCGTGCTCGGGACGACGATCAGCCCCTACCTGGTCTTCTGGCAGGCCTCGCAGGAGGCCGAGGATAACCGCCGACGGCCCGATGTGGCGGCGCTGCGAGGCCACCCCGCCTATGCGGTTGAACACTTGTCCCGCATCAAGCAGGACACCTACGTGGGCATGCTGTTTTCCAATGTGATCGCGCTGTGCATCGTCGTGGCGACCGCAGTCACGCTCAATCATGCCGGGGGCAACACCATTCAGACCTCTGCACAGGCCGCGCAAGCCTTGCGGCCTGTGGCCGGCGAATTCGCCTTCGGCTTGTTTGCGCTGGGCATCATCGCTACCGGCTTGCTGGCCGTCCCGGTGCTCGCGGGCTCGGCCGCGTATGCGGTCAGTGAAGTGTTCGGCTGGAAGGCCGGCCTGTCGCGGGGTTTTCGAGAAGCGCGCGGCTTCTACCTCATCATCCTGGCCGCGACTGGCATCGGCACGCTCATGAGCGTGTTCGAACTCGAACCGATGAAGGCCCTGGTGTGGAGCGCCATCGTCAACGGCGTCATCTCAGTGCCCATCATGGTGGTGATGATGTGGATCGGCCAGTCACGAAAGCTCATGGGTGAACTCACGATCTCAACCCGCCACAGGTTTTTCGGGTGGGCTGCGACCGGCGTCATGGCGGTCGCGGTGGTGGTCATGGTGCTGACCGCCTGAGGGTCTTGGAAGCCAGCCCCGCGGATGCATCCAATGGTGTGCAACGCGCCCTGAATGCGCGTCGCGCCCGCAAAATGGGCTGAATGAAGAAACGAATTCGCATGTCTGGCTGGGCCAGGAGCTTCGAGCGCGGTTTCGTCGCGATGACGCGAATGGCCACGGCCTCGGGTACGCGCGCCCTCACCAAGACCTTGAAGCCCGTGCTGGCCAAGCGCACACCACCACCGGGTGCCGGTGCGTGGATCCCCGGCGTCGCCATGGGCGCGACCGGCGTCAGGCGCTTTCGGCTGTATCGCCCGCCCGGCGTCGAGGCCGGCGAACGCTTGCCGCTGATGGTCATGCTGCATGGCTGCGGGCAGGACGCCAACAGCTTCGCCGCCAGCACACGCATGAACCGCATCGCGATGCGCGAGCGCTTCCTGGTGCTCTACCCCGAGCAGGACCGCCTGGCCAATGGCCAGGGTTGCTGGAACTGGTTCGACACGGACAATGGACGGGCGTATGGCGAAGCGGCTTTGATCATGAAGGCGATCGACCAGGTCTGCCTGTTGCAGCCGGTGGATAAGGCGCGGGTGGTCATTGCCGGGTTGTCGGCCGGTGCGAGCATGGCGGCGCTGCTCGTCACCCGACACCCCGGGCGCTTCAAGGCGGTGGTCATGCACTCGGGCATTGCACCGGGCACGGCCCATTCGGGTTTGTCGGCGCTGGGCGCGATGCACGGTCACCGCAGGGCCAAGCCCTTGGCGGCCACGCCGGCGACGATGCAGGCGCTCTGGCCACCCCTGCTGGTGATCCACGGCGATGCCGATGGCGTGGTCTCGCCGCACAACGGCCGAGCCGCCGCGCAGGTTTGGGCTCACGCGGCCGGCGCGCGTGAAATCCCGGCTCGCAGCGTCCAGCGCGGCAAGCGTTACACGATGTCGGTGACGGACTTCAAACACAAGGGCAGCACTGTGGCCAGTCTGGTCGCCGTGGACAAGTTGGCCCACGCGTGGAGCGGCGGCGCCGCGAGCAAGCCGTTCAGCGATGGACAGGGGCCCGATGCGTCGCGCATGGCCTGGGCTTTTGCGGTCAAGCAGTTCCGGCTCGATGCGTGAAGGGCGACCGCGCGCGCGCCTCGTCAACTGAGTCGAAAACGCGGGTTTACGATCATTCCAAAGGCTTTTCAGCGGCCGATCCTGGCTTTAAAATTTTCCAGGTCTGGAAATGAGTTTTTCGTTTTCGAATACTCGAAAAGCGATCGACCGTGATGTCTGTCTGAGGAACCGAAGGAAATCCTATGAAATTGAGCAAGATCGTCGCCGCGCTGTGCGTGGGTGTGTCGCTGGTGGCCGGTTCGGTGAGCGCACGCGAACTCAAGGCGGCCGTTGGCGTGCCGCCGGCCAGCGCCCCGTATTTCGGCATGGACGCCTTCATCAAGACCCTCAAGGAACGAACCAACGGCGAACTGACCGTCAAGGTGTTCCCGCCGTCGCTGCTGTCGCTGAGCCAGAGCTTTGCCGGCGTGCGCGACGGGGTGGTCGACACAGGCTACCTGCCCACGCAGATGTTCGCTGCGAACCTGCCCGATACCCAGCTGCCCGTCGAGCTGGCCATGCTCGGCACCAATGCCTTCGCGATGGCCGGCGCCATGTCCGAATACATGTACAGCTGCTCCGAGTGCATGGCCGAACGCGTCAAGAGCAACCAGGTGTATCTGGGTTCCGCCTCGACCGGCCCCTACTGGATCCTGGCCACCAAGAAGATGGCCACATTGGACGAGCTCAAGGGCAAGAAGCTGCGTTCAGCCGCCGGCCCCTGGTCGCGCTGGGCGCAGCACTTCGGCATCGTGGCGGTCAGCATTTCCGGCAACGAGATTTTTGAAGGCATGTCGCAGGGCACGATCGACGGCACCATGAACGCCGCCTCGGAGTTGTCGGGCCTGCGCCTGATCGACCTGGCCAAGCACATCACCGTCGGTTTGCCTGGCGGCACCGTGCATGGCTTGGACGTTCACAGCATGAACCGAAACACCTGGCGCTCGCTCACCGAGGCGCAGCGCAAGGCCGTGCTCGAGGCCGCGGCCATGGGCAATGCCGGCACCACCTGGAAGTTCAACAACGATGTCGAAAAGAACATGGAGCTGGCCAAGCAGAAGGGCATCCAGGTGCATCAGCCGGCCCCTGACGTCGTCGCCCGTTCCAAGGCCTTCCTCGACGCTGATCTGGCCGGCGTGGCCCAGACCGCCGAGAAGACCCATGGCATCAAGAACGCCACCCAGAAGATCGCGCGCTTTCGCGCCCTGGTCGACAAGTGGGAGAAGCTGCTGCCCGCCACCACCAACTGGGACCATGAGGCCGTGGGCAAGATCTACTATCGCGAGATCTACTCGAAGATCGATCCCAAGACCTTCGGTATGTAGGGTCAGACCCGCATCACGGTGTCGCTGTACTGCGCCAGTACGGTGTCGAACCGTCACCCGGCTCCAATGACGGGGGCCGGGGCGGGTTGCCGTAGAGTCGCGTTGGAGTGTGGCGCCAAAATGGCGCACGCTGGCACACGGACCGACCTGCGGAGGTAGCATGTTCCTGGATCACAACCCCGACGACATCGATGTGCGCATCGCCGAGTTGCTGGTGGCCACCACCGACGCGGCGGACCCTTTGGTGCATCCCAAGGTGCAGGAGGCACTGCACATCCTGCGCGAGAGCATGAAGATGGATGCGGTGTTCGTCTCGGAGTTCAAGGACAACGAGCGCATCTTCAAGGTGGTCGACTGCGGCCGCAGCGGGACACTGGCCCCGGGGCAGTCCGACCCGCTGGAGGAGACGTGGTGCCAGCGAGTGGTCGACGGCCGGCTGCCGCAGCTGGTGAAAGATGCGAATGGGTATGTGAAATCGGGCGCGGTCCCGCCGCAAGGCATCGCCATCGGCACCATCCTCAGCACACCAGTGGTTCTGAAGAATGGCAACGTGTACGGCACCCTGTGTTGCTTCAGCCACCAGGTCAAGGACGAGGCCAGCCTGACCGACCTGCGGCGCTTGCAGATCACCGCCAAACTGCTGGCCGAAGACCTGCTGCACTCGCAGGACCCCGCGGCCGACAGCCAATCCTGAGCGCGCCTTCGTGGCGAGCCGGCGGCCGGCGAGCCTGCGGCCTACCCCGCGTCTTGTATTTGCGGCATAACATGCCCCACAAGACCAGCTATGCCAACCCACTCTCTGGCTGTATGCCCCGATGTCGACCCCACGTCCACGCTCCAGTTCGTTATCAATGCGGCCGCGGGCAGCAGCGAGGCGGATGCCAAGCGCGAGGTCATCGAAGCCGCGCTCCATGCCGGCGGTCGGCGCGGGCAATTGCTGTTCTGCGACCCCGCTGAGCTGCCGGGCGCGGCGCAGGCGGCCGCGGCAAGGGCCTTGGCGGACCGCACCGCCGTGGTGGCCGTGGGCGGCGACGGCACCATCAACACGGTGGCCCAGGCCGCGCACGCCCAGGGCTGCGCCATGGGTGTGGTGCCCCAGGGCACGTTCAACTACTTCGCCCGCACGCATGGCATTGCGGCCGACCCGGCCGAAGCTGTCCAGATGCTTCTGAGTTCCACGCCCTCGCCGGTGCAGGTGGCCGGCATCAACGACCGCGTCTTTCTGGTCAATGCCAGCCTGGGGCTCTACCCCGACCTGCTGGAAGACCGCGAGGCCTACAAGGCGCGCTTCGGACGCAGCCGATGGGTGGCTTTCTGGGCGGGCATGGCCACGCTGCTGCGCGCGAAGCGGCAACTGCGCCTGCACATCGAACAGGGCGCCACTGTTCGCGACGTGCGTGCGTTGACCTTGTTCGTGGGCAACAACCGGCTGCAACTGGCGCAATTGGGCGTGGAGCCCGCGTCGCGCCCTGAGAGCGGCCCGGCGGATGGTCACATCACTGCGGTGGTGCTGCGGCCGGTCGGCACACTGTCGATGATCGGGCTGATGCTTCGGGGGGCGATGGGCACGCTCGGTGAGGCGCAGAGCGTGGAGCACTTCGAGTTCAACCGCATGGTGGTCAAGCCCACGCTCCCGCATGGCCGCCGGGGGGTGAAGGTTGCCTTCGACGGTGAGGTGACGAGGATGCGCGCGCCGCTCGATTTTCGCGTATTCGACAAACCCCTTTTCCTGATGAAGCCGCGGCGCGATGACGCAGACGCCGAGGGCACGGTGGACACTGGCCATGACAGCGAAGGGAAGGGCGGATGAGCGTCTTGCTGCAGATCTCGGATTCGCACTTCGGGACCGAGCAGGCACCCGTCGTCGAGGCGCTTGCCACCCTGGCCCGTCAGCAGCGGCCCGACGTGGTCGTGCTGTCGGGCGACATCACGCAGCGCGCACGCCCGGCGCAGTTCCGGGCCGCCCGCGCCTTCACCGATCGCCTGGGCGCGCCGGTTCTGGCGGTCCCGGGCAACCACGACATCCCCTTGTTCGCCCTGTGGGCACGCCTGCACCGACCCTATGCGCGCTACAGCGCTGCGTTTGGCGACGATCTCGAACCTGTGCACAGCTCGCCCGAGCTCATGGTGGTGTGCGTCAACACCACGCGGGCCTGGCGGCACAAGCATGGCGAAGTGTCAGGCCATCAGATCGACCGCGTGGCGCGGATTCTGGCCGGCGCGGGGGCTGCACAGTTGCGCGTGGTGGTGGTGCATCAGCCTGTGGCCGTGTCACGTGCCGAAGACGTGACGAACCGCCTGCGCGGGCACGCTGCCGCTCTGCAGCGCTGGGCCGCGGCTGGCGCCGACCTGGTGATGGGCGGGCACATTCATCTGCCCTACGTGATGGCTCTGGATGGTTTGGCGCGGCCGATCTGGGCGGTGCAGGCGGGCACCTCGGTTTCGTCACGGGTGCGCGAGGGGGCGCCCAATTCGGTGAACCTGGTGCGCTGGGGGGCGCACGCACCCCGCGGTGCCTGCGTCATCGAGCAATGGGATTTCTCGCCGGGCGCCGGGGCGTTTGTTCGCGTTGAGGTCAGCGAAGTCAGACCGGCGAGGGCGTGAGGTTGGCGGCACCGCCGCGCCTGTGCAGCGTGTCTATTGACGGCGATCAGCCAACAAAAAAGCCACCCAGGCTTGGGACCTGGATGGCTTTTATTTCGAGTTTTTGGCTCCTCGACCTGGGCTCGAACCAGGGACCTACGGATTAACAGTCCGGCGCTCTACCGACTGAGCTATCGAGGAACAAGCCTTAGATTATAGCCACGTTCTTGGGCCTTTCCCGAATGGCCTTTCCCAACCTTGCGGATCGTGCGAGCCGCTGCGCAGTCAGCGAAAAGAGAGGCGGCTTGGGCCCGGACGGTTACCCACCAGTCATCGTCATTTCGAAAGGACAGGCCGTGGGTGGTTGCATTGGAAAGCTGAGTTCGGGGGGGCGGCAGGCGCAGCCGCGGGCGGATCGCAAGATGGCGGGGACGCAAGCCGAAGTGGGCGTGGCCGAACGCCACGCCGGGCCCATCGGGGCACGGCGCGATGCCAAGGGGGCGCAAGCTCAAGCCGTGGGCACCGACATCCGTCATCGCTCTTGCGAAGCGCTGGCGCAAGGCAAGACGACCGGCGCTGGCATGGAGGTGGAGGTGCGCAAAGCCGACTTCAAGCACGTCGCGCCGCTCAACAGCCTCGCCGAGGATCCGGCCGAGGAGGTGGCATCCGATGGGCGCCGGCCGCAACTCGAGCGCCTGCGCGCCCTGCTGACCGGACCCAAGCTGGAGGAGTCGGAGCGCGGCCAGATCGGCCGGGCGTTCCGGAGCTTGAATCGCCCCATCTTCAGGTTGCTGGACCTGGCGGCGGCGGCGCGGACGCACGACGATGCCTCGTATGCTTGGCCTGATCCGCTGGTTGCGCTCTTGCTGGAGGTTTATCACGAGTGCAAGACCGGCCAGCTTCTCGATGCCCCCAAGTGCGAAGACCTCGTGCACTCGATGCTGGTCGATACCTGTCACGGTGTGCCCCAGCGCACCCTTTTGGGCATGGTCCGCCGCCTGCAAGGCGGGGACGAGCCGGGGCCGAGGTATGCGCACCATTTGCTGGTGGCGCTGGCGGACGCTGCGGCCAGGGAGACCTTGTTCGATGCATTCATGCTGTGCGACAGGCTTCAGGCGCTGGGCAAGAGTACCCGGGCTGATCGCGACGCTTGGCGGGCGAGCGTGATCGAGGGTGTCCTGCGGCCGGACGAACACAATGCATCGCTTAGAGGAACGGTTCGGCAGGCCGGGCGCTTCTTGCTTTCGGCCATGAAGCATCTGGTGCCCGACGCGCTGCGTCTGTGGCTGCCTGACATCCTGCGCACCATGGACGCGCGCTTGAGCGGGCTTTCACCCCAACAGCGCGCTGGCATGGCCGGATTTGCCGCAGGCCTGGCCCTGGTCAATAGACAAGACCGCTCTACACAGGTCGCCGTGACCGAAGTAGAACTCGCCGTGCTGGAAAACACCCTGCGCGCGCATGTCGCCGCGCTGGTGCCGGCGGTGCCCGTTGCGGAGAGCAAAACGCGCTCATCGTCGCATTCGTCCTCGCAGACGAAGGCCGCCTCGTCGGTGCCGAGGTTAGAGCGTGCAGGTGGACCGGGCGCCGGCGATCTGGTGTTTGCCATGCTCCATGGCTTGGCATGCGGCAACGGAGGCAGTGCGTTCGAGATGAGCGAGGTGCCTGCTGGTGCGCTGGCCAAGCTCACCCAGGTGGATCGCCGGATGGACGGCGATGCTTACCTGAAGACTTCTCGCAAGCCGGATGCGGCCGACTGGCGGGTGGTGTTGTCCAACCTGCTGCTGGCCAAGGAGCCATCCGAAAAAGCGGTGGAGGTCGCGAGGAAGGAGCTCGGCGAAGAGGCCTACGGCCAGACCCTCCGGCAGATCAGCCACTATCTGAGCATTCCCGACTGGGCTCGCTGAGGTCGGGCAGGCAGGCCCGCTCAGTCGAACACCGGCGACTCCACCCCCAGCACCTTGTGTAGCTTGGGCGAGGTGGTGGTGTACTGCAGGTGGATCTTGCCCTTGTCGGGGAAGATGATGGGCGCGGCGCCGAAGGCGGCCAGGGCGCATTCGTGGAAGCCCGACAAAATGAGCTTCTTCTTGCCCGGGTAGGTGTTGATGTCACCCACCGCGAAGATGCCGGAGATGTTGGTGGAGAACTTCTCGGTGTCCACCTTGAGCTGCTTGCGCTCGATGTCGAGGCTCCAGTCGGCGATGGGGCCGAGCTTGGGCGACAGGCCGAAGAACACCAGCAGCACGTCCAAGGGCACCACGCGCGTGACGCCATCGGCGCCTGTGACCTTGGCGCCCACCAGCTTGCCGTCTTTTTCCTCGTAGCCGGTGACCTGGCCGACGATGAACTGCATCTCGTACTGCTCGCACAGCTCCTTCATCTTGGCCACCGACGCGGGGGCCGCCTTGAAGCCGTCTCGGCGGTGGATCAGGATGACGCTCTCGGCCTTGTTCGGGCCTTCGGCTGCGAAATTCAGCGCCCAGTCGAGCGCGGAGTCGCCGCCACCGACGATCACCAGGTTCTTGCCGGCGAAGTCGGCCGGGTTCTTGACCCGGTAGAACAGTTGCGTGCCGTCAAACTGATCCAGCCCGTCGACCTTGAGCGTGCGCGGCTCGAAGGCGCCCACGCCGGCGGCGATGAAGATGGTCTTGGTGAGGAACTGGGTGCCCTTGCTGGTCTCGACGAAAAACCGGCCATCGTCCTGCTTTTGCACCGTGGTCACCGTTTGGCCCAGGTGGAAGGTGGCGCCGAAGGGCTCGATCTGCTTGAGCAGCGCTTCGGTCAGCTCCTGGCCGGTGCACACCGGAATGGCCGGAATGTCGTAGATGGGCTTGTCGGGGTACAGCTCGATCGGCTGGCCGCCGGGATAGGCCAGCGAGTCAATGACGTGGGCCTTGATTTCCAGCAGGCCGAGTTCGAACACCTGGAACAGGCCGACCGGGCCCGCGCCGATGATGACGGCGTCGGTCTCGATGGGGCCGTCGTGTTCGGCTGCGGTCTTGATCACTTCTTGGCTGAGTTTGAGTTCCATGTCGGCTTAGCGGACCAGCTCGGAGATCTTCCCCGACTTGTCCTTCCATTCGTCGGCATCCGGCAGGGCCGGCTTGCGCTTGGTGATGCTTTTCCAGCCCGGTGCGCGGGCCAGGTCGACGTTGAGCTTGATGAACGCCATCTGGTCCGCGGGAAGGTCTTCCTCGGCATAGATCGCATTGACCGGGCACTCCGGGATGCAGACGGCGCAGTCGATGCACTCGTCCGGATCGATCACGAGCATGTTCGGGCCTTCGCGGAAGCAGTCCACGGGGCAGACGTCCACGCAGTCGGTGTACTTGCAGCGGATACAGGATTCGGTGACGACGTGAGTCATGTGCGTGTAGAGCCGGGGGAAAACCGGGCATTTTAACGGCCGAGTGCGGGTGTGCCCGATGAAACGACCGTTTTTGCAGTGGGTTGAAGCGGTTTCGCTGACCTCAGAGCACCAGCACGGCGCCGGAGGTGCGGTGAGTGGCGGTGTCCACCAGCACCAGTGAGCCCAGGGCACGTGAGCGCAGATAGGGCAGGGTCGCCAGCGGCTCCTGCAAGGCAAGCTCGACGTGGCCGATGGCGTTGGGCTCCAGTTGGGTGGCGTCGGACTCGGCCAGGGTGTTGATGTCCAGCCGGTGCACCACGCGCTTGACACGCACCTTGACCCAGCGGTGACCGTGCAGCGCCCAATAGACGCGGCCCGCCACCAGGGGTTCGTCGTCCATCCAGGCGACGGTGGCCGACAGCTCGCGGGTGGCCGCGGCCGCCTCGGGGGCCAGCAGCCAGTCGCCGCGCGAGACATCGACCTCTCGATCGAGCACGATGCCAGCGCTGTGGCCGGCCGGCACGTTGGCGGGCTGGCGCACGTGATTGAGCACCTGGGCCACCACGGCGGTCTGGCCGCTGGGCAGCACCTTGATGGCCTGGCCCGGCAGCACACGGCCGGCGGCCACGCGGCCCCAGAACACGCGCCGGCCCTTGGAGGTGTCGGCCGAGTCGTGGAACTTTTCGACCCACTGCACCGGAAAGGCAAAGGCCTCTGCGGTGTCGGGCTCGGTGATGTCCAGCGTCTCGAGCAGTTGCAGCAGCGAGGGGCCCTCGTAGCCGCACCAGCCAGCGTGCTGCGTGACCACGTTGTGGCCCTTTAGCGCCGAAATCGGGATGATGGCCAGCACGGTGACGCCGGCGGCCTGGGCGAAGCGCTCCAGTGCGCCGCTGATGTGCTTGAAGGCCAGCGTCGGATCTTCGACGGCGTCAAGCTTGTTGATCGTGAAGATGATCGAGGGCACGCGCAGCAGGTTCACCAGCAGGGTGTGGCGGCGGGTCTGGGGCAGCAGCTCCAGCTTGGCGTCCTGCCACTGCAGCTTGGTGGCGTCGACCAGCACCACAGCGGCGTCGGCGCTGGAGGCGGCGGTGACCATGTTGCGGGTGTACTGCTCATGGCCGGGCGCGTCGCCGATGATGAACTTGCGCGCCGGGGTGGCGAAGTAGCGGTAGGCCACGTCGATGGTGATGCCCTGCTCGCGCTCGGCCGACAGGCCGTCGGTCAGCAGCGCCAGGTCGGTTTCGCCCGAGCGGGAGACGCTGGCCAGCTGGTCTTGCAGCACGGCGCGGCTGTCGACGAGCAGGCGGCCGATCAGGGTGCTCTTGCCGTCGTCGACGCTGCCGCAGGTGATGAAGCGCAGGGCGGTGGCGTGGTCGTGGAGCGCGGTGTCCGCCTTCACAGCCGTGACGGTGGGGGTGGTCGTCGTCATCAGAAATACCCGTCCTTCTTGCGCTTTTCCATCGAGGCTTCGGACGTCTTGTCGTCCATGCGGGTGGCGCCGCGCTCGCTCACGTCGGCCGAGATGGTCTCGACGACCACTTGCGCGGCGTTGCTGGCCGGGCTCTCCACCGGGCAGGTGCAGGTGATGTCGCCCACGGTGCGAAAGCGCACGGTGCGGGTCTCGACCTGTTCGCCTTCGCGCGCGGGGGTGAGCTCGGTCACGGGCACCAGCAGGCCTTTGCGCTCGACCACCTGGCGCTGGTGGGCGTAGTACAGCGAGGGCAAGGCGATGTGCTCGCGCTCGATGTACTGCCACACGTCCAGCTCGGTCCAGTTGGAGATGGGGAACACGCGGAAGTGCTCGCCCGGCTGCAGGCGGGTGTTGAACAGGGTCCACAGCTCGGGGCGCTGGGCCTTGGGCTGCCATTGGCCGAAGCTGTCGCGGTGGGAGAAGATGCGCTCCTTGGCGCGGGCCTTCTCCTCGTCGCGGCGGGCGCCGCCGATCAGGGCGTCGAAGCGGAACTCTTCGATGGCTTCGAGCAGCGTGACCGACTGGTGCACATTGCGCGACTCACCCGGGTGGGCCAGGCGCACGGTGCCGCGCTTCATCGAGTCTTCGACGCTGCGCACGA
>JAZKDA010000115.1:5814-7148 GCA_040387815.1 Pseudomonadota bacterium | reverse complement strand
ATCGTCAAGACCCAGGTCTGGCTGCTGCTGCTGCGCGGCGACCACGACATGAACGAAGTGAAGGTCGGCAAGGTGCCCGGCCTGGACGTCGGCTTTCGGTTTGCCAGCGTGCCCGAGATCATCGAGCACTTCGGCGCCAAGCCCGGCTACCTGGGCCCGATCGGCCTGAAAAAGCCCGTCAAGATCGTCGCCGACCTCGAGGTGGCGCACATGGCCGACTGGATCTGCGGCGCCAACGAGGAAGACTTCCACATCACCGGCGTCAACTGGGGCCGCGACCTGCCCGAGCCCGACGCCGTGGCCGATCTGCGCAATGTGGTCGAAGGCGACCTCTCGCCCGACGGCAAGGGCCGCTTGGCCATCGAGCGCGGCATCGAGGTGGGCCATGTGTTCTACCTGGGCACCAAGTACAGCGAGGCCATGAACGCCACCTTCCTCGACGAAAACGGCAAGCCACGGTTCATGGAGATGGGCTGCTATGGCATCGGCATCACGCGCCTGCCGGCCGCCGCCATCGAGCAGAACCACGACGAGCGCGGCATCATCTGGCCCGACGCCATCGCCCCGTTCACGGTCGCGATCTGCCCGATCGGCATGGACCGCAGCGAGCAGGTGCGTGCAGCCGCCGAACAACTGCACGACGCGCTCAGCCTTGCCGGTGTCGACGTGATGCTGGATGATCGCGGTGAGCGGCCCGGCGCCATGTTCGCCGACTGGGAGCTGATTGGCGTGCCGCACCGTGTGGTGATCTCCGACCGGGGATTGAAGGAGGGGCAGATGGAATACCAGCACCGCCGCGACACCGCGGCGACCAAGGTGCCGAGCGCCGGCATCCTTGACTTCTTGCGCGAACGCACCGGCTCGTGATCTCCCGGCGCGCCTTACTGCTGTCGGCGCCGGCCGGCCTGGGGCCGCTGGTCTTGGCCGGCCCGGCCCGGGCTGGCGGCCAGCTCGAGGAGCCGCTGGCCGACTCGGTGCGCACCGCGCTCACCTCGGCGATCGCCAACTCCGCACCGCCCGTGCCCCAGTTCGTCGCCACGGACGGCCGCCTGTCCTATTTGCGCTGGATGCAGGCCATGAGCGCGCGCCTGGCGCCGCGCAAGACCCATGCGCAGCAGCGCCATGAATTTCTTCAAACCCTCTGGTACGAAACCCGCCGCGCGGGCTTGGACACGCAACTCGTGCTCGGCTTGATCCAGGTCGAGAGCGCGTTTCGCAAGTTCGCAGTGAGCAGCGTCGGCGCGCGCGGCTACATGCAGGTCATGCCCTTCTGGACCCGGGTCATCGGCGACGGCGACGCCAGCCGCCTGTTCCACATGCAGACCAACCTGCGG
>JAZKDA010000115.1:0-5804 GCA_040387815.1 Pseudomonadota bacterium | reverse complement strand
CTACATCGACCGCGAGCGCGGCAACCTGACCATGGCGCTGGGCCGCTACAACGGCAGCCGCGGCCAGCCGCAATATCCCAACGCGGTGTTCGCCGCCATGCGGCAGTGGGCCTGGCAGGAGCCAGCCCTGGAAGCCCGACGCGAGCCGGGGCGGTCTCCGCAGGGCTAGTCCCCCGAAGCTACTGCACGAACCCGATCTTCGTCTTGCCCGCGCTGGCCCGGGGCAGGTCGTCCGGACGCACTTCGCCGCGGCCGTCCAGGCGCGCATTGCCAAAGCCGGTCATGAGGGCACGCCGCATCTCGCGCGGCGCCAGCTCGGCCAGCAGGTCCAGCAGGTCGGCGGCGGGCTGCGGATCGAAGCGAGCCCCCCAGCCGTGCTCGGCGCGGATCGAGGTATACAGGTTGCCCGCGATCCGGCGCGCCGCGTCGGGGTCGGGCGGCTCGATCTCGAACACGTTCATGCGGTTGAGGATCGGCTCCGGGATGCAGCGCTCGTCGTTGGCGGTCATGATCCAGATCACCTGGCTGGCGTCGATCGCCACTTCCGCGAATTCGTCCATGAAGGCGCCCGCCGTGTCGTGCTCCAACAGGCCGTACAGCGAGCCCAGCGGGTCGTACTGGGCATCGGCTGCCGCCTTGTCGATCTCGTCGACCACGATCACCGGGTTGGCATACTGGCCGTCCACCAGCGCCTCGAACACCTTGCCCGGCCGCGAGCCCTTCCATTGGGAGGACGAGCCCGAGAGCAGCCAACCGGCGGTCATCGAGCTCATGGGCACCATGCACATGCCGGTGCCCAGCAGATCGGCCAGCTTGCGCGCGAAATGGGTCTTGCCGATGCCCGGCGGGCCCAGCAGCAGCATGGGCGTGACCTCCAGGCCGTCGCGGCTGTCCTGCGCCAGCGCCACGTGGCGCTTGACGTCGTCCAGCGCGTCGGTGAAGTTGGGCAGCTGCTCATACAGGTGGCTCATGTCGGGTACGCCACTGGGTTTGACCTGGAAGCGCTCGGGGCCGCGCTCGAGCATGCGCTCGTAAGTGTTGCGAAGCGACTCGTGCTCATGCGAGGGCAGCTTGGCCAGCTTGCGCTCCACGTCGCCGGGCCGGAACACACTGCGCAGATGGGCGATCGGCAGCTTGAAGCCTGGCCCGTCGATTGGCACCAGTGGGTTGGACGACATTCGCACCTCCTTGGACAGCCCTTGTTCGGAACTATTCCAGCATAGGCCGTGCCAGCTCGCAACGGGTGAACTGTGCAGCGCGAGTGCGTGTCGTGGTTTTGCCTACAGCCACGGCGACGGTGAGGGGTATGTCGTCATTCCCGCGAATGCGGGAATCCAGGAGCGAGGAGTCTCCGGCGTTACGGGCCTTCGCTACGCTCGGCCCGGGCCTGGATTCCCGCCTTCGCGGGAATGACGGGGAGTAATCAGCTCTTGGGCGCGGGGCCGCCCAAAACCTGCTGCAGCTCACCGCTTTCGTACATCTCCATCATGATGTCCGAGCCGCCGATGAACTCGCCCTTGACGTACAGCTGCGGGATGGTGGGCCAGTTGCTGTATTCCTTGATGCCCTGGCGGATGGCGTCGTCTTCGAGCACGTTGACGGTGGTCACGTTCTTGGGCTCGACGCCGCAGGCCTTGAGGATCTGGATCGCGCGGCCGGAAAAGCCGCACATCGGGAAGCTGGCGTTCCCCTTCATGAAAAGCAGGACGTCGCTGCCTTTGACGAGTTGGTCGATGCGTTGTTGGGTGTCGCTCATGGCGTAAGTCCTCGGTGCGATGGGGTGCGGTGGTTCAGGACGGATTATCCAGGTTCAACCCGAACACTGGTGGCGGGGCGGGAATTGCGTCCGGTCCGGGCCAGCGGCCGCCGCTGCAGCGTTCGATCCCGGCCAGGTCGCGTTGGCTGGTCACGTCGGTGAAGCCGGCCTGCGCCAAAAGGGTGCGTACCGCCCGCGCCTGGTCCCAGCCATGCTCCAGCAGCAACCATCCGCCGGCCGCCAGGTGGCGGGGTGCCTGGGCGACGATGGTGCGCAGGTCGTCCAGCCCGTCGGCGCCAGCGGCGAGCGCGCAACGCGGCTCGTGCGTGAGCTCGTCCAGGTGCGGGTCGGCCTCGGCGACATACGGTGGGTTGCTCACGATCATCCGCCAACCCGTGCCGGCGCCGTCCAGCCAGGAGGCCTGGCGCAAACGCACCGGCAAGCCCAGCCGCGCGGCGTTGGCGCGGGCCACCGCCAAGGCGTCGGCGCTGCGGTCGACCGCCTCCACGTGGGCGTCGGGGCGGTGGTATTGCAGGGCCAGGGCGATGGCGCCGCTGCCGGTGCCCAGGTCCAGCACCGCCGGCCCGGGCAGCGGCGCCAGCAACGCCAGAGCCCAGTCGACCAGGGTTTCGGTGTCGGGGCGGGGCACCAATACCCGTGCGTCGACGTCAAGCACCAGGCCGTGGAACTCCTTGTGCCCCAGCAGGTAGGCCACCGGCTCGCCGAGCAGCCGGCGTTCGGCGAGGGTCTCGAACGCCGTTTGCGCGGGGGCGGGCAGGGCGTCGGTGTCGTGCGCCAGCAGCCAGGCGCGGTCTCGCGGGTCACGGCCCAGGGCATGCAGCAGCAGCAACTGGGCGTCCAGGCGGTCCAGCCCCCGGGTGGCGGCCCGGCGCAGTGCGTCTGCCAGCGTCACGCGCGCCCGCCCAGGCCCGATTCCAACTCCTCCAGCTGCTCGGCCTTGCGCGCCAGCAGCAGGCCGTCGATCAGCTCGTCGAGGTCGCCCTCCATCACGAAGGCCAGCTTGTACAGGGTGACGTTGATCCGGTGGTCGGTCACCCGGCCCTGCGGGAAGTTGTAGGTGCGGATGCGGTCGCTGCGGTCGCCGCTGCCGATCAAGCCTTTGCGGGTGGCCGCCTCCTTGGCGGCGCGCGCGGCTCGCTCGGCCTCCTGGATGCGGGCCGACAGCACCTGCAAGGCCCTGGCCTTGTTGCGGTGCTGGGAGCGGTCGTCCTGGCATTCGGCGACGATGCCTGTGGGAATGTGCGTGATGCGCACCGCCGAATCGGTCTTGTTGATGTGCTGGCCGCCCGCGCCCGAGGCACGGTAGGTGTCGATGCGCAGGTCGGCCGGGTTGATCTTCACGGCCTGGGCCTCGTCGGGCTCGGCCAGCGCCGCCACCGTGCAGGCGCTGGTGTGGATGCGGCCCTGCGTCTCGGTAGCCGGCACACGCTGCACCCGGTGCCCGCCCGACTCGAACTTGAGCTTGCCGTAGGCGCCATCGCCCACCACCCGCAGCACCACTTCCTTGTAGCCGCCCACTTCGCCCGGGCTCTCGCTCACCAGCTCGCAGCGCCAGCCCTGGCGCTCGGCATAGCGGGTGTACATGCGCAGCAGGTCGCCGGCGAACAGGGCCGACTCGTCGCCGCCGGTGCCGGCGCGGATCTCCAGGAAGGCGTTGCGAACATCGTCGGGGTCCTTGGGAATCAGCAGCTGCTGCAACTCGTCTTCCAGCGCGGGCAACTCAGCTTCGATGGTGGCGATCTCCTCGCGCGCCATCTCGGCCATGCTGGGGTCGTCGAGCATCTGCCGGGCTTCGGCCAAGCCCGATTCAAGTGCGCGATAGCGCTCGAAGCGGCCTGCGACTTCGCTCACCTCGGCATGCTCGCGGGTGAGGGCGCGCATCCGGTCCATGTCGTTGGCCACTTCGGGCTGCTGCAGGAAAAAATCGAGCTCCTGCAGGCGGACGGGGTAGCGGTCGAGTTGCTGGCGGAGGAAGGGTTTCATGCGAGGCGAATGCGGTGGTGGCGGTCATCCCCGCGCAGGCGGGGATCCAGGAACGAGGTCTGGCCGGTGTGACGGGCAGGCCATGCGCGCGCGAGCGCCGCTAACGTTCCTTGCGCAGGAAGAAATGCTCGATCGCGTCGGTGGCGCGCTCGCGGGCCTGCGCGTCGCCGGCATGCAGCTCGGCCAAGGCGCCATGCAGCATCTTCTGTGTGAGCCCGCGCGACATCGCCTCCAGTACGGCGTCGACGTTCTCGCCCTTGGCCAGCATCTTGCGGGCCCGGGCGATCTCCAGCGCGCGCCACTCGTCGGCCTGGGTATTGAGCTGGCGGATCAGCGGCACCACACGGCGCTGGTCCATCCAGTGCAAGAAGCCCTGCACCCCGGCGTCGACGATGGCTTCGGCCTGCTCGACCGCCGCCTGCCGATGCGCCTGGCCGGTCTGCACCACGTGGGCCAGGTCGTCCACCGTGTACAGGAAGACGTCTTCCAGGGCCTTGACCTCCGGTTCGATGTCGCGCGGCACCGCCAGATCGACCATGAACATCGGGCGGTGCTTGCGCTGCTTGAGCGCGCGCTCGACCGCGCCCAGGCCGATGATCGGCAGCTGAGAGGCGGTGGAGCTGATCACCGCGTCGAACTCGTGCAGTCGGGCGGGCAGGTCGGCCAGGCGCATCACCTGGCCGCCGAAGCGGCTGGCGAGCTTTTCGCCGCGCTCCAACGTGCGGTTGGCCACGACGATGGCCTTGGGGTTGCGGGCGGCGAAGTGCGTCGCGGCCAGCTCGATCATCTCGCCGGCGCCCACGAACAGCACGCGGATCTGGGTCAGGTCTTCGAACAGCTGTGCGGCCAGCCGCACCGCGGCGGCCGACATGCTGATGGAATGCGCGCCGATCTCGGTGGAGCTGCGTACCTCCTTGGCCACCGCGAACGAGCGCTGGAACAGCTGGTTGAGCGTGGTCCCCAGGGCGCCGGCTTCCTCGGCCACGCGGACCGCGTCTTTCAGTTGGCCCAGGATCTGGGCCTCGCCCAGCACCATCGAATCGAGCCCGCTGGCCACCCGGAAGGCGTGGCGTGCGGCCGAGGCGTCCTCCAGTGAATAGGCATGCGAGCGCAACTGGGCGGGCGAGACGCCGCCAGACTGCGCCAGCCACTCGATGGTGGGGTCCATCTCGTGCCGTTCGCCGGCGCAATAGATCTCGGTGCGGTTGCAGGTGGACAGGATGGCCACCTCCGGCGAGGCACCGGCGCGCGCGTGCAGATTGCCGCGCAGGGCGTGCAGCGTGGGTGCGATCTGGTCGAGCGCGAACGCAAAACGGCCCCGCATGTCCAGCGGCGCCGTCGTGTGATTGATACCCAGAGCCCAGACTGCCATGCGGCGATTATAAAATTCGCGGCCGCCCCGGGGTTGCGCCGGACGCAATGGCACTGAATTGCCTCCCCGCACATCCTTTTTCAGACCCGCTCAAACCCGCCCATGGGCTTTTTCGACATCCTGCTGCACCTGTTCGGATTCGCCGGCCCGGCCATCGCGCTGGCCCTGCTGATGCCCTTGGCGGGCCGCTTCCTGCTTGGCCGCAAGGGAAAGGCCCGCCCTTACTGGCCGCAGGCCGGCGTCGGCCTGGCGGTCGGCGTGGCGGTGCTGCTGGCGGGGCTGTGGTACTTCGGGCGCGACGGAAAAATGGCCACCTACGCGTCCCTGGTCGTGGCCGTGGCCACCAGCCAGTGGCTGCAGTCGGGCGGGTGGCGGCGGACATAATCGGGCGCATGCTTTTCCTGCTGTCTCCCGCGAAGTCGCTCGACTACGACTCGCCCATCGCCGATGCGCCCCACACCCGGCCCCAGTTCATCGCCCAATCCGACGCGCTGATCGCGGTGCTGCGCGAAAAATCGCCACAGGAGATCGCCTCGCTGATGAGCCTGAGCGACAAGCTCGCGCACGCCAACGACCTCCTCGCCCTTCGCAACGAAGCCATCGACGCGAACCAGCAGAACGTCGCCGACGCATGCGACAGCCTGCGCAAGCGTCTGCTGATCGGCGCCCCGC
>JAZKDA010000114.1:0-12879 GCA_040387815.1 Pseudomonadota bacterium | reverse complement strand
GGCAAGCACGTCATCGTGATCGGCGGCGGCGACACCGGCAGCGACTGCGTGGGCACCAGCAACCGCCACGGCGCGGCCAGCGTGGTGCAGTTCGAGCTGATGCCCCAGCCGCCCGAGCAGGAGAACAAGCCCCTGACCTGGCCCTACTGGCCGTACAAGCTGCGCACCAGCTCCAGCCATGAGGAAGGCTGCGAGCGCGAGTTCGCCATCGCCACCAAGGAGTTCATCGGCGAGAAGGGCAAGGTCACCGGCCTCAAGACCGTTCGCGTCGAGTGGAAGGACGGCAAGATGATCGAGGTGCCGGGCTCCGAGCAACTGCTCAAGGCCGATCTGGTGCTGCTGGCCATGGGCTTCGTCAGCCCGGTGGCCACGGTGCTCGAAGGCTTCGGCGTCGACAAGGACGCCCGCGGCAACGCCAAGGCCCCCACCGAGGCGGCCGGCGCCTACGCGACCAACGTGGCCAAGGTGTTCGCCGCCGGCGACATGCGGCGCGGCCAATCGTTGGTGGTCTGGGCGATCCGCGAAGGCCGTCAGGCGGCGCGGGCCGTGGATGAGTTCCTGATGGGGACGAGCGACCTGCCACGCTGAGCGTGCGCCGGCGTGGGTTTGCCCCCACTGTGCCGTGATGTAACGGCAGCGCGTCTGTATCATCGGGATAACCCCAAGCACACGGCCGGGCTTGCCCCGGCCTCTTCGTTTTCCGGCCCCTGATGTCCGATCCCGACAACCCTTCACTGGTCGAATGCGGCAACCTCAGCTTCGGCTACGGTGAGCGCCGCATCCTCGACGGCGTGAGCTTCACCGTGCCGCGCGGCAAGGTGACGGCGCTCATGGGTGCATCCGGCGGCGGCAAGACCACCGTGCTGCGCCTGATCGGCGGCCAGGTGCGCGCCGACAGTGGCGAAATGCGCTTCGACGGCCAGGACGTGGGCAAGCTCGACCCCGCCGGCCTGTATGCGGTGCGCCGGCGCATGGGCATGCTGTTCCAGTTTGGGGCGCTGTTCACCGACCTGTCCGTGTTCGACAACGTGGCCTTTCCGCTGCGCGAGCACACCGACCTGTCCGAGGCGCTGGTGCGCGACATCGTGCTGATGAAGCTCGATGCGGTCGGGCTGCGCGGCGCGCGCGACCTGATGCCCAGCGAAGTCTCCGGCGGCATGGCCCGGCGCGTGGCCCTGGCCCGCGCCATCGCGCTCGACCCCGAACTGATCATGTACGACGAGCCCTTCGCCGGGCTCGACCCGATCTCGCTGGGCACCTCGGCGCAGCTGATCCGCCAGCTCAATGACACCCTGGGCATCACGAGCATCGTCGTCTCGCACGATCTCGACGAGACCTTCCGCATCGCCGACCAGGTGATCGTGCTGGCCAATGGCGGCATTGCCGCCCAGGGCACGCCCGAGCAAGTGCGGGCCTCGCAAGATCCGCTGGTGCGCCAGTTCGTCAATGCCGAACCCGAGGGGCCGGTGCATTTCCACTATCCTGGCCCCACCGTGGCCGAGGATTTCGGCGCGGGGCTGGGCCCATGAGGTTCTGGCTTCCGTCCGAAGTGGGTCTTGCCACGCGCGGCAAGCTGGCCGACCTGGGCCGCGGTACGCGGCTGTTCCTGCAACTGATGCGTCTGACCGGGCCCGCGCTCAAGCGCTTCTCGCTGGTGCGCGACCAGATCCACTTCCTGGGCAACCACTCGCTGGCGATCATCGCGGTCTCGGGCCTGTTCGTCGGCTTCGTGCTGGGCCTGCAGGGCTACTACATCCTGCAGCGTTACGGCTCGTCCGAGGCGCTGGGCCTGATGGTGGCCTTGAGCCTGGTGCGTGAGCTCGGGCCGGTCATCACCGCCTTGTTGTTCGCCGGGCGCGCCGGGACCTCGCTGACCGCCGAAATCGGCCTGATGAAGGCCGGCGAACAGCTCTCGGCCATGGAGATGATGGCGGTCGATCCGGTGCGCCGGATCCTGGCGCCGCGGTTCTGGGGCGGTGTGATCGCCATGCCCCTGCTGGCGGCAGTGTTCAATGCCGTCGGCATCATCGGCGGCTGGGTCGTGGGTGTGCTGATGATCGGGGTGGACCCGGGCGCCTTCTGGAGCCAGATGCAAGGCGGCGTGGACGTCTGGAAAGACGTGGGCAACGGCGTGCTCAAGAGTTTTGTGTTCGGCGTCACGGTGACCTTCATCGCGCTGCTGCAGGGCTTCGAGGCGCATCCCACGCCCGAGGGCGTGTCGCGGGCAACGACGCGCACCGTGGTGGTGGCCTCGCTGGCCGTCCTGGCGCTCGACTTCGTGTTGACCGCGCTCATGTTCAGCGTGTGATGGCTCCCCACCGAAGCGGCCTGTCGAAAGGGAATTGAGGAATGGAAAAGTCAAAAAATGATGTCTGGGTGGGCTTGTTCGTGCTGCTGGGCGCGGCGGCCATCCTGTTTCTGGCGCTGCAGTCGGCCAACCTGCTGACCCTGAGCTTCGAGTCCACCTACAAGGTGGTCGGCAAGTTCGACAACATCGGCGGCCTCAAGCCGCGGGCGGCGGTGCGCAGCGCCGGCGTGGTGGTGGGGCGGGTCGAGTCGATCGCCTTCGACGACAAGTCCTATCAGGCCCAGGTGACCCTCGCCCTGGAGCAGCGCTATGCCTTCCCCAAGGACAGCTCGCTCAAGATCCTCACCAGCGGCCTGCTGGGGGAGCAGTACATCGGGGTCGAAGCGGGCGCCGACGACAAGAATCTGGCGCAGGGCGATACAATTGGTAACACGCAGTCCGCTGTGGTGCTGGAAAACCTGATTGGCCAGTTCCTCTACAACAAGGCTGCCGACGGCCCCGCCCCCGCGCCGGCCGCCGCTGTCGCTCCTGCCCGCAAATGACCCGCCTGACGATGTTTCGCCGTTTGATCCTGTTGACGTTGGTCCTGCTGGGGCTGGTCGGATGCGCCGCCGGCCCGGAGCGCCATGACCCCATGGAGCCGTGGAACCGCAAGGTCATGGCCTTCAACGACCAGGTCGACGCGCTGGCGCTCAAGCCCCTGGCCATCGCCTACCGAGACGCCGTTCCGGCGCTGGCGCGCACCGGGGTCTCCAATTTCTTCGGCAACCTCAGCGATGTGTGGTCGGCCACCAACAGCCTGCTGCAACTGAAGATTCAGAACGCCGCCGACAGCGTGCTGCGCGTGAGCATCAACACCGTGTTCGGCCTGGGCGGCTTGCTCGACATCGCCAGCGAGGCGGGCATTGAGCGCCACCGCGAGGACTTCGGGCAGACGCTGGGCCGCTGGGGCGTCGGCACCGGGCCCTACATGGTGCTGCCGATCCTCGGCTCGTCCACCCTGCGCGATACCGTGGCCTTGCCGGTCGACATCAAGGGCGATCCGCTGGGTCAGCTGGACTCGGACAGCGCGGTCACGGGCTTGTCCGTGCTGAGGGCGGTGGACTTCCGGGCCAATGTCCTGCGCGCCAGCGACGTGCTGGACCAGGTGGCCCTGGACAGATACCGTTTCATCCGCGACTCCTACCTGCAGCGCCGCCGCGCAGAGGTGCTCGACGGCGCCGACGAGGGCGATCGGGGCGACGACAATGCGGGCAAGGTGGAAGATCCCTCCAAGGCTGAGCCATCGGCCCCGCCCGCCGCGCCTGCGGCGCCCGCTCGCTGAGGCAGCGTCAAGCGCGTGCATGAGGTTGAAACAGCATGCCACGGCGAGGAACCCGTGGGCGGGTTGACCCTTCCAAGCCGGCATCGCCCACGGGCCCGACTTGTATTTGAAAGCAGAACAAACATGAAACGACGTGTTTTCACCCAGGCCGCACTGGCCCTGGCAGTAGCCGCCTCACTTCCGCAGGCACTCACGGCAGCCTGGGCGGCCGAAGAGGCGCCCGATGCATTGATCAAGCGCGTGTCCGACGAGGTGCTGGCCGCGATCCGCTCCGACCCGGCCCTCAAGGCCGGCGACGTCAATCGCATCATGGTCCTGGTCGACAGCAAGGTCATGCCCAACGTCAACTTCCAGCGCATGACCGCTTCGGCCGTCGGCCCGGCATGGCGCCAGGCCTCGCCCGAGCAGCGCAAGCGCCTGCAGGATGAGTTCAAGACCTTGCTGGTGCGCACCTACTCGGGCGCGCTGGCACAGGTGAGCGACGAGTCGATCCAGGTCAAGCCCCTGCGCGCCGCGCCCACCGACAACGAGGTGCTGGTGCGCAGCGAGGTGCGCGGACGCGGCGATCCGATCCAGCTAGAGTACCGGATGGAAAAGACCCCCGGCAGCGGCGCCGGCTGGAAGATCTACAACCTGAACGTGCTGGGTGTGTGGCTGGTGGAAACCTACCGCAGCCAGTTCGCGACCGAGATCAACCAGAAGGGCCTGGACGGCCTGATCACCACCCTGGCCGATCGCAACAAGGCCAACGCCTCCCGCAAGAGTTGATGGCGCCGCCCATGGCTACGCTCGTGCTTCCCGCCACGCTGACCCACGAACAGGCCGCCGGCTGTTCGCGCATGCTGGCGCAGGCCGTGCGCACCTCGCCGGACCGCCATGCGGTGGCCGACGCCTCGGCGCTGGACCGCTTCGATTCCTCGGCCCTGGCGGTGCTGCTGGAGCTGCGCCGCGAGGCGTTGGCGATGGGCAAGACCTTCGCCGTGCACCATCTGCCGCAGCGCCTGCGCACACTCGCGGGCCTGTACGGCGTCGAAGGGCTTCTGACACCGGCCTAAAATGGCGGGTTCACATGCCCGCCATCTCCTTCCAATCGGTCTCCAAGACCTACGCCACCGCGCGCGGTGAATTCAAGGCCCTCAGCGACGTCTCCTTCGACATCCAGAAGGGCGAGTTCTTCGGGCTGCTCGGACCCAATGGCGCCGGCAAGACCACCCTGATCAGCATCCTGGCCGGGCTGGTGCGCGCCAGCGCCGGCCATGCGGTCGTCAATGGGCACGATGTGCAGTCCGACTATGCGCAAGCGCGCCGCCAGCTCGGCGTGGTGCCGCAGGAACTGGTGTTCGACCCTTTCTTTACCGTGCGCGAGGCGTTGCGCATCCAATCGGGCTACTTCGGCGTCAAGAACAACGATGCCTGGATCGACGAGCTGCTGGAATGCCTGGGCCTGGCCGACAAGGCCGGTGCCAACATGCGGCAGCTGTCCGGCGGCATGAAGCGCCGTGTGCTGGTGGCGCAGGCGCTGGTGCACCGCCCGCCGGTGATCGTGCTGGACGAGCCCACCGCCGGCGTCGACGTGGAGCTGCGCCAGACCCTGTGGCAGTTCATCGCCCGGCTCAACCGGGAAGGCCACACGGTGCTGCTCACCACCCACTACCTGGAAGAGGCCGAGGCCCTGTGCAGCCGCCTGGCGATGCTCAAGGCCGGCCGCGTGGTGGCGCTGGAGCGCACTTCGGTGCTGCTCAAGGCCGCGTCGAGCAACGTGCTGCGCTTCAAGACCGAGGGCCACCAGCTGCCGCCCGAGCTGGCCGCCAAGGCGCGCATCACCGGGCGCATCGTGCAGCTGCCGGCCCATGACGCCCACGAGATAGAGGCCTACCTGGCGGCGATCCGCCAGGCCGGCCTGCAGGTCGAGGACGTGGAGATCCGCAAGGCCGACCTCGAGGACGTGTTCCTCGATGTGATGAAGGAGCGCAGCGTGAGCCCGCCCGAGCCCGCCATCCTGGAGGCGTCTTCCACATGACCGGCTGGCAGACCCTGTTCTACAAGGAGGTGCTGCGCTTCTGGAAGGTGAGCTTCCAGACCGTGGCCGCCCCGGTGCTGACCGCCGTGCTCTACCTCATGATCTTCGGCCACGTGCTGGAAGACCATGTGAAGGTCTACGACCGCATCTCCTACACGGCCTTCCTGGTGCCGGGTCTGGTGATGATGAGTGTGCTGCAGAACGCCTTCGCCAACAGCTCCTCGTCCATCGTCCAGAGCAAGATCATGGGCAGCCTGGTGTTCGTGCTGCTCACGCCGCTGTCGCACTGGAGCTGGTTCGTGGCCTATGTGGGCTCGTCCATCGTGCGCGGGCTGGCCGTGGGCGCCGGGGTGCTGCTGGTCACGTCCGCCTTCGTGCGGCCGCAGTTCGAGGCGCCCCTGTGGATCCTGGTGTTCGCCGTGCTGGGCGCGGGCATGCTGGGCGCGCTGGGCCTGATCGCCGGCCTGTGGGCCGAGAAGTTCGACCAGATGGCGGCGTTCCAGAACTTCATCATCATGCCCATGACCTTTCTCTCGGGCGTGTTCTATTCCATTCATTCGCTGCCCGGCTTCTGGCAGCAGGTGAGCCACCTGAACCCCTTCTTCTACATGATCGACGGCTTCCGTTACGGCTTCTTCGGTGTGAGCGACGTCTCGCCCTGGATCAGCCTGGGCGTGGTCGGCCTGGCCGCGACGGCGGTGGGCGCGGTCGCGGTGCACCTGCTGCGCACGGGCTACAAGATCAGGAACTGAAAAAACCATGACCGCCGACGAACTCAAGCACATCATCGCCGCGGGCCTTCCCTGCGAGCACCTGGAGGTGTCCGGCGACGGCCGCCACTGGTCGGCCGTCATCGTGTCGGCCCAGTTCGAGGGCAAGCGGCCGATCCAGCGCCACCAGCGCGTGTATGCCACCCTGGGTGCGAGAATCCACTCCGATGAGGTGCATGCCTTGTCGATGAAGACACTGACGCCGGCCGAATGGGCCGCGTCCTCCGATTGACGCGGGCGCTTGGCGCCGGCCCCAGACACCGACACTTTTTCCGATGGACAAGCTACTGATTCGCGGGGGGCGACAGCTCCAGGGCGAGGTCCGGATCTCCGGCGCCAAGAACGCCGCGCTGCCCGAATTGTGCGCAGCGCTGCTGACCGACCAGCCTGTCACGCTGCGCAACGTGCCGCGCCTGCAGGACGTGGTCACCATGGTCAAGCTGATCCAGAACATGGGCGTGCAGGTCGAGCGAAGCGACGGCAGCGTCACCATCGATGCCAGCCGCCTGGACACGCCCGAGGCGCCCTACGAGCTGGTCAAGACCATGCGCGCCTCGGTGCTGGCCCTGGGGCCGCTGCTGGCGCGCTTTGGCAAGGCCAGGGTGTCGCTGCCCGGCGGCTGCGCGATCGGCTCGCGTCCGGTCGACCAGCACATCAAGGGCCTGCAGCAAATGGGGGCCGAGATCGAGGTCGAGCACGGCTACATGATCGCCAAGCTGCCCCAGGGCCGTGAGCGCCTGCGCGGGGCGCACATCCGCACCGACATGGTCACCGTGACCGGCACCGAGAACTTCCTCATGGCCGCAAGCCTGGCCGAGGGTGAGACCGTGCTGGAGAACGCCGCCATGGAGCCCGAGATCGCGGACCTGGCCGAGATGCTGATCGCCATGGGCGCGAAGATCGAAGGCCACGGCACCAGCCGCATCCATGTGGTGGGGGTCGAGCGTCTGCACGGCTGCACCCACCAGGTGGTGCCCGATCGCATCGAGGCCGGCACCTTCCTGTGCGCGGTGGCCGCCGCGGGCGGCGAGGTGCTGCTGCGCGATGGCCGGGCCGACCACCTCGAGGCCGTGATCGACAAGCTGCGCGACGCTGGCGCCACGGTGCAGGCGTTGCCGGTGGGCATCCGCGTGCGCTCGCAGGGCCGCCTGCGCGCCCAGAGTTTCCGCACCACCGAGTACCCCGGTTTTCCCACCGACATGCAGGCCCAGTTCATGGTGCTCAACGCGGTGGGCGAGGGCGCCTCGGTGGTCACCGAGACCATCTTCGAGAACCGCTTCATGCACGTCAACGAGCTGGTGCGCCTGGGCGCGAAGATCCAGGTCGACGGCAAGAGCGCCATCATCGAGGGTGTGCAGCGCCTGTCGGGTGCCATCGTGATGGCCACCGACCTGCGCGCCTCGGCCAGCCTGGTCATCGCAGGCCTGGTGGCCGAGGGCGAGACCCTGGTCGACCGCATCTACCACCTCGACCGGGGTTACGACCGCATGGAAGAAAAACTGCGCGGCATCGGCGCCGACATCGAACGCGTGAAATGACCCCCACGCCATGACCACCCAGATCACCCTCGCCCTGTCCAAGGGCCGCATCTTCGACGAGACCCTGCCGCTGCTGGCCGCCGCCGGCATCGAAGTGCTGGAAGACCCCGAGCAGTCGCGCAAGCTCATTTTGGCCACCAACCAGCCCGATGTGCGGGTGGTGCTGGTGCGCGCCACCGACGTGCCCACCTATGTGCAGTACGGCGGCGCCGACCTGGGCGTGACCGGCCTGGACACCCTGATCGAGCACGGCAACCAGGGCCTGTACCAGCCGCTCGATCTCGGCATCGCCAAGTGCCGCGTGAGCGTCGCCGTGCGCGACGACTTCGACTACGCCAGCGCCGTGCGCCAGGGGGCGCGCCTGCGCGTGGCCACCAAATACGTGGCCATTGCCCGCGAGTTCTTCGCCGCCAAGGGCGTGCACGTGGACATGATCAAGCTGTACGGCAGCATGGAGCTGGCCCCGCTCACCGGCCTGGCCGACGCCATCGTCGACCTGGTGTCCACCGGCAACACCCTCAAGGCCAACCACCTCGTCGAGGTCGAGCGCATCATGGAGATCAGCTCGCGCCTGGTTGTCAACCAGGCCTCCCTCAAACTCAAGCAGGCGCCCATTCGCCGTCTGATCGACGCTTTCGCGCAGGCCAGCAAGGCTTGACGCACTGAGCGACCGAGCGTACCCCGCATGACCCCCCTGTCCGCCGCCCCCCTTCGCCTGTCCACCGCCGATGCCGGTTTCGACGCCGCGTTCGAGGCCCGGCTGCACTGGTCGGCCGACACCGACGCGCAGGTCGAGCAGCGGGTGGCCGACATCCTGGCCGACGTGCGCGCCCGGGGTGATGCCGCCGTGCTCGAATACACCGCCCGCTTCGACGGCCTGAACGCCGCCACCCTGGCCGCGTTGGAGCTGCAACCGGCCGAACTGAAGGCTGCCTTCGAAGGCTTGCCGGCCACGCAGCGCGACGCGCTGCAGCAGGCGGCGGACCGGGTGCGCAGCTACCATGAGGCGCAAAAGAAGGCCTGCGGCGAAAGCTGGAGCTACCGCGACGCCGACGGCACGCTGCTGGGGCAGAAGGTCACGCCACTGGACCGCGTGGGCATCTACGTGCCCGGCGGCAAGGCGGCCTACCCCTCGTCGGTGCTGATGAACGCCATCCCGGCCCAGGTGGCGGGCGTGGGCGAGATCGTCATGGTGGTGCCCACGCCGCGCGGCGAGAAGAACCCGCTGGTGCTGGCCGCCGCCTATGTGGCCGGCGTCAGCCGCGCCTTCCAGGTCGGCGGCGCGCAGGCGGTGGCGGCGCTGGCCTATGGCACCGCAACCATCCCGCGCGTGGACAAAGTCACCGGCCCCGGCAACGCCTATGTGGCCAGTGCCAAGCGCCGCGTGTTCGGCCAGGTGGGCATCGACATGATCGCCGGCCCCAGCGAGATTCTGGTGCTGGCCGACGGCAGCACCCCGCCCGACTGGGTGGCCATGGACCTGTTCTCGCAGGCCGAGCACGACGAGCTGGCCCAGAGCATCCTGTTGTGTCCCGACGCCGCTTACATCGACCGCGTGCAGGCCGAGATCGACCGCCTGCTGCCGCAGATGCCGCGTGCCGGGATCATCGCCGCAAGCCTCAATGGCCGCGGCGCCCTGATCCACACCCGCAGCATGCAAGAGGCCTGCGAGATCAGCAACCGCATCGCGCCCGAGCACCTGGAGATCGCCAGCCACGAGCCGCACCGCTGGGAGCCGCTGCTGCGCCACGCCGGCGCCATCTTCCTGGGCGCCTACACCAGCGAATCGCTGGGCGATTACTGCGCCGGCCCCAACCACGTGCTGCCCACCAGCGGCACCGCCCGCTTTTCCAGCCCGCTGGGCGTCTACGATTTTCAAAAGCGCAGCAGCCTGATCGAGGTCAGCGAGGAGGGCGCCCAGACCCTGGGGCGCATCGCCTCGGTGCTGGCCCACGGTGAGGGCCTGCAGGCGCACGCGCGCGCCGCCGAGATGCGCCTCGCGAACCCGCCCAAGCCCCTATCCACGCCATGAACCCGCTGCAAGACAAGATCGCCCGCCTCATCCGCCAGGACGTGCAGTCCATGCACGCCTACGCGGTGCAGGACGCTGCCGGCATGGTCAAGCTCGATGCCATGGAAAACCCCCATCGCCTGGCCCCGGCCTTGCAGGCCGAGCTGGGCCGGCGCCTGGGCGCGGTGGAGCTCAACCGCTACCCCGGCCCACGCATCGACGAACTGCGCCACGCACTGGCCTGCTACGTTCCGCTGCCCCAGGGCTGCGCCTTGATGCTGGGCAACGGCTCGGACGAGCTCATCTCGCTGATCGCCATGGCCTGCGACCTGCCCGGCGCGTCCATCCTGGCGCCGCTGCCGGGCTTTGTGATGTACGCCATGAGCGCGCAGCTGCAGGGCCTGAAGTTCATCGGCGTCGACCTCACGCCCGACTTCGAGCTGGATGAACCGGCCATGCTCGCGGCCATTGCGCAGCACCAGCCCTCCATCGTCTACCTGGCCTACCCGAACAACCCCACGGCCAACCTCTGGGACGACGCAGTCATAGACCGCATCATCCAGGCCGCGCCCGGGCTGGTGGTGATCGACGAGGCCTACCAGCCTTTTTCCAGCCGCAGCTACCTCGACCGCCTGGCGCGCCACCCGCATGTGCTGCTGATGCGCACCCTGAGCAAGTTCGGCCTGGCCGGCGTGCGTCTGGGTTACATGATCGGCGCCCAGGCCTTGATCGCCGAGATCGACAAGGTGCGCCCGCCCTACAACGTGAGCGTGCTCAACGCCGAGGCGGCCCTGTTCGCGCTGGAGCATGCCGATGTGTACGCCGCCCAGGCCGCCGACCTGCGCGAGCAGCGCGCCCGCCTGCTGCGCGAGCTGGCCAACCTGCCGGGCGTCACCGTCTGGCCCAGCGACGCCAACATGATCCTGGTGCGCCTGCCCGATGCGCACGCCACCTTCGAAGGCATGAAGCGCCAGGGTGTGCTGGTCAAGAACGTTTCTAAAATGCACCCGTTGCTGGCCGGTTGCCTGCGCCTGACCGTTGGCACCGCCGACGAGAACACCCGCATGCTGACCGCGCTGCGCGCCGCCCTATGACCCCTACGACCGACCCCGCCACCCCCGCCAGCCGCCAGGCCGAAGTGGTGCGCCACACCGCCGAGACCCAGATCCGCGTGCGCGTCGACCTCGACGGCACCGGGCGCGCCAGCCTGTCCACCGGCATCGGCTTTTTCGACCACATGCTCGACCAGATCGCCCGCCACGGCCTGATCGACCTGGAGATCGAGGCCAAGGGCGACCTGCACATCGACGGCCACCACACGGTGGAAGACGTGGGCATCACCCTGGGCCAGGCGGTGGCCAAGGCCGTCGGCGACAAAAAGGGCATCCGCCGCTACGGCCATGCCTACGTGCCGCTCGACGAAGCCCTGTCGCGGGTGGTGATTGATTTTTCCGGCCGCCCGGGCCTGGAGATGCACGTGCCCTTCAAGAGCGGCATGATCGGCACCTTCGACACCCAGCTGGCCTACGAATTCTTCCAGGGCTTCGCCAACCACGCCTTCGTCACGGTGCACATCGACAACCTGCGCGGCGACAACGCGCACCACCAGTGCGAGACCGTGTTCAAGGCCTTCGCCCGCGCCCTGCGCGCCGCGCTCGAGCTCGACCCCCGCGCCGCCGGCATCATCCCCTCGACCAAGGGCTCGCTCTGACCATGAAGACGGTGGCGGTGGTCGACTACGGCATGGGCAACCTGCGTTCGGTCACGCAGGCCGTGTTGCATGCTGCCGAGGGCAGCGGGGTCGACGTCGTGTGGGCCACCCGGCCCGAGGAAGTCATGGCCGCCGACCGGGTGGTGCTGCCCGGCCAGGGTGCCATGCGCGACTGCATGCGCGAGCTGCACACTTCCGGCATGCACCCGGCGGTCCTGCATGCGGCGGCGCACAAACCCTTGATGGGCGTGTGCGTGGGCATGCAGATGCTGCTCGATCGCAGCGAAGAGGGGCCCACCGACTCCCTGGGCCTGATCCCCGGGCAGGTTCGGCGCTTTCAGCTTTCCGGGCGCCTGCAGCCCGATGGCAGCCGCTTCAAGGTGCCGCAGATCGGCTGGAACCGGGTTCGCCAGTCGCGGCCGCACCCGGTGTGGGCCGGCGTGGCGGACCACAGCTGGTTCTATTTCGTCCACAGCTACTACGCCCATCCGTCGGATGAGCGCCACAGCGTAGGGGAAGCCGATTACGGCGATGTCTTTACCGCCGCCATCGCGCGGGATAATATTTTCGCAACCCAGTTCCACCCCGAGAAAAGCGCTGACGCCGGCCTTGCCCTGTACCGCAACTTCCTGCACTGGAACCCCTGACGCCGCCCCTGGCCGGCCGGCGTGTGGGCCGCCATTTCCGCTTCACCACCCCTTTTCATGCTTCTCATCCCCGCCATCGACCTGAAGGACGGTCACTGCGTGCGCCTCAAGCAAGGCGACATGGACCAGGCCACCATCTTCAGTGAAGACCCCGCCGCGATGGCCAAGACCTGGCTCGCCAAGGGGGCGCGCCGCTTGCACCTGGTGGACCTCAATGGCGCCTTCGCCGGCAAGCCTCAGAACTTCGCGGCCATCAAGTCCATCCTGCGCGCCGTCGGCGACGACATCCCGGTGCAGCTCGGTGGCGGCATCCGCGACCTGGACACCATCGAAAAATACATCGACGGGGGCCTGCGCTACGTGATCATCGGCACCGCCGCCGTCAAGAACCCTGGTTTTCTCAAGGACGCCTGCAGCGCCTTCGGCGGCCACATCATCGTGGGCCTGGACGCCAAGGACGGCAAGGTCGCCACCGACGGCTGGAGCAAGCTCACCGGCCACGAGGTGGTGGACCTGGCCAAGAAGTTCGAGGACTGGGGCGTCGAGTCCA
>JAZKDA010000113.1:9708-11417 GCA_040387815.1 Pseudomonadota bacterium | reverse complement strand
ATACGACGCTGCAGGAATGTAAAAGCCGTTTTTTGTTGCAGGGGTGTTCGGAGGTTGGCGACGTCGTCTGCGGGTCGCCTGTGTCGTCAATGAAGCTCGTTCGCTTTCTGATGAAGCTGAAGAAAGAGGTGAGCGCGAGAAAAAAGGAGAAGAAGCACGAACTGCGTTCTGACACGCCTTTCCGTGCCCCTCACAGACGGTGACGATTGAGTTGAAGAACGGAACGGTGGTGACGGGCAGTGTGTCGTCGGTCGATCCCTCCATGAACTGCCACCTGACGCATGTGAAGATGGTCATGAAGGGCAAGACGCCGGAGGCGCTGGACTCGCTGTCGGTGCGCGGGTCGACGATTCGCTATGTGATTTTGCCAGACTCGATCAATCTCGACACGCTGCTTGTGGACGACTTTCCCAAGCAAAAGGTGGGCAAGCCCGGCACCGGCCGGCGCCGGGAGTCAGCCCGCCAAGAAGTGACAAGCACCCGCCCGGCCAACGCACCAGCTCAGGGCCTGAAGGGCTCGTTGTAGTTCTCGGCGCCGATCTTGCGCACATCGCTCACCCAGTCGCCTTCGTAAGGCCAGGCTTGCGGCGCATCATCGCTCGGACCTTGCCAGAATCGCGCCAGCGGTCCGTCGCCCACCTTCTCGAGCGACCAGGCCTGCCGGCGGAAGGTCCAGCTGTCGGGCACAAGGCGATGGGCCTCGCGGAAGTGATGCACCGCCGCGTCGTGATGGCCGTCGATCTCGAGTTGCGACGCCAGCTGGAAGTGCGCGTGTCCGAGTGCCTTGTCCTGGTCACGCGGCCGTGAACGTGCCACGACTTCATCGGCCGACAACGCGAAAACGCTTGCCGCACCCTTGTCGACCCAGTCGCGCAGCGCCGCATGGTAAGCCTGCACATCCTTCTTGATCTTTACCGCCTCGGCCTTGATCGCGGCGAAACGGGCCGGCCCATCGTCTGGGAGCTGGAGACCGGGCAGGCTGTCCGGGCCGCGCGGCGGCGCGGGGGCCGTCTCGGCAGGCCGCACGATCATGCCGCGCTCATCGATCCACACGCTGCTCGGGATGTTGACCACACCAAACAACTCGGCCATCACATGATGCTGGTCGATCAGCGAGGGGTGTTCAGGCTTTGCCCTTTCGATGAATTCGCGGCAGCCGGCACCGCCGAGCGTGTCCAAGCCCACGGTGACCAACTCCAGGCCCTTCGGATGCAATTCGTTCCGCAATGCCTGCCACACGGGCAGGTCTCTGGAACAGCCTCAGTACGGCGCCCAGGCAAAGAGCAGTACCTTCTGCCCTCGCAGGCTGGACAGCCGGAACTCATGGCCGTCGAGGTCGGGCAGGCGCAGATCCGGCGCCTGCGCGGTGGCCAACGCGCGCGAGCCGATCGACGCCGGGCCGAGCGCCCAGAGCCCGTGCTCAGGCGCGGCGACCAGCGGCATGCCCAGGTCATGGGCCACGCGCGCGACGTCGATCACATCGCCGGCGGGCTCAGACAGCGGAATGCAGATCTCACCCTGGCATGCGCCCTCGGGTTTGAGCTGCCAGCCGGTGCCGGCTTCGAACTCGCTTTTCGAAACATGGGGAGAACGCAGCAACATGGTGGCTCCTCGCGGTGAACGCGAATGGTTTCAAGTGGCCGAAAGCGCCTCGATGATCCGCTCGAGCGCCTGATCCGCGAGCGCCCGCAACTCGTCGTCGCTGCGAT
>JAZKDA010000113.1:8911-9698 GCA_040387815.1 Pseudomonadota bacterium | reverse complement strand
GGATGCGCTACAAAGACCAGCGCCGGATCGAAACCGAGCGACTTCGACTGGCTCGCCGCCGCCTGGACGAATTCGGTCGACGCAATGCCGACACCGGCAATGCCACGGCCTTCCAGATCTGCGATGTCATGCATACAGCACGACGTGCAGGAGCCTCAGTCGGCTAAACCTTCAATGACAAGATCGCACTCGGCCACGATCTGCTGCTTGAGCGCAGTCGGCGCCGGGCGCGCGAAGGTCGGCTTGCGGTAACGCCGCACGGCGATGCCGCGCTCGCCGAGCCGCACCGCGATGCGGTCGAGGAAGACATCGCCGCGCGCCTTGGAAATGTCGAGAATGCCGACCGTGAGGCCCTCGAAAGAAACGGGGCGCGGTTGACGCGCTCGCGCCATGGACGCGCGCTCCGCGGTGGGGTCGAGCAGGATGGACTGTGTGTTCATGCCGTGATCTCCTTGGAAACTGGTGTGGAGCCCATCTCACCGGAAGCGCCCCAGCCGGGGATGATGGCCGAGAACAGACCGGCGCTGCCGCCGGCCCGCACGATGAGCAGGCCACCCGGGTGGAACTTCGATACCGTCGGGTGGGGGTAGTTCTCGGGAATGCCTTCGCCGATGCCTTGCGCGCCGGCCACCATTTCGGCAGTCGGAAATTGCAGCAGGGTCATCAGTTCGTCTCGCAGGCGAGCTTTCGACCAACCGGCTTCGAGAAAGATCCGGCAATGATCGGGCGCGACGACGAGGACTGCATCGCCCATCAGCGCGAGCTTCGGGTGGTAGACCGCGCGCAG
>JAZKDA010000113.1:5359-8901 GCA_040387815.1 Pseudomonadota bacterium | reverse complement strand
GCACAGCGCAAAGCTGCGCGCCAGCGCCTCGGGCGTGCGCGACTTCTGGTCGACGATGCCCTGCACCCCTTCACCGGGGAAAAGCGTCACCGTCGAGGCGCCGGGGGCGAAGCCGCGCTCGACAGACAGCGGCTCCCATGCGCTGTCTTCGGCTTCGGCAAAGCAAAAGCTGTACTTGCCCGGCGTGCCCAGGGCCGCGCGGTCGATTTCACCGGGCCGGCCACCGCCGACGTTGCGAATGACGAGCTGCAGGGCCCGCCCGATCGTGGCGTTGGCGCGGTTGCCCTGGCCCAGCGCGTTCACGCCCGAGTTCATCCCGATCGTGCGCGACATCGGGCCGTTGACGATCACCACCGGCCCGCCGAACATCGTTGTGCACAGCAGGCCATGCATCGCGAACTTGTCGATCAGCGCGGCCTCGACGGCCGCCAGCACCACTGGCATGTACTCGGGCTTGCATCCGGCCATGACCGCATTGATGGCGACCTTCTCGACGGTACACGGGGCCAGATCGGGCGGCGCCAGGCCCAGAAGCTCATCGGGCCGGCGGGTCGTGCCTTGCAGCATCCTCAGCACGCGGGCCTGGGTGGGGGGGACCACCGGCATGCCATCGCTCCAGCCTCGGTCGTAGCAGGCCTCGATCGGGTCTTCGGCGTCACCGATCTCGATCTTGCGCGAGGCCAGGCCGGTGTCGCCGAAACGGATGGTGAGGTCTTCGGCGATTCCGGGCTCCAGCGTTTTCGAGCCGCAGCCGGGGCGGATGTCCGGCAGGCCCTGGCCGAGCTCGGCGTGGCCGGTGATGCGCTGCCAGTCGCCGCGATGCCAGCCGTAGGTGCGCTCGACCTCGCGGCCGCCCACAACCCGGATCAAGGTCGGCACGATCTCGATGCCGAGGCGAAACGAAGCCTCAAGCGTGTCGTCGTGGATGACACGGCCGGCGCCCGCCGCGTAGGCCGGGTCGTCCTGCGAATAGACGGTGAGCGGCGCGCCGCCATCGGCCAGCTGGCGCAGCAGCGGCTCGACCAGTACACAGGTTGGGCAGTCGCGCTTGGCGATGACGATCAGGCCGTTGGGTAGGGGATTCATGGGCGACGTTCAAACCTTACGCAGGTGAACGATCTGTGTCAATCGGGCGATGCCCCCGAAGCCATGATGCGAACGCCGGCGGTCTCAGCCGACGGGCGGCCGGGCCTGTTCGGATAGCAGGTCCAGCGGCGACACGATGCCGACGACCTTGCGATCCGGTGTCATGACCAGCAGGTGGTGCACATGCGCCTCGCGCATGAGGCGCGCCGCCTCGGACACGGGCGTGTCCGGCGCCACCGTCAGCGGCTTGTAGGTGCATGCGCGCCAGGCCGGCGTGTCGCCCGCCAGGCCGCTCGCGCGCATGTGGAGCAGGTCCCAGGCGCTGACCACCCCCATCAGCGTGCCGCCTTCCAGCACGGGCGTCCAGGTCAGATGCCGCGTCACCATCTCTTGCGCGATCGCCTCGATCGTGTCGTCCGGCGCCACCGACCAGAACTGGCGCTGCGCGATTTCTCCAACGGTCTTTTCCATCACTTCACCTCCTGCATGCGGGGAGAACGGCCGAGCCGTGCCTCGGCGTCGAGCACGACGCGCGTCACGGCCAGCAGTGTGTCCGGCGTGACGCTGATCGAATCGATGCCCATGGCCACCAGCGACTGGGCAAATTGTGGGTCATCCGAAGGCGCCTGCCCGCACAGGCCCACGTGGCGCCCGTTGCGCCGCGCACCGTCGATGGCCATGCGCAACATCTGCTGCACGCCGGGGTCGCGCTCGTCGAAGTCGAAGGCGACGATCTCCGAATCGCGGTCGACGCCCAGCACCAGTTGCGTGAGGTCGTTCGAGCCGATCGAGAAGCCGTCGAAGATGCGCGCGAACGCGTCCACCTGGATCACATTGTTCGGGATCTCGCACATCACGTAAACCTCCAGGCCATCCTCACCGCGGCGCAGTCCGTGGGCCGCCATCGCCGCGAGCACGCGTTCGCCCTCCTCCACGCGGCGGCAAAACGGGATCATCAGCTTGACGTTGGTCAGTCCCATTTCGCCGCGCACCCGGCGCAGCGCCGCGCACTCCAGGGCAAACCCGTCCGCATAGGCCGGGTGGGCGTAACGCGACGCGCCGCGAAAGCCGATCATGGGGTTCTCTTCATGCGGCTCGAAGGCCTGGCCGCCCAGCAGCCGGGCGTACTCATTGGTCTTGAAATCGGACATGCGCACGATCACCGGTCGCGGATACAACGCGGCCGCGATGGTGGCGATGCCCTCCGAGAGCTGCCGCACGAAATAATCGCCGCCGCTGGCGAAGCCGGACGAAAGCCGCGCCAGTTCGGCGCGTACCTTCGCATCCTCCACCCGCTCCGGATGCGCCAGCGCCATCGGATGAGCCCGCACGTGCTCGGCCACGATGAACTCCATGCGCGCCAGGCCCACACCGTCGCTGGGCAAGGCGGCGGCCTGGAACGCGACGTCCGGGTTGCCGATGTTGAGCATCAGGTGCGTCCGCGGCCTTGGCATGGCGCCGACGTCGATCTCCTCCCGCGTGAACGGCAGGCTGCCCGCGAACACCCGCCCCGCGCTGCCGCCTTCGCAAGCAACAGTGACCAGGTCGCCCGTGCGGATCGCGGTCGTCGCGGTGCCGCAGCCCACCACAGCCGGGATGCCCAGTTCGCGCGCCACGATGGCCGCGTGGCAGGTGCGCCCTCCCCGGTTGGTGACGACCGCGCCCGCGGTCTTCATCACCGTGCCCCAGTCCGGCATCGTGGTGTCGGCCACCAGCACCTCGCCAGGGCGAAAGGCGCCCAGCTCGTCGACATGGGCCACCACGCGCGCGGTGCCCACGGCGATGCGGCTGCCCACCGCCCGCCCTTCGGCCAGCACCGGTCCGCTACCCTGCAGGCGGAAGGTTTCCATGCGGCCGGCCGCCTGGCGCGAGGCCACGGTTTCCGGGCGCGCCTGCACGATGTAGAGCTTGCCGTCGACGCCGTCCTTGGCCCATTCGACGTCCATCGGCGTCGGCGCGCCGGCCCGCGCGCTGTAGTGCTCCTCGATGCGCAGCGCCGCCTCGGCCAGCTCGACCACCTCGGCGTCCGTCAGGCAGTAACGCTCACGCTCCTCGGCAGCGGTTGGAACATTGCGCGTGCTGTCTCGCCCAGCGGTGCTGGCGTACACCATGCGAATCTCCTTGCCGCCCAGCTTGCGCCGCAGCACGTTGCGGTGGCCTGTGCGAAGCGTCGGCTTGAACACGTAGAACTCGTCGGGGTCCACGGTGCCCTGGACAACGTTCTCGCCCAGCCCCCAGGCGCCAGTGATGAACACCACGTCGCGAAAGCCGGTCTCGGTGTCGAGTGTGAAGCTCACGCCGCTGCAAGCGCGGCCGGCGCGCACCATTTTCATCACGCCCACCGATTGCCAGACCTTGAGGTGGTCGATGCCGCGGTCGGCTCGGTAGGCAATGGCGCGGTCCATGAACAGGCTGGCGAAGCACTTGCGAACGCTGTCGAGCAACTGTGCCTCGCC
>JAZKDA010000113.1:0-5349 GCA_040387815.1 Pseudomonadota bacterium | reverse complement strand
AAGCTGGCGTCGGGCATGTCTTCGGCGGTCGCGGAGCTGCGCACGGCGGCCGTGACGTCCTGGCCGTGCAGCGCCTGCAGCCGTCGCCAACCCTGGATGATCTCGGTGACCATCTCGTTGGGAAACGGCGCCTGCCCAACGATATCGCGGGCCGCCCGCGCGCGCACCGCGAGGTCGTTCACGTCGCGCACGTCCAGGCCCTCAAGCGCCTGCTTCAAGCGGGGCCATGCACCCGCCCGGTCGAGCACCTCGCGATACGCATCGGCCGTGACCGCAAAGCCGCCGGGCACCCGAATGCCCGAAGAGCCCAATGCACGCACCATCTCCCCCAGCGAGGCGTTCTTGCCGCCCACCAGCGGCACGTCGTCAATGCCTACCTCCTCGAACCAGCGCACCCACCTGCCGCCGGCGGTGGGCGTGGGCGCGCTGAGCTGTTGGGCGGCGAGGTCCATGGCGGTCTCCTGAGTTTGACCCCACTATGGACCGCTGCACCCGCCACGCGCATTGACCGATATCAAGGCCGTTGCGTTGCGCTGCCTAGCGCGGGGCAACAGCGGCGTGGGGGCTATGCCCCGGAAGGCACGATACGAAAGCCGGCGCGTGGGAAATGGACATGAACCGTGCCAGCCCGCGCATCGGTTCGCGACAGCACGACCTCGCTGGGACTCAGCCCCACCAGAATGCCCTCGCTGGGCTCCATGCCATAGTCGGTGGCGGCGACGGCAATCCGCTGCCCCTGGGCCAGCCCGGCTTGCGCGACGAAGGTCGTCGGCTCATGGCCTTGCGCCTGCGCGGCGATCGCGACCGCATCGGCGGAGCGCATCTCGTCGCTGCTGCCGTGGCCGAATGCCAGGATACGCTCGTGCCATTCCAGCAGCCGCGTGTACGGCGCTACCAACGATTGCGCCGGCGGCCCGGCCCGGCGCAGGTGCCAGAGGCAGTGGGCGACGCTGAAGTCGGCGATGGTCAGGGGACCAAGAAGGAACTCGTGCCCGCTGGCCAACTGCGCCTGCAGGGTCGCCAGGTACTGGTTCAGGTTGGCGGCCGCATCGTCGGCCGTGAGCCGCGGCACACTGGCGCGAAACGGCGTGCGGTCGGCCGCAATGGCCGCGCGCTCTTCTTGCGAGAGATGGCTGAAGCGGTGCTCGATGCACGCCGGCTGCGAGGCGAAGTCGATCACGCTCCAGAACAAAGTCCAGTCGGCCCATTGCGCCAGCACCGGCGCCAGCGGAACCTCTTTGGGGTGAAGCACGGGCCCTGCAAGCCGCTGGTCGATCACCCGGGCGATGAGCGCCGAATCGCACCAGATGTCGGCGCCGATCTGCAGGGTCGGCGTGCGCCGGTAGCCCCCCGTCAGCGCCACCACGTCCGGCTTTGGCATGAGCATCGGGATCTTGACCGAGCGCCAGCGCGCGGACTTGGCCCCCAGAATCAGCCGGATTTTTTCGGCGAACGGGGAGCTGTCGAAGTGGTGAAGGATGAGGTCTGTGGCCATGCATAGCTCCGATCGTTCAGCGGTGGAAAGAAGTCCCAAAATAAAGCCCTTGCAAGCGGTTGACTTACAAGGGCTTTTGGGATGTCCTCAGCTATGGCGGAGAGGGCGGGATTCGAACCCGCGGAGGGCTATTAACCCTCACACGCTTTCCAGGCGTGCGACTTAAACCGCTCATCCACCTCTCCTGTGCAGCCGGCGATTGTAGCAGCGCCGATCAGGCCACTCGGGCGCGGCGGGCCTTTTCCGGGTGGGCGATGAGCGAGAGCAGCAGGCCGACGTCGGCGGGCTTGACCATGTGGAAATCGAAGCCGGCCTCGACCGAGCGTACGCGGCTTTCGGCCTCGCCGTATCCGGTGAGTGCGACGAGCAGCGCGTCGCAGCACACCGGCATCGCCCGCAGGCGCTGGGCCACCTCGAAGCCGTTCATGCCGGGCAGGCCGATGTCGAGCAGGACGACATCGGGGCGAAACTCTTGCGCCGCCTCCAGCGCGCTGGGGCCGTCGGCGGCGATGCGCACGGTGTATCCCTCCATCTCCAGAAGCAGCATCAGCGTCTCGGCCGAGGCGGCCAGATCGTCGACCACCAGCACACGGCGCGAGGGTTGCGCGTCCGCTGCGGGCGTGGCATTGGGAGGCGGCGTTGTCGCCAGCAAGGCGGGCGCGCCGGCCAGTGCGGGCAGCCGCACCCGCACCTCACACCCGGTGCCTGGGCCATTGCTGTGGGCCTCCACATCGCCATGATGCAGCTCCACCAGATGCTTGACCAATGTCAGTCCGATGCCCAGCCCGCCCTGGGCGCGGTCGAGGGTCTGGTCGCCCTGCACGAACAGCTCGAAGATGTGCGGCAGGAACTCCGGCTCGATGCCGCAGCCCTTGTCACGCACGCAGATGCGGGCCTGGGCGCCGTCGAAGCCGGCCTCCAGTTCGATCGTGCTGCCATCGGGAGAGAACTTCGAGGCGTTGTTCACGAGGTTGGACAGCACCTGCGCCAGCCGTACCGGGTCGCCATGCAGGCGCACGGGACAGTCGGGCAATGTGACGGTCAAGCGCTGTCCGCGCGCGGCCAGCCGCGGCTCGCTCGACTCCATCGAGCGCTCGACCAGGCTCGCCAGGTCCAACGACTCGGGCTTGACGACCACCTTGCCCTGCACGATGCGCGAGACGTCGAGCAGGTCGTCGATCAGCCGGCTCATGTGGTCGGCCTGGCGGCTGATGACGTCGCGTGCCCAGTGCAAGGTGGCCGGCTCGACGGTGGTGCCCCGCATGATGTGGACGGCATTGCGAATCGGCGCGAGCGGGTTTCTCAGCTCGTGGGCCAACATCGCCAGGAACTCGTTCTTGCGCCTGTCGGCCTGCTTGACGGCGCTGTACAGGCGCGCGTTCTCCAGCGCGATGGCCGCACGGCTGGCGACCTCGGTGGCCAGGGCGGTTCGCGTCGGGTCGAAGTCGATGCGCGACATCAGCACCAGCGCGCGACGGGGGCGCTCGCCTTCGATCAGAGGAAAGGCCAGCACGGCGCGCAGGCCGCTGTCGGCCGGGCCGGGCGCCAGCCAGCGCTGCGGCCGGTGCTGCATCACGGCCTGGTGCACGGCCGATGCGACAGCCGGGGAAAGCTCCATGGGCCCGTCGGCGGCGGGGGTCGGGTTCGCGCGTTGGCAGACCACATGCCCGTCGAGGTCGACGCTGACCAGCAAGGCGCGGTCACCCAGCATGGGCACGGCCACGTCCAGCAGGGCATCGACGGTCTGCTCCATCTCCAGCGATCGCGACAGGCGCTGGCTGGCCTCGGCCAGGTAGTCGGCGCGGAAGATCGCCGCCTCGGCGGAAGCGCGTGCGGCTTCGGCGCGGCCCAGCGCCTCGCGCTCGGCGGCGCGCAGCTGCAGCTGCCGGTTCATCCGATAGAGCTCGACGAACACCCGCACCTTGGAGCGCAGCACCTCCGGCACGACCGGCGAGGGGATGTAGTCGACCGCGCCCAGGGCATAACCGCGCTTGGCCTGAAGCTCGTCGACATACGCGGTGATGAAGACGATGGGTGTCTGCGCCGAGCGCTTGTACTGCCGGATCAGGCTGGCGGTCTCCAGGCCGTCGATGTCGGGCATGTTCACATCCAGCAGGATCACGGCGAACTCGTTGTTCAACACCTGCGCCAGGGCCTCGCGCCCCGAGCGTGCGCTGACGACGTTCTCGCCCAGCTCCTCGAGAATGCTGCGCAGGACAATGTGCTTTTCAGGCAGATCGTCCACGATCAGGATGTTGGCCTTGCCATCGGCGCGGGCCGTGGCGGTGCCCAACGGGTCCAACAGCCGCCCGGTCATTGATGCACCCATGCACGCAGCACCGACAGCAGGTCGTTCGTGTTGACGGGCTTGGACAGGTAGTCCCAGGCGCCGGCCTCGATGCATTTCTCGCGATCGCCCTTCATGGCCTTGGCGGTGACCGCGATCATCGGCAGGTGACGGCCCTGCGGCAGCTTGCGGATCGCCTTCATGGTCTCCATGCCATCGAGCTCCGGCATCATGATGTCCATCAGCACGACGTCGATGTCGGGGTCGTTGGCGACGCGGTTGATGGCCTCACGGCCGTTGTCGGCCCAGATGATGTCCATGGAATGCTCCTCCAGAGCGGTCGCCAGCGCGAAGATGTTGCGCATGTCGTCGTCGACGATCAGCACACGCCGGCCCGCCAGCGGCCGGCTGGCGCTGGCCAGCTCGCCCAGCAGCGTGCGCCGGTCGTCCGAGAGGCGCTGCGAATCCACGTGCATGGCGGACAGCGCCGCGTCGAACAAGGCCTCGGCTGTGGCGACTTCCTGCACCCGCAGCACCTCGCCGCCGGCCCAGGGCGCATGCCCGGCCGGTGCGGCGCCTTCGCGCAGCACGATCACCGGCAAGGGGCCCAGGCTGCCCTGCGCGGCGGCGGCTTCGCGCACGCGCGCCGCATCGAGCCGCGCCGCCATCGCGTCGTCGAGTACCAGCGCATCGAACCGGTTGCCGGCCAGGGCCGCCACCAGCCGCGCGGGGTCAGTCAGCGTCACCGGCGTGATGGCTTCATGGTCCAGCAATTCAAGGAGCCGGCGGCGGGGCGTCTCGTCGGCCAAGGCCACCAGCACATTGCGTTGCGACCGCCCGCAGTGTGACCGCAGCGCGTCGAGCATGCCGTCGAGCACCTCGCGGGTGGGGATCGGCTTTTCGACGAAGGCGATGGCGCCGCCGGCAAAGGCGCGCGTGAGCGAATCGTCGGTGGAGATGACGCACACCGGGATGTGGCGGGTGATCAGATCCTGCTTGAGGCGATCGAGCACGCGCCAGCCATCCATGTCGGGCAGGACCATGTCCAGCGTGATGGCCGCCGGCATGAACTGGCCGGCCAGGGTGAGCGCGCTGGCGCCCAACTCGGTGACCAGCACCTTGAAGCCCTTGGCTCGCGCGGCGTCCATCAGGAAGCGCGCGAACGCCAGGTCGTTCTCGACGATCAGCAGCACGGTGTCGCCGGTCCCGATGGTGTCGCGGTCGTCACCCACGGCGTTGACCGACGTCGCTGGCGCTTGCGCGTCGGCGTGTGCATCGGCCACGGCGTCGGCCGGGGCCTGTGGCACCGAGAACGGCGGCGGAAGCCGGCGCGGCGGCGTGTTGTCATGCGGATCGCGCGGCTCGCGCGGATCGGCCAGCGGGGCCGGTCGCCGCAGGCTGCGGGTGGACGGGAAGTGCGCCGGCAGGTACAGCGTGAACGTGCTGCCCTGCCCTGGCGCGCTGGCCAGGCGGATCTCGCCGCCCAGCAACTTCGACAGCTCGCGGCTGATCGCCAGGCCCAGGCCGGTGCCGCCGTACTTGCGGCTGGTGGAGCCGTCGGCCTGCT
>JAZKDA010000112.1:0-8231 GCA_040387815.1 Pseudomonadota bacterium | reverse complement strand
AGGTCGGCCTTGCGCTCGCGCAGGTACTCGTCCTCCATCTCGTCGAACTGGCGCGAAATCGCCTCCAGCTGCGTTGTCAGTGCCCACTCCGCGTTGTAGAGCCGGTCGGTGATCCAATGCTTGACGCCGGCGATGAGGTCCGGGTCCTGCAGCAGCATCAGGTGGACGTCGAGCAAGGCCGACAACTCGTGAGGCGCTTCCTTGGGGCCCATGCCGGTGATGGTGTGCTGCAGCCGGCGGATCTCCTCGACCACCGCATCGCGGCCGGCGCGCACGCGGTCGATCTCGGCCGCGACCTGCGCGGGCTCGATGAAGTAGTGGGCCACGTCGACGCGGCCGGCCATCAGCACCGCCCGTCCGATGGCGATGCCACGGGCCACCGGCAGGCCGTGGATGGCGAACGTCATGCGGGTACCTCCGTCATTCGCCCTCGCCGAACTTGTCGTGGATCAGGGCCAGCAGTGCGTCCATCGCTTCCTGCTCGCGCTCGCCCTCGGTCTCCACCGTGACCTCGGTGCCGATGCCGGCGGCCAGCATCATCACGCCCATGATGCTCTTGGCGTTCACGCGCCGCTCCCCTCGGCTGATCCACACCTCGCACGGGAACGCGCCGGCCAGCTTGGTGAGCTTGGCCGACGCGCGGGCGTGCAGGCCCAGCTTATTGCTGATGGTCGTGTTTGTCTTGATCATCTTTGCGTCTGTTGTTCTGATTCTGGGGCGCCGAGGTCGACACCTGCATCACGCCTTGCGTACCACCGGTCACGGCGCGCGCCACCAGCGCCTCCAGGGGTTCATGCCGGTAGCTCACGCTACGCAGCACCATGGGCAGGTTGACGCCGGTGACCAGGCGCGAACGCACGCCGTCCACCAGGCGTTGCGCGACATTGCTCGGCGTGGCGCCAAAGATGTCCGTCAGCACGAGCACGCCCTTGACCTGCGGCGAATGCGTCAACTGCTCCATGGCGATGCGCGCGGTCGCCAGGGTTTCGTCGGGTGAGAGGTTGGGCTGCACGTCGATGGCGGCAACGCTCGGACCGCAGTCTGGAAACACGTGCAGCGCACATTGGCGCAGCGCATGAGCCAGCGGCGCGTGACCAATGATCAAGATGGCATTCATTGACGAGGATTATCCCGTGTGCCCCGCCGAAAATGCACCCAAGTGGCCCACAATGAAGCGGTCGCCCGGACAAGGGCCGGCTGAGCGGCCCACTTTTCGTGGACGACCTGGGAGACTTTCATGGCGAATTTCGTACTGGTTCATGGCGCCTGGCACGGCGGGTGGTGCTGGCACCGCGTGGTGCGGGCCCTGACGGCCGCGGGCCATCGCGTCCATGCCGTGACGCTGACCGGTCTGGGCGAGCGGGCGCACCTGCTGTCCTCGGCCATCACGCTGGAGACCCACATCGCCGACGTCGCCCAGACCCTCGAGGCCGAGGAGCTCGACGACGTGGTGCTGGCTGTCCACTCCTATGCCGGGATGATCGGCACCGCCATCGCCGACCGGATGGCCGCGCGCCTGCGCCATCTGGTCTATGTGGATGCCGTGGTGCCGCTTCCCGGCGAGAGCTGGAGCAGCACGCAGGCCACCACCACGCGCGAAGCCAGGCTGGCCGCCGCCAAGGCCTCGCCCGACTACACCCTCGCGCCACCCGACCCGCAGGTCTTCGGCCTGTCGGGGGCCGACCACGCCTGGCTGCTGCGGCGGCAGACGCCGCACCCCGGCCACACCTACACCGCGCCTCTGGATTTCGACATCGCCCGGGTCGCGGCCGTGCGCCGCACCTTCGTCAGTTGCACGGCACCCGCCCTGGCGACCATCGACGCCATCCGCCTGCGCCTGGCCGACCCATCCTTCTGGGGCGGGCACTGGCAGCGCGGCGGTCGTGTGATCGAGATCAAGACCGGCCATGACCCGATGGTCAGCGCCCCTGGCGACCTGGTGCGAGTGTTGGTCGACGGCATCGGCCCCTAGCGCAGCAGTGGCGGGAAGCCCGGTTTGCGCCTAGAGTGCGGCAGCAAAGGAGCCTCGCGCCATCATGTCGGCAGCAGCAACACCCAACAAAGACCCCAAGGCCGCGGACGCCACTGAGGAGGTCAGCGCCGCCCAGATGGCGCAAGCCATCGGCGCAAGCCTCGCGCCGCCAGTCTCCGACCTTGACGCGCTGTTGCGCGGTTTGCGCGAACAGCGGGTTCTGGTGCCCGCGCAGCAGGACGCCCTGGAAGCGGCGCTCCAACGCGTCCACACCATCAGCCTGCACAGTCAGCAGCTCGGTCGGCTGGCCGACGGGCACCTGCGCCAGTCGCACGAGCGCCTGGCCCTGCACGAGGCCGCGCTGGACGTGCTCATGCAACCCAATGCCAGCTGGCGTCGCGCCGGTCTGGGCTTGCGCCAGCAACTTCGCCCGGTCGACGTGATCGTCGACCCCGGCCTGCTGGTCAGCCTGCTCGAGGCGACCTTCGGCTGGGCCGCGCAGATGGGCGACAAGCTGCTGGTCAAGCTGGGCATGAAAAACTGGCCGGAGCACGGCCTGCTGGTGGTCAGATCCTTGCGCCAGGAGCCTCCCCCCGGCATGCCCGATGAGCGCGTGCCGGACAACCTGGCCTGGCAACTGATTGTGCACACCGCCCGCGCCATGGGCGTGACCGTGCATCGGGACATCACGCCCGCCTATGTCCAGCTGTCGCTCGAGTTTCCTCGGACGGTCAACACCCTTTCGGGCCTGACCGCCCAGGAAGGTGAGCGCCATCTCGGCCCCGACACCTGGCAGATGTCCCACGGCGCCAAGGCGGCCGACGGTGCCACCGCCTTGCTGGTCACCGATGACCACCGGCTGCTGCGCGAGGTCAAGGACATCTGCCGGCGCATGCGCATGAATCTCGAGTCGGCGCCGACCATGGCCGAAGCGATCCGCCAGTGCAAGGCGGCGCTGCCCGCGCTGATCGTGATCGACGAGAGCCTGCACGACGAATCCTTCGACGCCCTGCGTGCCGAGGTGGCCCGCCAGGGGCTGGATCTGCCGGCGGTGGAGATCACTTCCAGCGACAGCGGCTTCGAGCTTTCGACCTGGGACGACACCAGCATCAGCCGGGTCGGCCGCGACGCCGTCACCCAGCACCTGCAGGCCGCCATGACCCTCGCCTTGGGTCAGTGACCGGTCCAGGGCACAATGGCGTCTTCACATCATGAAGACGATGAACAAGCGAATTTTCGGCGCCGCTGCAGCGGCGGTGGTTCTGGCTGTGGCGGCGGGCGTGTTCCTCAGCACCGGCAGCGCGCAGGCGCCAGCGTCCACCTTCGTCCTGCTCGACGGCAGTCAAAAGACCACGTCGGACCTCAAAGGCCGCGTGACCCTGGTGAATTTCTGGGCCACCAGCTGCACCACCTGCGTCGCCGAGATGCCCGAACTGGTCGCCACGCACACCAAGTACCACGCCCGCGGCTTCGACACCCTGGCCGTCGCGATGAGCTACGACCCGCCCGCCTACGTGGTGAACTTCGCCGAGTCACGTAAGCTGCCCTTCCAGGTCGCCATCGACAACACCGGTGTCGTGGCAAAGGCATGGGGCGACGTTGCGCTCACACCCACCACCTATGTCGTGGACAAGCGTGGGCAGATCGTCAAGCGCTACATCGGCGCGCCTGATTTCGCCGAACTGCACCGCCTGATCGAAAAGTTGCTGGCGCAGGCCTGAGGTCAAGGCCTGCCCCCAAGCGGCTTCGTGCGTCGCGGGGGCCTATTCGGCGAAGGCCTCGACGCTCAGTTGCAGGCGAACCTCATCCGCCACGGCGCCCATCGCCGCCTTGACCCCAAAATCCGACCGCTTGAGCGTGGCTTCGGCGGTCGCGCCGCACATCGGCTTGCGGTTGAAGGGGTGTGTGCCGCACTTGAAGGTCGTCACGTTCAGCTTCAAGGGCTTGGTAACGCCCGCCAGGGTCAGCGTGCCCTCGATGCTCTCGAGCCTGTCGCCGGCAAAGGCGAACCGCGTGGAGCGATAGGCCATGTTGGCGAATTCATTGCTGTTGAACCAGTCCGGACCCTTGAGCATGTCGTCCCGGCGCCGCAGGCCGGTGGACACTGAGGCAGTGGGAACCTGGATCTCCATGGAGCCAGTCTTGGCGGGCAAGTCGACGGTCACCTTGCCGGCCGTCTGATCGAAGCGGCCTTGAATCGTCGTCATGCCCAGATGGGTGACGGTGAAGTAGGCGAAGGTGTGCTCCGGGTCGATCGCGTAATTCACCGGGTTGGCCAAGGCGCCGAACGGGAACAGCAGGACGGGCAGGAACTTGATCAGGCGTTTCATGGGTATCTCCTTGTGGGTAAAACCGTGGACCTCAGGGGAACTGCCGGCCGGCCGCCAGGGCCAGTCCGATGGACAGCAGCATGGGAACGAGTGCCAGGGTCGCCGCGATCAGCGCCCGCACAAAGGCATGACCCCGCGTCGGCCCCAGCGATGCGGCCCAGGGCGTCGCCAACAGCGGCAGCAGGCAATACCAGGGCAAGGTGCCCTGCCAGGCGACGAGAGTGACTGTCAATGCGCAGATCAGGGCAGCGGGCAGACTGATGGTGGCGCCAGTCGGCGTGGCGCGGCGGCGCAGCATCTGCAGCAGCAGACAGGCGCCGGCAGCCGCGCCCACGCCAATGGCGCCCATCGCGAGAACGACCGACGATCCCAGCAGCGCCAGTGCGCCCGTGCCAAGCCCCAATGACAGGCCGGCCGCCGCACCTTTGAATGGGTCCCGGCTGGCCCGCAGCATGGCCTCGACCATCGCAGCCACGAACAGTGCCGATGCCGCCGCCGGCAACAGGACATCAGACCAGGCCCTTTGCTCGACCAGGCGCGACAGCATCCACAGGCAGGCCGCCGCGGCCGACAAGAGCACGAGCGCCCTAAGTCGCGACTTGTCCGCTGCCGCCGCCACCTCCAGCACGATTAGTGCCACGCCAGACGCAACCGCGGACACCACCAGCTTGCGCACGGCGGTCAGCGGAACGAAGGAAAAGCCGAAGGCCAGCCCGACGACGGCCAGAAAGCCCGCCAGTTGCGCCAGACCCAGCAAGCGCGTCGGCGCCAGCACCGCACCGATCAATAGCGCCAACACAAATGGAACGATGCCCGCTTGGACAGCGGGATGATTGAGCAAGTCGGACATCCGCAGTGTGGAGTTTGAACCGCATGCATTTAACACGAACTTGGCCGATGGCGCCCCTAGGGGAACCGCTGCGCTTGCACGCCCCCGAGCGCTGGCTACACTGATCGGCCCCCAAGTGCCTTGATCGCAGTGGAACCCATCTCGCACCCCGTCATCGAGCTCACCCCCGCCAGCTCACCGTCCGAATACCAGGCCGTACGGGAACTGTTCCGGGAATACGCGGCAAGCCTGGGCGTGGACCTGTGCTTCCAGTCCTTCGAAGAGGAGTTGGCCAGCCTGCCAGGCGACTACGCTCCCCCAAGCGGGGAACTGTTATTGGCTTGGGTGGACGGAGCACTCGCCGGCTGCTGCGCCCTGCGGCCGCTGCACGCGAGCGACCACACCAACGCGGCCGAGATGAAGCGTCTTTACGTGCGCAAGGCGTTTCGCGGGTTCGGCCTGGGCCGGCGACTGGCCGAGGCCGTCCTCGATGCCGCGCACCGGGGCGGCTACTCCAGCGTGCTGCTGGACACGCTGGACGACATGGAGGCGGCGCGGGCGCTCTACGAGGACCTGGGCTTCAAGTCCATTCCGCCCTACTATCACAACCCGTTGCCGGGGGCCCACTACCTCAAAGTCGACCTGTAGTCGATGCGCAAGGTCTGGGTGGCGCGGCTCAGGCGCGGGCTTGTTCCAGCAGGGTGTCGGCGCCGCTCACCTCGAACTTGCCGCCATCCTCGAGGTTGAGGGTGGTCACCTTGCCGTCCTTGACCAGCATCGAGTAGCGACGGCTGCGAAGCCCCATGCCACGGTTGCTGAAGTCCAGGGTAAGACCGGTGGCCTTGGCGAAATCGGCGCTGCCATCGCCGAGCATGCGCACCTTGTTACCCACCTTCTGGTCAACACCCCAGGCGCCCATCACGAAGGCATCGTTGACGCTCACGCACCAGATTTCGTCGACGCCGGCCTTCTTGAGCTCGTCGTGGCGGGCCACATAGCCAGGCACATGCTTGGCCGAGCAGGTCGGGGTGAACGCGCCCGGCAGGCCGAAGATGGCGATGGTCTTGCCCGCGGCAGCCTTGACAACGTCGACGGGATTGGCACCGATGACGCAACCGTTGCCCTCGACAGCCGAATACTCCTGCAGCGTCACGCTGGGCAAGCGGTCTCCGACCTTGATCATCTGAAACTTCTCATCGATATTGTCGCCAACCTTGATCATCTGGAACTCCTCATCAAAAAAGCAAAACGGCCCACATTGTGGGCCGTTTTGAATGAGCTTCGCGCTCGGGGGGAATCAGACCGCGATGGCTTTTTCGACCAGGCGGGTGGCAACCCAGTTCTTGGTCTTGGAGATCGGACGGCTCTCGGTGATCTCGATCAAATCACCGATGTGGAACTCGCCGTTTTCGTCGTGCGCGTGGTACTTGCTCGACTTGGCAACGATCTTGCCGTAGAGCTCATGCTTGACGCGGCGCTCGACCAGGACCGTCACGGTCTTGGCACGCTTGTCGCTCACCACCTTGCCGATCAGGGTGCGCTTGAGGGAGGTTTTGGCTTCCGTCATGTTCACTCCTTACTTGGTGGCGGAATTGGAGCCACCTTCGGTGGCGGAGCCGCCTGCGGTGGCCGCGCGCTTTTGGGCCAGGATGGTCTTGGCGCGCGCGATGTCGCGGCGCGTCACGCGCAGCGAGGCAGTGTTGTTCAATTGTTGCGTGGCCTTTTGCATGCGCAGGCCAAAATGGGCCTTTTGCAGTTCCTTGACCTCGGCTTCCAGGCCGGCAACGTCTTTTTGACGCAGTTCAGCAGATTTCGTCATCGATTGTTCTCCTGAAATCATGCGCCGATCATGCGGCTGACGAACGTGGTGCGCAGCGGCAGCTTGGCGGCAGCCAGCTTGAACGCTTCACGGGCCAGTTCCTCGGGGACGCCGACGATCTCGTAGAGTACCTTGCCGGGCTGGATCTCAGCCACGTAGTACTCGGGGTTTCCCTTGCCGTTACCCATGCGCACTTCAGCGGGCTTCTGGGAGATCGGCTTGTCGGGGAACACACGAATCCAGATGCGGCCGCCACGCTTGACGTGACGGGAAATCGCGCGACGCGCGGCTTCGATCTGGCGGGCCGTCAAACGGCCACGGTCCGTGGACTTCAGGCCGAAGTCACCGAATGCCACCGAGTTGCCTCGGGTGGCGATGCCGGTGTTGCGGCCCTTCTGCTCTTTGCGGTATTTGCGGCGAGCGGGTTGCAGCATGGTTACTCTCCTTTGCCGTCGGGTGTGCTACCCGGCGCGGCGACTTTGCGAACGCGCTTAACGGCAGGTTTCGATGCATCAGCACCTGGGGTTGCTTCTTGCGGCTTGTCGCTGCCATCGGCCGGGGCGACGTTGGCAGTGCCAGCGCCGGCGCCCACATTGCGGCGCGGAGCGCCACGGCGGTCACCCGAGGGACGATCGCCCGGGCGGCCATCGCGGCGGGGACCACGCGGGCCACGACGCTCTTCGCCTTCCGGACGCGGCGTGCTGTCCAGCGACGGCGCATCGGTGCGGCCCAGGGTGTCGCCCTTGTAGACCCAGACCTTGACGCCAATGACGCCGTAGGTGGTCTTGGCTTCGGAAAAGCCATAGTCGATGTCGGCGCGCAGCGTGTGCAGCGGCACACGGCCTTCGCGATACCACTCGGTACGAGCGATCTCGATGCCGTTGAGACGGCCGGCGGACATGATCTTGATGCCCTGGGCGCCCAGGCGCATCGCGTTCTGCATGGCGCGCTTCATGGCGCGGCGGAACATGATGCGCTTTTCGAGCTGCTGGGTGATGCTGTCGGCGATCAGCTTGGCATCGATTTCAGGCTTGCGCACTTCTTCGATGTTGACTGCCACCGGCACGCCCAGGCGCTGAGCCAGTTCGCGCTTGAGGTTTTCGATGTCCTCGCCCTTCTTGCCGATCACCACGCCCGGGCGTGCCGAGAAAATCGTGATGCGGGCGTTTTTGGCGGGGCGCTCAATCAGAATGCGCGAAACAGCAGCGTTCTTCAGCTTGGCCTTGAGGTACTCGCGCACCTTGATGTCTTCGGCCAGCATGCCGGCGAAGTCACGGTTGT
>JAZKDA010000111.1:825-2242 GCA_040387815.1 Pseudomonadota bacterium | reverse complement strand
CTTCCTGACCGAGGTGCCGGGCATCCGGGTCGAGCCCAGCGCGCCCGAGGCCGAGGACAACCCCATCGACACCGAGCTGCCCCTGGCCACCGCCGAGCGGATCATCGCCAGCCTGCCCCCCCCGCAGCGGCCCACCGATGTCGGCTTCTACCTGCAACACTGCGTCAAGGCCTGCAAGGGCGGCGTCGAGCGCAGCCACATCCTGCCCTTCAAGGTCGACGGCTCGCTGCTGCTGGAGGTGTACGTGCACGACGGCATCGGCACCATGGTGATCGACGAAAAGCTCGAGGAGCTGCGCGAGGCCACGCCTGACGACGTGGGCGGCATCCTGCAATTGATCGAACCCTTCGAGCGCGACGGCACCCTGGTCAAGCGTGACCGCAACGAGATCGAGCGCGACGTCGCCAACTACACCATCGTCGAGCACGACGGCGTCATCTTCGCCTGCGCCGCGCTCTACCCCTACCCCGAGGCGCGCACCGCCGAAATGGCGGCCCTGACGGTGTCGCCGCAAAGCCAGGGCCAGGGCGACGGCGAGAAGATCTTGAAGCGCATCGAGCAGCGCGCCCGGGCAATGGGCCTGGACAGCATCTTCGTGCTCACCACACGCACCATGCACTGGTTTCTCAAGCGCGGCTTCGTGCAGGCCGATCCCGATTGGCTGCCCGAGGCGCGCAAGCGCAAGTACAACTGGGACCGCCGCAGCATGGTGTTCGTCAAGAAGCTCGCGCCATCGCAACCGGCGGGAGCCCCGCCGGCCAGGGCGTGAATCTCGCCATGTCGGCCCTTTCCTACCGCGCCATTCCGCTCGGCTGACAGCCAGCCGCGCCCGGCACGTCTAAGGTCAGCGTGATGGAGGTGGACGCATGCAGACGGCAACGCATCCGGTGCGCGAAGTGCGCATCCCGCTGGCTGAAGGAACGCTCTTTGGCGACCTGATCGAGCCGGCTGGCTCGTCGGCCCTGGTCTTGTTCGTCAATGGCCGCGGCCATGGCCGCCATTGCGTCGAAGACCGCAGGCTGGCGAGCCCTGTGCACGGGTCGCGCGTGTCCACCCTGCTGCTGGACCTGCTCACCGTTGACGAACAGCAGCAGCATCCGCAGGGCGGACAGCACGGGATGGACGTCGCGCTGCTGACCCGCCGCGTGATGGACATCGCCGAGTGGCTGCGCCAGCAGCCCGAACTGGCGTCGCTGCCGCTGGGCCTGTGCGGCGTGTCCGCGGGGACCGCGCCGGCGCTGATCGCGGCGGCCCGCCTGGGCGCTCAGGTGCAGGCCCTGGTGTGCGTCGCAGGCAGCCCGGACCAGGCCGGCCCGACGGTGCTCGCCTCCATCAAGGCGCCAACCCTGCTGCTGGCGGGCAGCCGCGACGCCGAACGCGTCGCTGTGAACGAAGCCGCCTACCGCCAGTTGCGCGG
>JAZKDA010000111.1:0-815 GCA_040387815.1 Pseudomonadota bacterium | reverse complement strand
ACGTTCGTCCGGGCCGTCGCCACACTGCTCCGGCCAGATGGCGGCCGACTGGTTCGTCGCCCACCTGCTGGCCTTCGAAGCCGCCGACTGAGGGTCGGGCCATGACCATGCTCGACCATCTGCCGTTCGCCGACCGTCTGCGGGCCGGGGAACTGCTCGCCGGCGAATTGGAACCCCTGCGTGACGTACCGGACCTGATCGTGCTGGCGCTGCCGCGCGGCGGCGTCCCCGTGGCCTTTCAGATCGCCCAGGCCCTGCACGCGCCGCTGGACGTCTTCGTGGTCCGCAAGCTGGGCCTGCCGCACAACCCCGAATACGCCGTGGGCGCCATCGCCAGCGGCGGCGTCCTGGTCATGGAGCCGGTGGCTGGGCGGATGGTGAGCGCGGAGCAATTGCAGGCCATCGTGCGTCGCGAGACCGAGGAACTGGCGCGGCGCGAACTCCTGTACCGCCAGGGCTGCCGGCCCTTGAAGCTGGAAGGCAAGAGTGTGCTGCTGGTCGACGACGGCGTGGCCACCGGCGCCACCCTCCAAGCCGCGGTCGAGGCGGTGCGCAAGCTCCATCCGCGGATGCTGGCCGTGGCCGCGCCGGTCGGCTCGGTCCAGGCGGCTCAGCGGCTGCGCCCGCTGGTCGATCTGCTCGTGTTCGGTGCGACGCCCGAGCCGTTCGACTCGGTGGGCCAGTGGTACCGGCAGTTTCCGCAATGTAGCGACGAGGAAGTGCGCAGCCTTCTGACCCAGGCGCAGCGGACGCCGGCCTGAGCGCCCGAATGCCAGCGCTCAAGTCCGCAGCACAGGCCGGGGTATCGCCAGCAG
>JAZKDA010000110.1:0-4623 GCA_040387815.1 Pseudomonadota bacterium | reverse complement strand
TCAGGCTGAACGACTCGGGCGAGACGAAGCCCTGGAAGGCGCCGAACATCGCACCGGAAACGCCGCCGAAGGTGGCGCCCATGCCGAAGGCCAGAAGTTTCATGTTGCGGGTGTTGATGCCCATGGCCTTGGCCGCGATCTCGTCTTCGCGGATCGCCATCCAGGCGCGGCCGATGCGCGACAGCTGCAGCCGGTGGCACACGACGACACTGGCGACAACCAGCACCAGGAACAGGTAGTAGTACAGGGTCACCGCCGACAGCGTGAAGCCGCCGACGTTGACGCCGCGCCCGAGGTTGACGCCGAACAGATGCACCGCTTCGATCTGGCCCAGGCCCTTGGGGCCGTTGGTGATGTTGACCGGGTGATCGAGGTTGTTGAGGAACACCCGGATGATCTCGCCGAAGCCCAGCGTGACGATGGCCAGGTAGTCGCCGCGCAGCTTGAGCGTGGGCGCCCCCAGCAACACGCCGAAGCCGCCCGCCACCAAGGCGGCCAGCGGAATCGCCAAAAACACCGAGACATGCAGGCCGGTCGGGAACAGCTGGGCGATCCAGGGGAAGGTTTCGGTCAGGTGCGGCGAGGCCAGCAGGCCGTAGAGGTACGCGCCGATGGCGAAGAAGGCCACGAAGCCCAGATCGAGCAGGCCGGCGAAGCCCACCACGATATTCAGGCCCAGCGCCAGCAGCACATACAGCAGCGCGACGTCGGCGATGCGCACCCAGAAGTTGCCCATGGACTGCAGCAGCAGGGGCAGCAGCAGCAACACCACGGCCCAGAAAGCCAGGGTGCGCTTGTCTTGGAAGTTCAGCATCATGATCGTGTGCGCCCCGTCATGCCCGGTCGGCGACACGCTCCCCAAGCAGGCCCGACGGGCGCAGCGTGAGGATGATGATCAGCACGACGAAGGCGAAGATGTCGGCGTAGTGGCTGCCCAGCACGCCGCCGGTCAAGGCGCCGATGTAGCCGGAGCCGATGGCCTCGATCAGGCCGAGCAGCAGGCCGCCGACGACCGCGCCGCCGAGGTTGCCAATGCCGCCGAACACCGCGGCGGTGAAAGCCTTGAGCCCCGGCAGGAAGCCCATGGTGTGCTGCACCGTGCCGTAGTTCAGCGCGAACATCATGCCGGCGATGGTGGCCAGCACGGCGCCGATGATGAAGGTGGCCGAGATCACGGTGTCGGGCCGCACGCCCATGAGCGCGGCCACGCGCGGGTTCTCGGCCGTGGCCCGCATGGCGCGCCCCAGGCGGGTGTAATTGACCAGGTACATCAGCACCGACAGCGAGATGGCGGTCATGGCCAGCACCAGGATCTGCGTGCTGGTGATGACGGCCTCGCCGATGAACATGGGCTCGACCGGGATCACCGACGGGTAGGGCTTGTAGTTGGGCTTGAAGATGATCATGGCCAGCGTCTGCAGCAGGATGGACATGCCGATGGCCGTGATCAGCGGTGCGAGCCGCGGGCTGTTTCGAAGCGGCCGGTAGGCGATCTTCTCGATCGCGAAATTGAGCGCGGCGGCCACGACGCACGAAATGACCAGCGCGATGAGCAGGATGATCCAGCCCGGCGCGTTGGGCATGGCGTCCTGCATGCCCACGATGATCGCCCAGCTGGTGAGCGCCCCCACCATCAGCACCTCGCCGTGGGCGAAGTTGATCAGGTTGATGATGCCGTAGACCATGGTGTAACCCAGGGCCACCAGGGCATACATGCTGCCCAGGACCAGACCGTTGATGATCTGCTGCAGCAGGATGTCCATACGAAAGCGCTCCGTTTCTTCTGAGGGCCTACAGCCGAATGTCGCCCAGTGTGTCGGCCTGTCGGGCAGGCCTTGTGGAACTGCTAGCAATAAACCCGCCATTGCGGCGCGGGCTTGGCGGTGCATCCAAATTCTAGCGACGAGGTTGCACCGGCACAGTGTGCATCGGGGCGGGGTTTACCCGGTTTGCGCGAGGGCGCCAGTGCGGCTCATTCCCGCTTGGGTTCGGCGGCGGCGTCGCGCGCGCGCAGGGCGCGAAGCTTTTCGGCGATGCGGATCTCCAGCCCGCGCTCGACCGGTTCATAGAAACGTGTGCCGCGCAGGCCGTCAGGCATGTAGGTCTCGCCGGCCGCATAGCCGCCCTCTTCGTCGTGGGCGTAGCGGTAGTCCTTGCCGTAGGCCAGGTCTTTCATCAGCTGGGTCGGCGCATTGCGCAGGTGCATGGGCACCGGCCGCGTGCCGTCCTTGCGCACCAGCGCCTTGGCCTGGTTGAACGCCGCGTAGACCGCATTCGACTTGGCCGCGACGGCCAGGTACACCACGCATTCGGCCAGCGCCAGTTCGCCCTCGGGCGAGCCCAGGCGCTCGTACACCTCGCTGGCGTCGAGCGCCAGGCGCAGGGCCCGCGGGTCGGCCAGGCCGACGTCCTCGGCGGCCATGCGCACCAGGCGCCGGGCGATGTAGCGCGGATCGACACCGCCGTCGAGCATGCGCACGAACCAGTACAGCGAGGCGTCCGGGTCCGACCCGCGCACGCTCTTGTGCAAGGCGCTGATGGTGTCGTAGAACTGCTCGCCGCCCTTGTCGTAGCGGCGCATGCGCTCGCCCAGCACCTTGAGCAGCCAGGCGTCGGTGATCTCCGGCAGGCGCTGCGCGCCGGCCGCCACCGACAGCGTCTCCAGGGTATTGAGCAGGCGCCGCGCATCGCCGTCGGCATAGGCCAGCAGCCGCTGCAATGCCGGCGCCTCGATCGCCGGCACCGCGCCCATCGCCTGGGCACGCTCGACCAGCTGCGCCAGGTCGGCCTCGGTCAGCGGCTGCAGCACATACACGGCGGCGCGCGACAGCAGCGCGGAGTTGACCTCGAACGAAGGGTTTTCGGTGGTCGCGCCGATGAAGGTGAACAGGCCCGATTCGACATGCGACAGGAACGCGTCCTGCTGACTCTTGTTGAAGCGGTGCACCTCGTCCACGAACACAATGGTGCGCTGCGCCTGCAGGCCGGAGGCGGCGGCCTGGGCCTGGTCCACCGCCTCGCGGATGTCCTTGACGCCGCCGAGCACGGCGCTGATGGCGATGAACTGCGCGTCGAAGGCGTCGGCCATCAGGCGCGCGATGGTCGTCTTGCCGACCCCGGGCGGCCCCCACAGGATGCAGCTGTGGGGCTGGCCCGACTCGAAGGCGATGCGCAGCGGCATGCCTTCGCCCAGCAGATGCCGCTGGCCGATCACGTCGGCCAGCGTGCGCGGGCGCAGGCGCTCGGCCAGGGGCGGGTGGGGGGCGACGGATGTCACTGGCGCATCACATCGGCCCCGGCCGGCGGCTTGAACTGGAAGGTAGCCTCGGGCAGTGCGACGTTCAGCTCCATCTTGGTGAAGGTCAGCATCGAACGCTGGCCGAAGCCATCGAGGATTTCGAGCGCCGCAAGCTCGTTGCCGCGCAGGCCCACCCGCACGCTGCTGATCTGCCCGTCGCGGTTGCGCGGCGTGGCCGATACCCATTGCAGGCCGTCGCGGTCGGGCGCGGCGGCCAGGTCGAAGTCCTTGCGCAGAGTGTCCAGGTCGGGGGCCGAGGCAATCACCGCGGCCGGGGTCGAGCCCAGCACCTGCGACTGACGTCGGGCGGTCACCTGGTTCAGGTCGACGTCATGCAGCCACAGCGTCTGGCCGTCGGCCACGATGGTCTGCTCGAAGGGCTTGCGATAGATGAAGCGAAAGCGCCCTGGGCGCTGGAACTCGAAACTGCCGCTGGAGCGCTTGCTGCGGGCGGTCTGCCCCTCGCGCGCGGGCGCGGTCACCACCTGTGTGAACTCGGCGCGGCCACTGCGGGCGTTGCGCACGAAGTTCTCCAGGGCGTCCAGGCCACTGGCCATCGCGGTCGGCACGCAGGCCGCCAAAACGGCCGCGCAGGCCAGGGAACGGAAAAGAAATGCCATGGAAGTCAGTCTCATGCCGGTTGGGTCGGGCGATGTCCGCATGGTTCGCAAAGTTCGAAAGCGGATGTGCCAGGCACGCACCTCATTCGGCGCGGGTGGGCACCAGGATGTCGCGCTGGCCGGCGCCGTTCATCGAGCTGACCAGCCCGGCTTTTTCCATGTCCTCGACCAGGCGCGCGGCGCGGTTGTAGCCGATCTTGAGGTGGCGCTGCACCAGCGAGATGCTGGCCTTGCGGTTCTTGAGCACCACTTCCACCGCCTGGTCGTACATCGGGTCCTTCTCGCCGCCGGCGTCGCCGCCCTCCCCGCCCAGACCGCCCTCGTCGTCGACGGTGCCGCCCTCGAGCACGCCCTCGATGTAATTGGGCTCGCCGCCCTGCGCCTTGAGGTAGCTCACCACGCGGTGCACCTCCTCGTCGCTGACGAAGGCGCCGTGCACCCGCACCGGCAGGCCGGTGCCGCTGGGCATGTACAGCATGTCACCCATGCCCAGCAGGGCTTCGGCGCCCATCTGGTCGAGGATGGTGCGGCTGTCGATCTTGCTGGAGACCTGGAACGCGATGCGGGTGGGGATGTTGGCCTTGATCAGGCCGGTGATCACGTCCACGCTGGGGCGCTGGGTGGCCAGGATCAGGTGGATGCCGGCCGCGCGCGCCTTCTGCGCCAGGCGCGCGATCAGCTCTTCGATCTTCTTGCCCACCACCA
>JAZKDA010000109.1:0-10197 GCA_040387815.1 Pseudomonadota bacterium | reverse complement strand
CATGCCGGCCATGCCGCCGGTGGACACGTCCATCCACAGCTGCACCTTGGGCGGCGGGACGCTCTGCTGGGCGCTGGCCGCGAAGGCGGCCAACAGGCTCGCCGCGAGAACGGCGGGGCGCAACAACGGGACACAACGCATGGCCATGGCGGGCTCCTCATGTCGAAACGCTACTGTGCGCCAAGGCTGGCGTCTCGTCCATCTCGAAAATGCGCGTCCCACCTTCAGGCGCAGCGTTCAAGCGGACGGCTCGTCTGGCGGCAAGGTGGTCTGCCGAAGAACGCCATTGATTTCCGCGCCGAAGATCAAGGTCGTGGCGCTGATGTACAGGAACACCAGTGTGGCGATCACACCGGCGAAGCTGCCATACAGCAGCGCCAGCTTGCCGGCCGTGCGCAAGGTGTAGGAAAGCGTTGCTGCGGCCGCCACCCACAGTGCGGCACCGACAAGCGCGCCCGGCAGCACGGTGTACAACCGCTGCCGGGCGTCGGGCAGCCAGCCGTAAAGCAATGCGTACAGCCCGACCAGCACCACAAAAGCCGAGCCGTAACGCACGCCGTCGTGGAGCCAAACCAGCGCCTGGGCGTCCCCGGCATTGGCCCACAGAAACCGCCAGACGTAAGGCATGACCACCACGGAGCTGAACGCGACGAGCACACCGGTACCGACGACGATGGTGAACAAGATGACCTTCAGGCGAGCCTTCCAGAACGGAAGGCCCTTGTCGATGCCGTAGGCCCGGTTCAGCGCCGAGCGTACCGCCTGCATCCCCGACGAGGCCGCCCAAAGCGTCGCCAGCACACCAATGGTCAGCAAGGCCTGGTTACGCTGGGCCAGCACCTGCTGGATGACTGGCTGCATCGCGTCGCGTACCACCTGCGGCGCATAGCCGATGACACGCTCGGCCAGCGCCGCGGCGTCCCCGTCCTTCCCGATGAAGCCGGCGGAAGCCGACACCAGAATCAACAGCGGAAACATGGCCAGCACCGACGAGAACGCCAAACTGCCGGCCTGATTGGCGCTCTGGTGCACAACATAGTTGCGCAGGGCCAGCAATATCACCCGCAGGCCGGGTGTGGTCAGCGCCACGCGTCGCACGAGGCGCCAGGCTGCGGGAAATCGGCTCATGGCCGAAGGTTAGTTCACCTGACAAGTCGGTGGGGTAAGTCAGCTCAGCGGCTGCGCGCGACCGACCGTAGACCCACAGGTGTCGCTGCGAACTGAACATGACAAGCACCCACGCTCACAACCAATCCGCCCCACCAATCTTCGCAGCCAGAAACTCCAGCAGCGCACGCACCTTCGGCAAGACAAACTTGCGGGTCGGGTATACGGCGTAGATGCCCAGCTCGATCGAGCGGTACTGGGGAAGAACCTCGACGAGGCGGCCGGCCGCCAGCTCACGCGCCACCAGGAAGGTCGGCTGCAGCGCAATGCCCGCGCCGCGCGCGGCAACGGCCACGCAGCTGTCGCCGTTGTTCGTCCACAGACGCGGCTTGACCTTGACTGTCACCGCCTCTTGCGGGCCGGTGAACTGCCACTGGTCTCCCATCGCCAGCAGGCTGTAGCCAAGCAGCTCATGCTGCGTCAGATCGTCAGGGTGCCGTGGCGCCCCGCGGCGTTCGAGGTAAGCGGGTGAAGCGCACAGCACCAGCCGCGTGGAAGCCAGCTGGCGCGACACCAGGGAGGAGTCGGGCAAGCGCGCGATGCGCACCGCCAAATCGAAGCCCTCGTCCACCAGGTCGATGACGCGATCGGCCAGCTGCACGTCGAGGGACACGCGCGGGTGCGCGGCGAGGAACTCGCCCCACAAAGGCGCCAGGTGCTGGATGCCGAAACTGACCGGCACGCTGACCTTCACCAGGCCGCTGGCGGTGTCGGCGTGGGCGGACAGCTCCGCCTCCGAGGCCTCGATGCTCGCCAGGATCTCCCTGGCGCGGGCCAGAAACACCTCGCCCTCCTGCGTCAACGAGAGCTTGCGCGTGGTGCGATGCATCAGCCGCACACCCAGACGCTGCTCCAGCTCCGCCACGTAGCGTGAGACGGCGGCCTTGGACATCCCCAGGTGGTCTGCCGCCGCCACAAAGCTGCCCGCGTCGACCACGCCAGCGAACACGCGCATTTCCTGAAACTTGTCCATGGCCTGTGATTGGATCGATATCCTGAACTAACTGTCTGATTATGTGGTGTTTATCTATCCATTGAGGATCAATACATTAGGCATATGCCCGCGCGCGGGTACCACCCCACTGCACGTTTGACAATTCGCCCCAGCGGCCACCGGAGCATGACCATGACCCACACGCCCAGTCTCTTCATTTCGCATGGCGCACCGACCTTCGCGATCGAGCCCGGCCGCGCCGGTGCGCAGTTGGCCGCGCTGGGCAACCAACTCGAGCGGCCAAGCGCGATCGTGGTGGTCTCGCCGCACTGGAGCACGCGCGGCGTCAAGGTCACGGGGGCGGCGCGGCCGCGGACGATCCACGATTTCGGCGGCTTCGACCGCAAGCTCTACGACATCTCGTACCCGGCGAGCGGCGATGCCGCGTTGGCGCAGCGCATCGCCTCGCTGCTGTCGGATGCCGGGTGGCCCGCCAGCGTCGACCCGGAACGCGGCCTCGATCACGGCGCCTGGGTGCCCTTGCTGCACCTCTACCCGCAAGCGGATGTCCCGGTGCTGCAAGTGTCGATGCCGGCTGACCTCGATGCCGCCCGGGCCTTGCAGCTGGGGCGGGCGCTGGCACCGCTCGCCGCTGAGGGCGTGCTGATCGTCGGCTCGGGCAGCCTCACGCACAACCTGTACGAGTTTCGCGCCGGCGGCGGCGCCGAAGCCGCCTACGCCCGCGAGTTCACGCAGTGGATCCGCGCCGCGGTTCGTGCGGGAGACACCGGGCGGATCGTCAACGCGCTGGAGGTTGCCCCGCACGCGCAGCGCGCGCACCCGACCACCGAGCACTACCTGCCGCTGGTGATTGCCCTGGGCGCGGCCGACCGGATGTTGCCGGCGACCGTGCTCGACGGCGGCATCGTCCATGGCGTGCTTGCGATGGAGTCGTATGTGTTCGGGCGCGAAGTTGCCCTGCAAGTGCGGGAGGCCGCATGAGCGATTCATCCATCGTCGTCTCGCAACCGGCCAAGCCCGCGGCGCTGGTGCTGCTGTTCCACGGCGTCGGCTCCTCGGCCGCCGACCTGGTGCCACTGGCCAAGCTGGTCGCGCGGCAGCGGCCCGATGCCATGGTCGTGAGCGTCAGCGCGGCCCAGCCCTCGTCGTTCGGTTCGGGGCGGCAGTGGTTCTCCGTCGCCGGCATCACCGAGGAGAGCCGGCCAGGCCGCATTGCGCAAGCGATGCCGGCCTTCGAAAGCGCGGTCGCCCAATGGCAGGCCCAGGCCGGCGTCGGCCCGGCGGGCACCACCCTCATCGGCTTCTCGCAGGGCACGATCATGTCGCTCGAGGCCACGCAGGTGGCCGACCTGGCGGCCCGCGTGATCGGCCTGTCCGGCCGTTTCGCCCAGGCGCCGCGCCGCGCGCCGGCGGGCGTGGTGTTCCGCTTCATCCACGGGGCGGTCGATCCGGTGATCGACCCGCGGTTCAGCGTCGAAGCGGCCCAGTCGCTGCGCGCGCTCGGCGCCGATGCCACCGCGCAGATCGTGCCGGGGCTGGGGCATGGTGTCGACGACCGTGTGGCGAGGCTGGTGCTGGAGGCGCTGGGATAAAAGGTTGGCGGCCGGAACCTCGCCGCCACAATGCACGGACGTGGCCCACCTGGGCCGGGTGCGGGCCATCTGCTGTGTACATCCACTGCGCCGCACAAACGATGAGTCGATTACGGCAACCCATCGCCTCGTGAGTCGAATAAGGTCATTAATCGACTCTCATTCTGAGTCGATTGGGTCTCGCAATCGGCTTTCGGCTACCCTGCTTTGCTAAACCGCAAGCTGGTCTTGCAGGCGCCTGGCCTGGGTTCGCATGCCCTCGAAAATTGCGTCGGCGACATCTTTGGGGAACCCCGCTGGCAGCTGGTTTGCGACGGTGTCGACAGCGCCTTCCAGCTTGGCAAGCAACTCGTCGATGATGTCCTCGGCGTTCTCGCCCCAGCCGCACCGCGCGGCGGTCGCGTTGAAGTGGCGCCGCATGACGGTTGCCAAGTGGTAGTGGCGATTCTTTCCGGAAACCGCCATGGCCAGCTTGGCGTTCTTCCACGCCAGCTGGTTCTTGCCGTTGCCGATGATGGGCCAGGCGGAGAGCACGTCATACAGGGGGGTCAGCGCGTAGGCGCCTGCGGCGTGCAGCCGGATGCTGAAGTTCTTCGCGTGACCGTCGGTTGCCGCCAGCAGCCAGAAGGCGATCTGACTTGCCAGGAGCGTGCGCAAGTCGGCGCGGGCGTTCTGCGAGCCGTGCAGCACCTGCGCCAGCTGCTCGATGCCTGGGCCGCCGTCGGCTTCGTACTTGATGGCAGGGTTCACCCCGCGCGCCTGGCAGAAATCTTCCTGCGGAAGGCGAACAATCCACTGCCCCAACGGGTGCAGCTTACGGTCGAATCGCTCGACCACCAGCACCGGGGGATGGTCCGCAAACGTGACGATGTCTGCTTGGGCCACGTCAAACCCCAGCGCACCCATCAGCTTCAGGCACAGCCACTCGTTGTAGACCGAAGTGCGCATGTCGGCCCGCATGTTGCCGACCAGCCCCAGCGGGAGCTTGATGATGTGCGTCGTCGGGGTGGCGCCCACCGGTCGCATCCACTTTCCCTCGCGCAGCAGCAATGCCGTCTTTTCCTGGGCGCCGGCAATGGAGATGCGAAGGTCCTGCTCGGGCTCTTGCATGCCGAACCGAGGGGCGGTCACCGTGCTGCGAAGCAAGGCTGCAACGACCTCATCGTCCAAGGGCTCACCCTCGATGCGGTCGAAGCCCTTGGGCTCCTCCTGCGCGTCCAGCAGCTGCACGGCGCCCACGCAGTCGCGGCCGATGGCCGCGAGCAGGTCGAATGTGCCCTCGGAACCCGCAGCGTACCGCTGCGCAAGGCGCTTTCGGATGACACTGCTCTCCGGCAGCAGGTTCTCGAAGAAGTTCTCTACGACGTCGCCGCGCAGGGGCTTGTTGTCCAGCAGCGGGAGCGGCAGGGAAAGCGACAGCGGTCGCGCGGTGTCGGATTTGAGCCAGCTGTCGGCATAGGCCAGCCTCATGGGCTGGTTGCCGGCCGGGGTCCAGTGGCCAACAAGCTCGCCATTGGTCCAGATGGATAGCGGGCGAGAATGCGTGCGTCGTCCCATGGCTCACCAGACTGGGGCCGAGCCCTGCGCAGGCTGGTTGTCCTCGCGCAGCTGCAGACTCAGTTGGAGTCCGAGCTGGGCGCAAATCGCCAGGAGCTGGTCAAGGCTCAGCGTGCCCGGGGCGAGCTCCAGCTCGGACACGCGCTTCTGGCTCAGGCCCAGGCGAGCGCCCAGTTGAGTCTGTGTGAGCTTGCGGCTCTTGCGCACGTTCAGCAGCAGCGCGCCAAGCTGAGCGGAGGTGACGATGGGTTGGATTCGATTTAGCATATTTACCGCCTATTCCGGTAAACGCATTTTAGTGGCTTGGCCAGTAAATGTCTAATACTCGCATAGACAGTAAAGACAATTTACCGGAATAAGCGGTATCAGACCTACTGACCGGCCAGGGCCGCAGGACGCCGCTGCATGAACCCAAGCATTCTCAGCGCTTGCGGTTCGATGTCTAAGGCAATGCGTTTGTCTCCAACGCTGCCACTCAAACGTCGATATTCGCCGCCCGCAACGCATTCGTCTCAATGAACTCCCGCCGCGGCTCCACCTCGTCGCCCATCAGCATGGTGAACACGCGATCGGCTTCAATCGCATCGTCGATCTGCACGCGCAGCAGCCGGCGCACGGTGGGGTCCATGGTGGTTTCCCACAGCTGCGCGGGGTTCATCTCGCCCAGGCCCTTGTAGCGTTGGCGGGCGGTGGCGCGCTCGGCTTCGCCGATCAACCAGCGCATGGCCTGGCGGAAGTCGCCGACCTTTTCTTCCTTGGCGCGCTCGCCCTCACCGCGCTTGACGGTGGCGCCCTCGTGCAGCAGGCCGCGGAAGGTGTCGGCGGCGTCGGCCAGGGCCTGGTAGTCGGCGCCGTGCACAAAATCTTGCGTGATGACGCTGCTTTTGACGTTGCCATGGTGGCGGCGGCTGATGCGCAGCACCGGCTTGTCGCTGCGCACGTCGAACTCGCCCGCCACTTCGGCCGGGGCGGCGTTGGTCAGGCGGTCGATCTCTTGCAGCTTGGCCTGCAAGGCCAGGGCCGAGGCTTCGGCTTCCGGCACGGTGTCGAGGTTCAGGCGCACGCCGTCGGCGATGGCGCGCAGGGCTTCGGCGTCCATGAAGCCCGACAGGCGATGGATCACCTGCTCGGCCACCTGGTGCTTGCGCGCCAGCTCGGCCAGGGTCTCGCCATTGATGACGCTGGGCGTGTCGCCGCCGGTGCCGACGCTGGCGCCGTTCAAGGCGATGCGCAGCAGGAAGGCGTCGAGCTCGGTGCCGTCCTTGAGGTACAGCTCCTCCTTGCCCGCCTTGACCTTGTACAGCGGCGGCTGCGCGATGTAGATGTGGCCACGCTCGACCAGCTCGGGCATCTGCCGGTAGAAGAACGTGAGCAGCAGGGTGCGGATGTGCGCGCCGTCCACGTCGGCGTCGGTCATGATGATGATGCGGTGGTAGCGCAGCTTGGCGACATTGAAGTCGTCAGCGCCGTTGCTGCCCATGCCGGCCTTGCCGATGCCGGTGCCCAGGGCGGTGATGAGCGTGAGAATTTCGTTGCTGGTCAGCAGCTTCTCGTAGCGCGCTTTCTCCACGTTCAAGATCTTGCCGCGCAGCGGCAGGATGGCCTGGAACTTCCGGTCGCGGCCCTGCTTGGCCGAGCCGCCGGCGGAGTCGCCCTCGACGATATAAATCTCGCACAGGGCCGGGTCTTTCTCCTGGCAGTCAGCCAGCTTGCCGGGCAGGCCCATTCCGTCGAGCACACCTTTGCGGCGGGTCATCTCGCGGGCCTTGCGGGCGGCCTCGCGGGCGCGGGCGGCTTCGATGATCTTGCCGACGATGATCTTGGCGTCGTTGGGACGCTCTTGCAGAAAGTCGTTCAGGGTGCGTGCCACCACGTCTTCGATCGGGCCGCGCACCTCGCTGGAGACCAGCTTGTCCTTGGTCTGGCTGGAGAATTTGGGCTCAGGCACCTTGACCGACAGCACGCAGGTCAGGCCCTCGCGCATGTCGTCGCCCGTCACCTCCACCTTGGCCTTCTTGGCCGCCTCGTTGTCGTCAATGTACTTGTTGATGACGCGCGTCATGGCCGCGCGCAGGCCGGTGAGGTGGGTGCCGCCGTCACGCTGCGGGATGTTGTTGGTAAAGCAAAGCACCTGCTCGTTGTAGCCGCTGTTCCACTGCATGGCCACTTCGACACCGATGTTGGTGTTCTGGTCGCTCTGGCGGTCGCCGATGGCGTGGAACACGTTCGGGTGCAGGACGGTCTTGCCCTTGTTGATGAAGTCGACAAAGCCCTTGACGCCACCCGCGCCCGAAAAATCATCTTGCTTGCCGCTGCGTTCGTCGATCAGGCGGATGGCGACGCCGTTGTTCAGGAAGCTCAGCTCGCGCAGCCGCTTGGACAGGATCTCGTAGTGGAAGTCGTGGTTTTCCTTGAAGATCTCGGTGTCGGGCAGAAAGTGCACCTCGGTGCCGCGCTTGTCGGTGTCGCCCATGATCTTCATCGGCGAGACCTCGACGCCGTCGATCTTCTCGACGATGCGGTTTTGCACGAAGCCGCGGCTGAACTCCAACACGTGCTGCTTGCCCTCGCGGCGCACGATCAGGCGCAGCATCTTCGACAGCGCGTTGACGCAGCTCACGCCCACGCCGTGCAGGCCGCCCGAGACCTTGTAGCTGTTCTGGTTGAACTTGCCGCCCGCGTGCAGCTCGGTCAGGGCGATCTCGGCGGCCGAGCGCTTGGGCTCGTGCTTGTCGTCCATCTTGATGCCGGTGGGAATGCCGCGGCCGTTGTCCACCACGCTGATGGAGTTGTCGGTGTGGATGGTCACCACGATGTCGTCGCAGTGGCCGGCCAGGGCCTCGTCGATGGAGTTGTCGACCACCTCGAACACCAGATGGTGCAGGCCAGTGCCGTCCGATGTGTCGCCGATGTACATGCCCGGGCGCTTGCGCACTGCCTCCAGGCCTTCGAGGATCTGGATCGCGTTCTCACCGTAACCCTCGCTCGCACCGGCCTGGTTGGCGTCGATCTTGGGCTGGTAGTTGGAGCTTCCCTCCGCACCGTTCAGGCCACCGGTTTGCGTGTTTTCTTCGGACATAGCTGCAGTTTCGCGATCTCTGGAATGACGCAACCCGCCGAACGCGGCGGGTCGCTGGGGCTCGGCCCGGATGCCGGGCGGCAGGCGCCTTAAATGCGCATGGGCATCACGACGTACTTGAAGGCGTTGTTCTCGGGGTTGGTGACGAGGGCCGAGCTGTTGGAGTCCTGCAGCTCGATGCGGACCATGTCCTGGCTCATGTTGGTCAGCGCGTCGATCAGGTAGGTGACGTTGAAGCCGATCTCGATGGCGTCGCCGCCGTAATCGACCTCGAGCTCGTCGACGGCCTCTTCCTGCTCGGCGTTGTTCGAGGCGACCCGCAAGGTACCCGGCTCGATGTTCAGGCGCACGCCCTTGAACTTGTCGCTGGTCAGGATGGCGGTGCGCTGCAGGCAAGCCAGCAGCGGCGCGCGGCCCAGGATCACCTGGTTGCGGTGGTTCTTGGGAATCACACGGTTGTAGTCGGGGAACTTGCCCTCGACCAGCTTGGTGACGAACTCCATGCCGTCAAAGCTGAACTTGGCCTGGTTGCTGGCGAACTGCATCTCGATGGCGCCTTCGGCGTCGGACAGCAGGCGCTGCAGCTCCAGCACGGTCTTGCGCGGCAGGATCACCTCCTGGCGCGGCACTTCCACGTCGAGCGTGGCGCTGGCGAACGCCAGACGGTGACCGTCGGTGGCCACCAGCGACAGCTGCTTGCCCTCGGCCACGAACAGGATGCCGTTGAGGTAGTAGCGGATGTCGTGCACCGCCATCGCGAACGACACCTGGGACAGCAGGCTCTTGAGCGTCTTTTGCGGCACGCTGAACACCGGCCCGAAGCTCGGCGCCTCCTGCACCAGGGGGAAGTCTTCGGCCGGCAGCGTCTGCAGCGTGAATCGGCTCTTGCCACCCTTGAGCAGCAGCTTGTTCTGGCTGGACTCGAGCGTCACGGTCTGGTCGGACGGCATGGTGCGCAGGATGTCGATCAGCTTGCGCGCACCGACCGTGACGGTGAAGCTGCCGGGATCGCCATCGAGCTCGGCCGTGGTGCGGATCTGGATCTCCAGGTCGCTGGTCGTGAACTGCAGCGCGCTCCCCGTCTTGCGAATGAGCACGTTGGCCAACACCGGCAAGGTGTGACGGCGTTCCACGATACCTGCCACCGACTGCAGGACCGACAGCACTTTTTCTTGTGTTGCCTTCAGGACGATCATTGATGCCTCTTGTCTTTATCTGGTCGTGTATCTGGTTGTCAGTCGCTGGTGGCAGGTTCAGGCGCCGTCCGACGCGGACAACCGCCATTTTCCCTTTTTTCTCAAGCACTTATCCGGCCAGCAAGGGGCTCCACGCCAATTTAGTCACCCGGCCCGACACCCGGTGTATGCCGTCGGCCCGCGGGGATCCACAGTGTGGTGTTGCTCTGTTGTTCTTAATGAAGTCTTGTTTAAAGATAGTAGTAGCTAGTAGAGGCAGGCCCCTGTCTGTGGACAAGGCCTATTGCGCCTTTGCAATCAAGGGCTTGCGTCATCGGGCTGGGTGTGGGCGGGTGTGGTTTGTGGTGTCGCGCCAAAAGGGACAACTTGGCGTGAAGGCCTTCCCCTGTGGATAAGCGCAAGGTTGTTCAGAAAGTATCCCCAGCCTTGTGCTTGTGTGCGGTCAATCCGATCGCCATCAGCCCTTGAGGGTTTGTTCCAGCACATGCAGCTGCTGGTTGAGCTCGGTCATCTGCTGACGCTCGCCGGAAATCTTGCGCACGGCATGCAGCACCGTGGTGTGGTCGCGCCCGCCAAACAGCTCGCCGATCTCGGGCAGGCTCTTCTGGGTGAGTTCCTTGGCCAGGTACATGGCAATCTGGCGCGGCCGGG
>JAZKDA010000108.1:9358-12179 GCA_040387815.1 Pseudomonadota bacterium | reverse complement strand
GATGCCGTCGCCCGTGGTGTCGAACACCGGTTGCGACGAGGTGGCGCCGGTCATGACCGGGATCAGCAGGTTGATGGCTCGGCCGACGGCGCTTTCACAGGTCAGGCCGCTGCTGGCGGGCGACACGGCGCTGACCAGCGCAAACCCGGCCGATGCTTTTTGCGGCGGGTAGATCACACGCAGCCCGGTGAAGCCGCCCAGTTCGAGATCGATGCGCCAGCCCGGCTTGTCGCGCCAGTCGAGCGCGCTGCCGCTGAGGGTGAGGAAGCCCTGGCCGCCCACCTGCACGGTGTTGGCGAACTGGCCGAGCTGGCGGGGCAGCAGATCGGCCGCCGTCCAGGGCACCTGGGCCACACCCGCGTCGGTGTCGCGCACGCCATAGATGGACTGGCTGGCTGCTGCAACCAGATCGTCGGCAGTGATCAGCCGCCCGGTGCCGAACACCACGACCTGGCCAGACTGGCCGTGCGCGAACACGGCCGGCGGCTGCAGGACGGCCTGGCCCGGTGGCGCGCGGAACAAGGGCTTTCCGTTGTGCCCCACCTTGAAGCCGGACGCCGAGCCGGCGTCGTAGTCGAAGCGCCACAGCTGCCCCGCCAGGTCGCCGGCATACAGGCGCACGATCTGCCCCGAGGCATTGCGCAGGGCCGTCACCCCGCCCAGACCGTTGCCCGCCGTGGCCTCGGCCACCGGCAGCCGCGACACCGCGCCGCTGGCCACATCGACCACGAAGAGGAGGGCCTTGCCGCTGTCGCCGCCGTAGCCGTTGCCGAACACCGCCACCCAGCGGCCATCGGGCAGGGGCCCCGATTCGATCGGGAACAGCACATGCCCGAGCTCGGGCTGGCTGTCGGATGAGATTTCCCAGCGGACGCTGGCGGCGCCCAAGGCGTCGGGGTTGGTGATGTCCAGCGCGAACACGGCCCGCGCGCCAGCACCGGTGGAGCCGAACAGATAGTTGCGCCAACCGGCGGTGGCGGCACCGGACGCCCTGACGTACACATCGGCCTCACGCAGCGGCCCGTCCACGAAATACTGGTGCGGGTTGGCCGCGCCGCCGTAGTCCTGCCGCGCCAAGGCCGAAAGCTTGCCCCAGACCGCGCGCGGCACGTAGGCGAAGATCTCGCGGCCATCCTGGGGAGATACGCCACGGCCGTCGCGAAACGCGTGCAGCATGCCGTCGTTGCCGCCCACCCAGAGTACGCCCGGGCGCGCCGATTTGATGCCGTTGACGTAGGCGCTGTAGGTCTTGCCGAGGTCGGGCAACTGGTAAAGCTCGGCCGTGGCTGTGCCGCCCGCCAGCACCGGCGAGGTGTTCACGAAGTCGCCCAGCACATGCTCGCGCACGCGAAAGCCTGTGGCGGCGTCTTCGCGGCTGCGGTCGCCGCGCACATAGTCGACCAGGGCCGATCCGCCGACGGCGGAAAAGGCTGAGCGTGCCGCGGCACTGAGGTTGGACCAGTCGAACGGCACGCCCTGGGGCGTGGCCCCGCCGGCATCCCAGGTGACGATGCGGCGGGATGTCCAATCGGGCATCTGCTTTCGGGCCGACCACAGCTGCGTGCCGGCCTGCCCGGCGGCGTCGAGCTGCAAGGCCACCACGTCGCCGCTCCAGGTGCTGGGCTTGTAGCTGGGCACGTACTTGCGGTTGTTGGCCTCCAGCACCGACGAGGCGGTGGCCACCCCGGCCTCCATCCGCTCCCGGGATGACGCACCGACCAGCGCGGCCGCAAGCGAAGCGTTCAGGTCGGTCGCGTTGCGGGCGGAAGAATATGCGCCGCGGCTGTTCACCGCCGTGTGCCAGAGGTCGTCGATCTTGGCGTCTATGCCGACCGACGTGCCGCTGACCCATGTCTTGCTGCCATCTTGGAGGGCCGGCCAGTCCTTGGCCGGGTCGAGCAAGCCTCGAACGCCAAAACCCACGGTGAACTGCGTGAGGTTCTGCCAGAAACTGGGGTTGTCCGCGCTCGGGGTGACGTTGTTGGGGATGTCGGGTTGCAGATCCCTCTTCCACAGCTCCATGGCGAAATCGGCCAGCATGTTGGCCTGCTGATCCCGGTAGGGCGGCGTCGGCAGGTACTTGTAGGTGCGGCCGGCCGGCGAGACGATTTCATCGCCCGGCTCGCCGTCGGAGTTGCCCGGCATGTCGAGCGTCACGCTGATGTTGTTCGCGGGGGCCCCGGTGCCGTCCTTGCCGCCGCCGCTCCAGTCGCCATCGGTCACCAGCACATGAAAGGCGCGCCGGCAGGATTGGCCCTGGCTGGTGGGTGTGCTGCCTCCGGGGTCGTCGCTCCAGGGGCCGCCGTTGCCGGTGGAGCGCAGATACCTGCCGAGCTCGTGCAGCACCTCGCGGGTAGGGGTCGAGCCGAAAGGCGCGATGCCGTAGAGCCAGCGCATCACCTCGGCCTTGCGCGCCGCGGTGTAGTCGCGCACCCCGCTGACCAGCACGCTCAGGCTCTGGCCATCGACCAGGCTCGGCCCCTTGTTCATGCGCCCCCAGCCGAGCCGCATCGGCCCGCTGACTTCGTACAGGGCCTGGCCCAGCCCGGCCTTGGCCGCCAGCAGGCGGCTGCGGTGGTAGACGAACCAGTTGGCGAAGTTCTGACGCTCTTCCGCCTGGGTACAGGTGCTGCCGGCGCAATCGGTGCGCGCGGGGAACTTGCGAAAGCCACCGGCCCGGTTCACGCTGTATTCGAGGTAGTTGTCGCGCTTGCGCGGGTCCAGCCAGGCGCCGCTCGCGTCCTTTCCCAGGCGGTAGTACAGCCCGGCGTCGAAGGCGAGCGCGTTGCCCGCCACCGCTGCTTCGGGGCCGAAGTCGGTG
>JAZKDA010000108.1:8950-9348 GCA_040387815.1 Pseudomonadota bacterium | reverse complement strand
AGCACCACCGTTTCTGGAGTGCGGTGGAAACGAGGGTTAGGTCCACGGTGCCCGCGGGCACGCCGCCGGGATCGCGCGCCGCCCGGCTGGGAACGGCCGCGGGATAGCGCGTGCCGTCCACGTTGACCCAGGGCCGGTAGCGCACCTCGGGGTTGTAGTACTGCCAGTTCGTGTCGGGCGAACGCATGAAGGCCTGAAGCCAGTTGTCACTGCCGGCCGCGCCCGCAATCAAGGGGTCATCGGCTAGGAAATCGTCCGGCTGGAAGCGCGGGTAGTTGCTGAACTCGCCGCTGAAGATATTGGGCATGGCCACGCTGTAGCTTCCCAGGCGCACCATGCCATCGGGCAGGAACTGAGACCGCATGGAGCCGGAGTCGTCCACGGTGAGCAGCACCAGG
>JAZKDA010000108.1:8649-8940 GCA_040387815.1 Pseudomonadota bacterium | reverse complement strand
CCGCGTTGCGACTGAGCAAAGGCGATTGCGCCGGCGCCGGCTGCTGCGCTTGAGCGGCGGTCGCTATGCAGCCGAGCAGCAACCCGGGCCAAAGGCCTGTGAACCGGGACAGAAGCTTTTCAATACGCATCGCCGCAGCCCTCACTCGAGCGCCAGCGTCGACTGCACCCACACCACCGACCCGGCCACCGTGGCGCCGGTGGCGGCGTCGGCCGTGTAGCCGGGGCTGAAACCGCGCGCGGTGACCAGCCATGCCTCGTCGCCGCTGGCCAGCATCACTTTCTCGACCAG
>JAZKDA010000108.1:0-8639 GCA_040387815.1 Pseudomonadota bacterium | reverse complement strand
CAGGCATTCGGGCAAGGCCGAGGGAGTGAATGTGCTGTTGCCTGCGGTGCCCACCTTGCCCGAGGGCAGCTTGAGCGCGCTGCTGGCTGGAAACCAGGTGACGCGCGTGCGCCAGGCGGCCGACGCCACCGGCACCGCGGTGGTGGTCTCGACGTTCTGGAGCGGCCCGTCGCGGTCCGCCGGCACCAGCGTCATCTGCGACTCGCAGTAGCGCAGCGCGGCTTCGGCGTACTGCTGCGCCAGCGCCTCCAGCCGCAGGTTGTTGGCCAGCTTCTCGCCCGAGCCAGCGCTGCGCATGGCATAGGCCGCTGTCAGGCCGATCACCACCAGCAGCAGCAGCGTGACGATAAGCACGATGCCGCGATGGGCGCGGTGGTGGGTGCGCATCACACCGCCCCCTTGTTGCGGATGGCCACGGTGGTGAAAAACGCCTTGTACAGGTGACGGTCGGTCGTCGTGGCCACCGCGCCCGAGCAGTCGCGGTAACTGGCGTCGTCTTCGGTGGTGAAGACGGGAAAGCCGCTTCGCATCAGCAGGCACACCCGCACCGCCACCACGTTGGACCAGTCGGCCACCGCCGAGGCCGGCACATAGCGCACGGGCCGGTGGGTGCCCGGGTCCGAGGCCGACCAGCCATTGGCCTCGCCATAACGCAAGGCGATCGCCTCGACGTTCTCGGCCAGGGATTGCGAGCTGGTCGAGACGGCGCTGCCGCAATACAGCTCGTTTCGCCCCGAGGGCCCCCGGCTCACGAAGTAGCGGTGGCTGGTGAAGCGGTCGCCCGTCAAGGGCCTGGGCGGCACCGCTGTTCCCAGGCAATCGGCGCCATCCGCACTGCCGGAGGGCCCAACGGTGTTGTCGGCCGTGGCCTCGAAGGTGATCTCGACGGCTGGCGTGCCCGAGGCCGATGCGGCGCAGGCGGCGGTGGCCACCGCACCCACCGCGCTGGTGAAACCCTGGTCACAGCCGAACACCACCCGCGGTGCCGCGGGGACAGCGAAACGGTGGGTGGAGGTCACCATACCGGTGGGCTCGGCGCTGCCGGCTAGCTGCAGGTCGCGCCGCAACAGGGCCAGGGTCAGCTGGGCCTCTTCGGTGATCTGCGCCATGGCCTTGAGATGCCGCCCGGCGCGGGCGCTGCCCACATAAACCGTAGCCACCGCGCCCGCGACCATCAGGCCGATGAACAGGCTGACCATGAGCTCCACCAGGGACAGGCCGCGTTGCACGCGCGCCCCCTGGCGTCGCCTTGTGAACGCGGGCCTCATAGCTGCACCCGCAGGAACAGGCAGCGCACCGTGGGCGTGCCGGCGGCGGACAGCCCGGACGGACATTCCATGCTGCCCGAGGTGCGCGAGACCTCGTCTTGCGACAGCACGGCCGGCTCGTTCCAGGCCACCCAGAGGTCGACCGCGCCGCCGGTGTTGGCGTCGGGCAGCAGGTACACCGCCCCGCCGGGCAGCAGATCGCGCGCGGCCAGCCGCCAGCCGTACAGGTCGGCCGCGGCCATTTGCGCGGCGCTGCAGTTGTCGGTGGCGGCGGTGCAATCCGGCGTGGGGACGGTGGGCGCCGGGCCGGCCTGGGTGGCGTAGTCAACCTGGTAGGCGTAGGCGGCGGGCGTCCCGCCCATCGCATGGTTGGCGCGCATGCGCTCGGCCAGGTCGCCGGCCAGCAGCAGGGCAACCGCGCGGTGCTGGCTCTGTTTGGCCTGGCGCAGGGCCGTCGCCTGCGTGCCCGCCAACGTCAGGATCCCCAGGCTGGTGACGACGATGGCCACCAGCACTTCAATGAGGGTCACGCCACGCGCGGGCCGTGAACGAAGGCCGTGCCGCTTCATGATGAGCAGGCCGCCTGTCCGGGCCGGGCCTGGATGCGGCTGGCTCGCGTTACTCCGGGTGACGCACGCTGGCGCTGGCCGTCACGACCAGGTTGCCCATATTGCCCGGCGCCAGGCCGGTGGGACGGAATTTGTAGGCATCCCTGCCGTTGCCGGCCAGCGGCTGCACGGACTCGACCCAGGACAAGGCGGGCTGCACCCGAAGGATCACGTCGGCCGGGGTGGGCGGGGCCGACACTGCCGCGTCCACTGCCGCGTCGGAATCATGGTCGACGAAGACCAGCCAGCCCGTGTGCCAGCTGCCGTCCTGCCCGGAGCAGGCCTTACCATCAGCCGAGCGGCAGATGGTGACAAAATCGTTGCGCTTGATGGCTTCGGAGCGGGCATACCGGAAATCGTCGGCCAGCGACGCCGCCGCGGTGTCGGCCGCCCAACGCACCAGGAGGCTGCGCAGGCCCGGCGCCGCCAGGCCGATCAGGATCGCCACGACGACCAGCACCACCATCAGCTCGATCAGGGTCAAACCCTCGTTTTTTCGCATTCAATAAGTTTAACCTTGAGTCCTTTCGTAATACCTACGGATGAGTTTTCCAGTCCCGGCACCGGCTTGCCGGCCATGGACCGCGCGCTCGCGCTGGCCCGCTCGTTCGCCCATCGCACCTGCCCCAACCCCAGCGTGGGCTGCGTCATCACCGACGGGCAGGGCCGGCTCCTGGGCGAAGGCCACACGCAGCCCGTGGGCGGCCCGCACGGCGAAGTGATGGCGCTGCGCGACGCCGCCACCCGCGGCCATGACGTGCGCGGCGCCACCGTGCATGTGACGCTGGAGCCCTGCTCGCACCAGGGCCGCACCGGCCCCTGCTGCGACGCGCTGGTGGCCGCCGGCGTGGGCAAGGTCATTGCGTCGCTGGCCGACCCCAATCCCCGTGTGGCCGGCCAGGGCTTCGAGCGGCTGCGCGCCGCGGGCATCGCGGTCGAGGTCGGCCCCGGCGCCGCACAGGCGCGCGAGATCAACCTGGGCTTTTTCAGCCGCATGGTGCGCGGCACGCCCTGGGTGCGAATGAAGGTCGCCGCCTCGCTCGATGGCACCACTGCCCTTCACAACGGCAGCAGCCAGTGGATCACCTCCGAGGCGGCCCACGCCGACGGCCATGCCTGGCGCGCCCGGGCCGGCGCCGTGCTTACCGGCATCGGCACCGTGCAGCAAGACGATCCGCGCCTGGACGTGCGCCTGTTCGACACCCCGCGCCAGCCGATCGCCGTGCTGGTGGACAGCCAGCTCGCGCTGGAACCTGCCGCCAGACTGTTCCAGCCTGGGCGGCCGCTATTGGTGTACTGCGCCCAAGCCGACACAGCGCGCCGCGCCGCCCTGCAATCGGCCGGCGCCACGGTCATCGCCCTGCCCGGCCCCGGCGGCAAAGTCGACCTGGCCGCCCTGCTGCAAGACCTGGGCCGGCGCGAGATCAACGACCTGCACGTGGAAGCCGGCCACAAGCTCAATGGCTCGCTGCTGCGCGAAGGCCTGGTGGACGAATTGATCGTGTACCTGGCACCACGCCTGCTCGGCCCCGGGCGCGGCATGGCCGCCATCGGCCCGCTGGACGAACTGGCCGGCGGCGTGCAGCTCGAATTCGGCGCCATCGCCCCGGTCGGCCCCGACCTGCGCGTGCTCGCCCGCGTGGCCGGACGCGACCGTTTCTGAGCTTTCCCGGGCCGCTTTTTCAATCCTGCGAAAATACCGCGATGTTCACCGGCATCATTACCGGCGTCGGGCGCATCGCCGCCGCGGACGACCTCGGAAGCTCCTCCCAGCATGGCAAGCGTCTCACCCTGGAGGCCCCCGCCGGCTATCTTGACGACGTCGGCCTGGGCGACAGCATCTCCATCAACGGCGCCTGCATGACCGTGACCGCGTTCGATGCGAAGGCCCGGCGCTTTTGCATCGACATCTCGGCCGAGTCCCTGGCCCGCACCGCGGGCCTGGCCCTGCCAGGCGCGCCCGTCAACCTGGAAAAAGCCCTGCGCGCACAGGATCGCCTGGGCGGCCACATCGTCTCGGGCCATGTCGACGGCATCGGCCGCGTCAGCCGCTTCGAGCCCGTGGGCGAAAGCGTCGAGCTGCGCATCCTGGCGCCGGCCGAGCTGGCCAAGTACCTCGCCTACAAGGGCTCGATCACGGTCAATGGCGTGAGCCTCACGGTCAACGCCGTGCGCGATGTGCCCGATGGCTGCGAGGTCAGCATCAACCTCATTCCGCACACCGTGGAAAACACCGCGCTGCACGCGCTGTCCGCCGGTGTCGCCGTCAACCTCGAAATCGACCTCATCGCCCGCTACGTCGAGCGCATGCTCGGCGCTGGCGCGCCGACGAAAGAAGCCCCATGAACGCCCTCGCCTCCCCCCTCCAACCCGTGGCCATCTCGTCGGTGGACGAGATCGTGGCCGACATGCGCGCCGGCCGCATGGTCATCCTGGTCGATGAAGAAGACCGCGAGAACGAGGGCGACCTGGTGCTGGCGGCCGACCATGTCACGCCCGAGGCCATCAACTTCATGGCCCGCTTCGGCCGCGGACTGATCTGCCTGACCCTCACCCGCGAGCGCTGCGAGCGCCTGCGCCTGCCGCCCATGGTCACGCGCAACGGCACCAAGCATTCCACCGCCTTCACCGTCTCGATCGAGGCGGCCGAGGGTGTCACCACCGGCATCAGCGCCGCCGACCGTGCCCGCACGGTGCAGGCCGCCGTGCGCGCCGACGCCCGCGCCGACGACCTGGTGCAGCCTGGCCACATCTTTCCGTTGCAGGCGGTCGATGGCGGCGTGCTGATGCGCGCGGGCCATACCGAAGCCGGCTGCGACCTGTCCGCCATGGCCGGCTTGTCGCCGTCCGCCGTCATCTGCGAGATCATGAAGGACGACGGCACCATGGCCCGCCTGCCCGACCTTCAGATCTTCGCCGCCGAACACGGCCTGAAGATCGGCACCATCGCCGACCTGATCGAATACCGCAGCCGCCATGAAAGCCTGGTCGAGAAGATCGGCTCGCGCCCCATGCAGACTGCGCACGGTCTGTTCACCGCTCACGCCTGGAAGGACAAACCCAGCCAGGGCCTGCACCTGGCGCTGGTGATGGGCCAATGGAAGCCCGAGGAGGTGGTGACGGTGCGCGTGCACGAGCCGCTGTCGGTGCTCGACCTGCTGGAGCCCGGCCGCGCCATGCACACCTGGCCGCTGGACGCCAGCCTGGCCCACATCGCACGCGAAGGCCGCGGCGTGGTGGTGCTGCTCAATGCCGGCGAATCGGCCAGCCAATTGCTCGAACAATTCCAGGGCACAGCCCGCGCCGCCCAGGCGCCCGAGCGCGGCCGCATGGACCTTCGCACCTACGGCATTGGCGCCCAGCTGCTGCGCGAATGCGGTGTGCAACGCATGCAATTGCTCGGCGCGCCACGGCGCCTGCCCAGCATGGCCGGCTACGGCCTGGAAGTCACCGGCTACCTGGCCGCGTCCTGAATCACGAGAACACGAGAAAGAACCCCACATGTTTGGCGCTGAACAAGGCAAGGCCGAAAACCTCGACGGAAGCGGCTTGCGCATCGGCATCGTCCAGGCCCGTTTCAACGAGAGCATCACCAACGCGCTGGCCGATGCCTGCATCGGCGAATTGCATTCGCTGGGCGTCCAACCCGGCGACATCACCCACGTGTTCGTGCCCGGCGCCCTCGAGATCCCGCTGGCACTGCAGGCCATGGCCGACAAGGGCGGCTTCGACGCCCTGGTGGCCCTGGGCTGCGTGATCCGCGGCGAGACCTACCACTTCGAGTTGGTGGCCAACGAATCGGCCGCCGGCGTCACCCGCGTCGGCCTGGACCACCGCCTGCCGATCGCCAACGTCATCCTCACCACCGACACCCTGGGCCAGGCGCTGGCCCGCCAGACCGACAAGGGCGTGGACGCCGCCCGCGTCGTCGTCGAGATGGCGCGCCTTTTGGGACAGCTCGGATGAGCGCCGCGCCGAGCCGCCTCAAGCAAGCTCGCGCCCCCTCGGGGGGCAGCGGCGGCGTCACCAGTACCGGCTCCCGCAAGGCCTCGGCCAAGTCGGCCCGCACCCGCGCGCGCGAGTTCGCCTTGCAGGCGCTCTACCAGCACCTGGTCGGGCGCAACGAGGCCACGGCCATCGACCAGTTCACCCGCGACCTGTCGGGCTTTCACAAGGCCGACTCGCTCCATTACGACGCGCTGCTCCACGGCGCCATTGCCGAGGCCGCCGAGCTGGACGCACTGATCCTGCCCCTGCTCGACCGCAAGATGGCGGAAATCTCGCCCATCGAGCGGGCCGTGATGTGGATCGGCGTCTGGGAGTTCCGTCACGCCGCCGACGTGCCCTGGCGCGTGGTCCTCAACGAGTGCATCGAGCTGGCCAAGGAGTTTGGCGGCACCGATGGCCACAAGTACGTCAACGCCGTTCTCAACGGCCTGGCGCCGCAGCTGCGCCCGCTTGAGGTCGAGGCGGACCGCGCGGCCGGCAAAACCCGCTAGCGCAGTGCCGAACGTGGGGGCTTCATGAATCCACGCATCAGCCGACGGGCCGAGCGCATCGAGCCGTTTTATGTGCTCGAAGTCGCCAAGGCGGCCGCCGCCATCGCGCAGGCGTGCCGCGACGGCGACCAGCCGATGGTTTTTCTCAACATCGGCGAGCCCGACTTCACCGCGCCGCCCCTGGTGCAGCAGGCCGCCGAGCGCGCACTGCGCGATGGCGCCACGCAGTACACCGAGGCGCTGGGCCTGTGGGCACTGCGCGAGCGCATCAGCGGCTGGTATGCCAAGCGCTTCGGTGTCGAGGTGCCGGCGTCGCGCATCGTGGTCACCGCCGGCGCCTCGGCCGCCCTGCAGCTGGCCTGCCTGGCGCTGGTCGATGTGGGCGACGAGATCCTGATGCCCGACCCCAGCTATCCCTGCAACCGGCACTTTGTCAGCGCCGCCGAGGGCACGGCGGTGCTGCTGCCCACCACGGCGGCCGAGCGCTTCCAGCTCAGCGCCGACAAGGTGCGCGCGAACTGGGGGCCGCGCACCCGCGGCGTGCTGCTGGCGTCGCCTTCCAACCCCACCGGCACGTCGATCGCACCTGACGAGCTGGCCCGTATCCACGCCATCGTGCGCGAGCGCGGCGGCATCACCCTGCTCGACGAGATCTACCTGGGCCTGAGCCACGACGAAGCCTTCGGCCACACCGGCCTGGCGCTGGGCGAAGACGTCATCAGCATCAACAGCTTCTCCAAGTACTTCAGCATGACCGGCTGGCGCCTGGGCTGGATGGTGGCGCCGCAAGCGCTGGTGCCGGTGCTCGAGCGCCTGGCCCAGAACCTGTTCATCTGCCCCAGCACCCTGGCCCAGCACGCGGCCCTGGCCTGCTTCGAGGACGACAGCCTGGCCGAATACGAGCGCCGCCGCGCGCAGTTCAAGGCCCGGCGCGACTGGTTCATTCCGCAATTGCAGGCGCTGGACCTGCACGTGCCCGTGGTGCCCGACGGCGCCTTCTATGTCTGGGCCGATTGCAGCCGCTGGTGCCAGGGCCTGAACGTGCCCGGCAGCTGGGAACTGGCCTTCGAGCTGATGCGCAAGGCGCATGTGGCAGTGACCCCGGGGCGCGACTTCGGCAGCGCCGACACCCAACGTTACATTCGTTTCTCGACCGCCAGTTCGATGGACCAGCTGCGTGAGGCGACTGCCCGCCTGCGCGCGCTGCGGGCCACTTTCGCGTGAGCTTCACATGAGCTTCGAGTTTCCTGTGCGCGTCTACTGGGAGGACACCGACGCCGGCGGCATCGTGTTCTACGCCAACTACCTCAAGTTCTTCGAGCGCGCCCGCACCGAGTGGCTGCGCTCGCTGGGCCTGCGGCAGAGCCACCTGCGCGAGGAGACCGGTGGTATCTTCGTCGTCACCGAGACCACCGTACGCTATCTGCACCCTGCCCGGCTCGACGATGAACTCATCGTCACCGCCCGGCTCGAAACCAGTGGCCGGGCCTCGATGACCATTGCCCAGCAGGCGCGGCTGCGTCATGGCGGGCAGGTGCTGGCCGAGGGCAGCATCCGCATCGGCTGGGTCGACCACGCAACGCTGCGGCCTGCCAGAATCCCCCAAACCGTTCTCGAGGCGCTCAACCACCCATGAATCAAGACATGTCCATCGTCCAGCTGGTCCTCGGCGCCAGCTGGGTCGTGCAAGCCGTCATGGCCCTGCTCGGGGCCGTGTCCATTGCCAGCTGGGCGGCCATCTTCCAGAAGCTGATCACCATCAAGCGGGTCCGATCGCTCAACGACGAGTTCGAGCGCGACTTCTGGTCGGGCACCAGCCTCAACGAGCTGTTCGCCAACGCCGCGCAAAAGCCCAAGGACAGCGGCCCCATGGAGCGCATCTTCGCCTCGGGCATGCGTGAGTTCCAGAAGCTGCGCGCCGGGCGCGTTCAAGATACCGGCACCCTGCTCGACGGCGCGCGCCGCGCCATGCGGGCCAGCCTGCAGCGCGAGGTGGACGTGGTGGAAAGTCACCTGTCCTTCCTGGCCTCGGTCGGCTCGGTCTCGCCTTATGTGGGCCTGTTCGGCACCGTGTGGGGCATCATGCACGCCTTCACCGGTCTGGGCGCCCTGCAGGTCGTGACCCTGGCCACCGTCGCGCCCGGCATCGCCGAGGCACTGGTGGCCACCGCCCTGGGCCTGTTCGCCGCCATTCCGGCCGTGGTCGCCTACAACCGCTTCGCCCGCGACATCGACCGCGTGGCGATGAAACTGGAGACCTTCAT
>JAZKDA010000107.1:23114-25265 GCA_040387815.1 Pseudomonadota bacterium | reverse complement strand
AGCCGGGCGGCAACTGGTCGGTGTTGAAGGTGCCTGTGGGTGAGGGTGGGAAGGGTTCGATCTCAGGGGCTGGCGGGTAGGGGCGTTTGCGGCCAAGAGCGGTTTGTGGCCCATCTTGGGCGATGGCCCGGTTTAGGCTGGGTGCGGACGGTCAGGTCTACGCTTCCCACTGTCGGCGGTTGCCGATACCGGACGCTAGGCGACGGGCGCGACGAGCGATCGCGATGGGCCGAGAGCAGACATGTGATCCTCGACGCACCGGCGTCTAATGCCGACCGTTATAGACCGGGCGGTCGGGCACTGTGCCGACGAGGAGGTGGCTTACTTGAAGCTGCGGCGCCTTTGCAAGGCCTAAGACCACTCGGCCCAGTATTTCTTTACGGCGGCAAGGTAGGCATCGAAGTCCGCTGAACACCAGCAGACGTTAGTGCTGTCGCGCACCAGCCAGTGAAGATCGCTCGCGCACGCGAGCTGTGTCTTGTCAGCTTCTAGTATCCAGTTAAATGTGTCGACGAAGGAATCCTGATAGCTCTTTCCGAACTTCCCGTTAGGAACGTTCCAGAGCATTCCCTCGATGAAGTACGACGGTGCGACACCTTCCGCGATGTATCCGTCTTCGACCATCCGGTTGCGCATGTTCTTGTACACGCGCACCAACGGCTTAAACCACTTATTCGTCGCCTGGTGCTTTGACGTGCAGTTCTCCGAATGCTGCTTCGGAAAATTGTTGATCTCGACGCCGTCGCTCCAGAACGCAATGCCCTCATCGTACTGATCGTCGACACCGTTGCTGCCTTCTCGGTAACGTCGGTGGTTCGTGCATACGAGCACGTCGGCGGTCCGCCTCGACCCGTTTGCCTTGATGAAGATCGCTTTCTTTCCCGCCTTCACGTCTGAACCGTACTTCTTGGTGAGCCAGGCGAGGACATCAGCCTTGAATTCTGGATAGGCGTACGTCGCGCGGCTGAAGGCCTTGTCGTAGTTCGCCTTCGCTGCCTCCTTCAGCTGCTTCGTGTCCGCATAGTACGTTTGGTTGAGCCGGATCACGATGTCGACATCGCTGTCCCGAAAAACGTTCGTGTCGTTCCCGTAGGACCCCTGAAGGAAAATCGAGAAATCCTTGGAGTAGTACGGCGAAGTGTTGTCGTTCAGGACGTTTCTGATGGTCTCGTATGTCGAGGCGGACTGAGTGACCGAACCTTGATGCGACCACGTGTCAAGCTGTGATTCTGGAACCGCCATCTACCCCCCCCTCAGAGAAGAAAAGCCTGCAGCGTCTGTTCGTGCTGCGCGAATGAATGTACGCCTCGCTGCGTCAGGATGTTGAGTCTCTTGAGGTCATGCTCAAAAAGATCCGTCGCCATGGCTGGCTCAGAGAACGAATCGCTGATGCGGACCGTTTGAATGTGCTTATAGAGGATCACCCGGAGCTGGTCCATCGACTGCGTGTTGATCTCGAGCGTCTTCTGCAGGAGCTGAACTCCTGGAGTTTTCTCGATCCACCAAGCGGCGTTCCAGGGCTTGACCGGGGGAGGCGGGTAGTTCCCGCAACCGAGGCTCACCACCCGGATCTGGTCGGGCGGAATCTTCATCGCGACCGTGGCATCCGCGATCGCGTAGAGGGTTGGGTTGTTCGCGCAGAACCCGCCGTCAATGAGCTCAATGTTGTCCCCGGCTGCAGTCGTGACGGTCTTTCGATTGAAGTACGGGTACGCCGAACATGACGCCTGGACCGCGTCCCCGATCTTCACGCCGAAACCTGGAACGAACGAGCCCTTCATTCCATGCGCCTGGGCGATGTTGCCTTTGAAGATCATCGGCTTCTCGAGCACCCACTTCGTGGTCACGACGCCCACATTCGTTTTAACGTCGGTGAACATGGCATCGCCGTAGATCGCCGTCGCGAGTTTGGCCAGCGCCGCCGATCTCCCGCCAGCGTTGTTGTTCTTCATCACGGTGGGGACGTACTCTTGGTAAAGCGCAATGATCTCCGAGACGCTTTTCCCGAGGGCCAGCATCGTGCCGATGATCGACCCTGTACTGGTCCCGAAGATCAGGTCAAACCGCTCGTGGATTCGGCAGTCGATCAAGGCTTCGATCTCGCGCAGGATGCCGAGGGTATAGAACCCCTTGGCGCCACCTCCATCAAGA
>JAZKDA010000107.1:17356-23104 GCA_040387815.1 Pseudomonadota bacterium | reverse complement strand
AGAGTACACGAAACAGTTTTTCGGGCATCACTAATTCTAGTTGTCCACTTCATGCCATTTTCAGGTAGGGGAGTGCGGGGGCAAGATCACCGGGGGCCAGAGAGGAACACCAAGCCGGTCGAATCTCCCGCTCGCCACCTCCGCCACTTCACAAGAGGCTTCGTGATCCCGTATCTCGACTCGCCCGGCGGACAAGGATGGATGCAGAGCCAAAAAGACCGCTTCGGTAATTGATTTGCGGCGGGGCGCTCTGGATGGCGGCTACCGGGGCTTCGATTTCCGCACTGTCGGCAACACTTGGATTCCGGGCGTTGGCGCCGCAATTGGGTAGGTGCTCAATGACCGCATTGAAGCGGAAACCGCGCACTTGGCGTCCTCCGCCGACCGACCGCCATCGCTGCAAACCGGTCATTGCCGCTGTTAGATCAAGTGGCAGCAACGGGCCGGGTGCGGTTCATACAAAATTCGGGATGCCAGTGCAACCCACTGCCCGACGTCCGCCTAGCGCCCGGCCTGCGCTACCCCGCCGCCACAATCACATGCGCCTGAATCTTCCCCGCCACCGGGCCATGCCCATGGCGCCTGGCGATGGCCTCGGTCGCGCGCTCCGTCGCGAGATCAAGCAAGCCGGCGTCGCGCGCCTCGATCTCGTTGCGCAGCGGCGTTCCGTGGCAATAGGCGGTGGCGGCGTCGCGTGCCGAGGGGGCGCGACTCATCTCCGCGCGGGTCTCGATCTCGATGTGGGTGAACCCCGCGCGGCTCAAATCCGCGCGGATCAGCGCGATATCGTGATAGCCGTGTGGCGTGCGGGCGAGGAATCGCGGAGGATCGTGCGGGAAGACCGTGGCGACGGCGTTGGTGACGTCATCGGCAAAGGCGTTTTCCTCGATGCGGTCCCAGACATTGAAGACGAAGCGCCCGCCAGGCCGGAGCACGCGGCGCGCCTCGCCATAGCCGGCGACGCGGTCGGGGAAAAACATCGCACCAAACTGGCAGCAGACAACGTCGAATGACGCATCGTCGAACGGCAGGTGAAGCGCGTCCGCCTGCCGCCATTCGATGCGGCTGTCGGGCCCCTGCCGGGCGGCGGCGTAGTCGATCATGGGCTGGTTGAGGTCGGTCACCACGTAGCGCGCGTCGGCCCTCAGTTTTGGCGCGAGTGCCCGCGTGACCACGCCGCTGCCGGCCGCCGTTTCAAGCACCGCGCCGGGCGAGGTGGCCGCGACACGCTCGGCCAGATCGGTGGCATAGGCCTGGAAGATGAGGGGGACCATCAGCGTGTCGTAGAACTTCGGGATAGAGCCTGCGAACACCTTGTCGCTCTCAGCCATGACACTTCCTCCAAAGCGCCATACTGGCGGCGAATGCCAGGGTCGTCAACGCGCGCGCCGTGAAATCGCGCCTCATCCATGAGCTTGATCCCATGGGCCGATGCGATTCCAATCGTTGCTTGAACGCAAGACTCTGTCCCATTTCAGGAGCATCAAGATGACCAGCAAGAACACGATCTGTCTCTGGTACGACGGCACCGCCTTGGACGCCGCAACCTTCTACGCGCAGACATTTCCGGACAGCGCGGTGGGCGCCGTTCATCGCGCGCCCGCTGACTATCCAGCGGGCAAGCAGGGCGATGTGTTGACGGTCGAGTTCACGGTGATGGGCATTCCCTGTCTCGGCCTGAACGGCGGGCCGGTGTTCAAGCATGACGAGGCCTTCTCGTTTCAGGTGGCCACCGACGACCAGGCCGAAACCGACCGCTTGTGGAACGCGATCGTCGGCAACGGCGGCCAGGAGAGCGCCTGCGGCTGGTGCAAGGACAAGTGGGGACTGTCGTGGCAGATCACGCCTCGCGCGCTGACGGCTGCGGTCACCGACCCCGATCCAGCGGTGGCCAAGCGTGCCTTCGAGGCGATGATGAAGATGGGCAAGATCGACATCGCCGCGATCGAGGCGGCTCGGCGCGGGTGAGACGCCCAAGGCCGGCGCGGTTCGATTGCCGCAAGTTTCATCCCTCGTGCAAACTACGGGAAACTTGCGGCGAGGAAGGCTATGAAGTACGACGTGACAGAGCGCGGCGGACGCATCGAGGCGATCGGTGCCCACAGCGGGTATCGGATTCGCATTTCCACCGTGGCGGCGGCTAACGTCGCCATGTGGCCGGTGAGCATCCACGTGCGCGGCTCGGAGAGCGAAGACGAGGTTCGCGTCGATGCGCCCAAACGCCATCTGGCCAGCGCCGCGGAGGCCATCGACTACGGGTACGACTGCGCGGTGCTGTGGATCGACGCGCTGGACCATCGGCGCGATTGACCTTGCCGCGCGCCGGCGGCCATTACGCGCTGCGCGGCTGTCTCCCAAGCCAGGCGAAGAACCCACAGACCACGATAACCGTCAACAGCGTGCTGGCCGCCATGGCGACGGCCGACGGTGGCGGTGGCGCCACCGTCATGCCGGCTACCGAAAACGCCAGGATGACCAGACTCAGGACCGACAGGGCCTTTGTTCTGTCGCGGGGCAAGCCGCTGCCTCGCAGAAACAAAGCCAGGCCCAGAACCGTGACAGCCACTTCCACCGCCAACGCCAGCGGCATGTTGTCCGCCAAGGCCAGGCCCACCGCCCTGGACGAGGCCCCCAGCAATGGCATTTCCGGGCGGTGAACCAGGGCGTCCAGGAGCCAGTGCGAAAAGACCGCGGCGGCCATGAGCACCGCGGCGCGCGCCCTTGCCGTGCCGAGACGGCGATAGACCGCCCATGCGCCCGCTGCCGCGACCCAAGACCATGCGAGGCTGGCGGCCAGGCCGTGTGAGTAGGGGAACACGAACTCCGGCTGATGCCGGCTGGCGAAGTCCGCGGGGATGGCGAGCGATTCCCAGCCGAGGAGAACAAACAGCCAGAGTGCGATGTCGAGCAGGAGGGCCGCGGTCACGAAGACGCCCACGTTCACGCGCCGCTCGGCGCGTGCGAGGGCCAGGGCTGCTCCAACATGACCAGCGAACATGCGCGCCTCCTGGGGTTTCGGGTGCCTGGGTGAATCGTCGCGAGCACTATACCCAGGCTCTGTCCAAGGCTTTGCGGTCACGGTATCCGGGTGAATACCCGGTGCGGACGGCCGGTCTCCGACAACATAATCAAAAACCATAACAAAGTGAGACAAGCCCCATGAATCAGCGTGTCGTTTTCAAAGTCGTCGTTGCAGGCGTGGCCGCCGCGGCCCTGGCCAGTTGCGCCAGCTTCTTCGACCCCAAGTCCCAAACCTCTTTCTTCGTCACCAGTGCCAACCCAGGCAAGGGCGGCGACCTCGGCGGGCTGGCCGGTGCCGATGCCCTGTGCACAAGCCTGGCCACCGCCGCCGGCTTTGGCGACAAGGGCTGGAAGGCCTACCTGAGCACGCAGGCCACCGGCGGATCGTCCGCGGTCAATGCCCGAGACCGCATCGGCAACGGCCCCTGGGTCAATTCGAAGGGTGTTGTGGTGGCCTACAACTCGGCCGAGCTGCATGGCACCAACAACATCAACCTGCAGACCGCGCTCACGGACAAGGGCGTGCCGGTGTTGGCTCGGCCGGCCACGCCCAACCAGCACGACATCATGACGGGCTCGCAGCCCGACGGCACGGCCATGCCCGCCGGCCGCGACGCCACCTGCAACAACTGGACGAGCGGCGGCCAGGGCGGTGCCATGGTGGGCCATGTGGACCGCACGGGCACCAACCCCAACCCGATCGCCAACCAGTCCTGGAACTCCTCGCACATCACGCCCGGCTGCGCCATGCCCGACCTGGCGCGCGTGGGCGGGGGCGGCTTGTTCTACTGCTTCGCACCGAAGTGACGCGCCGGTAGCCGGCCGCTGGATGCGCCGATACCGTACAGTGGTGTATCTTTCGCGAAAGCGGCCGATCACCAGGAGTCCAGGCATGTCCTTTGAGTTCATTCGCACCGATTCGCGCGAGGGTGTCTTCACCATCACGCTGTGTCGTCAGCCCGTCAACGTGCTCCACGCGCCGATGATGGCGGAGATCGAGGCGGCGCTCGACGTCGCGCAGCAGCAGACCCACGACCGCGCGGTCGTCATCACCGGATCGGGCATGCGCGTCTTCTCCGGCGGCGTCGAGATCGCCGACCACAGCCGTGAGGCGATTGGCCAGCTGACCGTCGATTTCCACCGGCTGCTACGCAAGCTCCAGACCTTTCCCGTGCCCACGATCGCCGGCCTGAACGGCGCGACGCTGGGTGGCGGCGTGGAGCTGGCGCTGGCCTGCCACATGATGGTGTGCGTGCCCGATGCGAAGATCGGGTTTCCCGAGATCAAGCTGGCGTCCATCGCATTCCCCGGCATCCTGATGCTGCAGGGGCGCGTTCCGCAAAGCCGCATCGCCGAGATGCTGGCGGGCGGCGATCCGATGGACGGCACCGAGGCCCACCGCATCGGCCTGGTCAATCGCCTCGTCTCGCGTGAAACCTTCGACGCGGACGTGGCGGCCTATGCGGCGCAGTTCGCACGGCACAGCCGGCCGGTGCTCAACTTGATGATGCGCACGCTCAGGCAGGCGCAGGGCAACACGCTAGAAACCGGGTTCGACGCCGGCCAGCGCATGTACCTGGACGAACTGCTGCCGCTCGAAGACGTCGACGAGGGGCTGAACGCCTATGCGCAAAAGCGCGCTCCCGTCTGGAAGCACCGCTGATCTCATGGATGTTTCTGCCATGACAAACCTCTTGGACAAGGACTTCGGCACGCTCTCGGACTTGCTGCGCGAACACGCCGCGCGCCAGCCGACCCACCCGGCCATCATCTGCGACGGGCAGGTGCTGGACTACGCCACGCTCGATCAGTCGCTCGACCGGATGGCCGCAACGCTGCAGCGCGAAGGCCTGGGCGTGGGCGATGTGGTGGCCATGTCGGCGGCGAACTCGATTGCGTATGTCGTGGCCTTCCTCGGCAGCTTGCGCGCGGGTGTGGCCGTTGCGCCGCTGGCCCCCGACATGACCCCCGACACCCTGGCCGCGATGGTGCTCGACTCGGGCGCCAAGCGCTTGTTCCTGGACCAGGCGGTGGCGAGCAACCTGAGGCCCGAAGCCCACGGCTTGACCATGCCGCGCATCGCCCTCGACGATTCATCCGCCGGCGCGCCATGGAACGCCTGGCTGGCCCCGCCAGGCAGCACCCCCCAGCCTGCCCCGGTGGGCCCCGACGCGGTGTTCAACATCATCTATTCGTCGGGCACGACTGGAACACCGAAGGGCATTGTTCTGCCCCATGCCTTCCGCTGGGCGCAGTTCAAGCTGTTCCAGCCGCTCGGCTATGGCAAGGAAGCCGTCGCCATGGTGTCGCTGCCGCTGTACTCGAACATGACGCTGTCGAGTTTTCTGCCGCCCTTGGCGCTGGGCAGCACCATCGTTTTGATGTCGAAGTTCGACGCGCGCCGCTATGTGCAACTGGCCCAACAGCACCGGGTGACGCACTCGATGATGGTGCCGGTGCAGTTCCAGCGCATCCTGGCATTGCCCGACTTCGACCAATACGATCTGTCGTCCTTCAAGGTCAAGTCCTGCGGCAGCGCGGCCTTTCCCGCGGCACTCAAGAAGGACGTGCTGGCCCGCTGGCCGGGCGAGCTGATCGAGTACTACGGCATGACCGAGGGTTGCGGGGTGTGCGTGCTCGACACCCGCCGCAACCCCGACAAGCTGCACACGGTCGGCCATCCGATCGCCGGCCACGACATGCGCGTCATCGACGAGGAAGGCCACG
>JAZKDA010000107.1:1042-17346 GCA_040387815.1 Pseudomonadota bacterium | reverse complement strand
CCCCCCCGGCTCCACCGGAGAGATCATCGGCCGTTGCCCGACAATGATGCTGGGCTATCACAATCAGCCCCAGAAAACGCGCGAGGTCGAGTGGTTCGACGCGCAGGGCACACGGTTCCTGCGAAGCGGCGACGTGGGCTACTTCGACAAGGACGGCTTCCTGGTGCTGATGGACCGCACCAAGGACATGGTGATTTCCGGCGGCTTCAACGTGTACCCCAGCGACGTCGAGGCCGTGCTGCGAGAGCACCCGGAGGTGGCCGAAGTGTCCGTCACGGGTGTGCCCTCGGTGCAGTGGGGCGAAAGCCCGATCGCCTTCGTGATCCGCCGGCCCGGATCCACCCTCACCGCCGAAGACTTGCAGGCCTGGAGCTACCCCAAGCTGAACAAGGCGCAGCGGCTTGCGGCGGTGGAGTTTGTGGACGACCTGCCGCGAAACGGCATCGGCAAGGTGCTCAAGCGCACACTGCGGGACAGGTGGGTGGCGTCGGGGCGGACGCTTTAGCGGGCCTGCGGCGCAACGCTGGTCGGTGCTATCCCGCCGCGAAGCGCCGGCGTTCGCCGCCGAGCCGGTCACCGTCGAGGTACTGCGCAAGCGTCTTGATATCGGCTTTGCGCACCTTCATCCTGGCAAAGTGCGCACGCCACCCGTCGACCTGCCGCGCAATCTGCGTGACGATGGCACGTGCCGCGGCCGGCCGCAGGTTGAAGGCCCGCACCTGCGACAGCGCGTTGTCCAGAGTGGATTCAGCGGCAGCGTCTCCAACCCCCATCGCCTGATAGCCCAGCCCCTGCGCGGTGGGCACGACATCGTAGGCCGGCGAGAGCAGCCACGAGCCATCGGGTTGGCGCAGCAGCGAGTGGTTCTTCTCGTGGTCGTCGGTGTTGTCCATCAGGATGTTGAACACCATGCGGCGAAACAGCTGCTCTTGCTGCGCGCCGATCTGCGCCGGGGGCGCCAGGCGGCGCAGCAGCTGCGCCAGCTGCGGATAGCCAAGCGCCTCGCCGGCGGCGCGCAGCGCGACATGGGCCGAGGCGGCATGCAGGCGTGCTTTTCCGCGCCGGTCGAAACGCTGGATGGCCACCGCATGCCGTGGTCCCACCGGCAGCGCCCGCGTTCGCGCCACGTCGATCCCGCAGGAGGCCGCCAATGTCATGGTCGCATGCTCGATCAGCTCGGTGTCCATGTCCTCGCCTTCGGAGAACTTCACCAGCCAGGGCTCACCGTCGAGCTCGATCAGCGACTTGGGCCGCGCGCCACCCAGCGAGACGCCTGGCCGCACGAGGCGGCGCTGCAACTCGCCCACCGGTTCATTGGCCAGCACCTTGCGCACTGCCTCGGCCATGTCCGGCAGGCTGCCCAGTTTGGCCAGGGGCGCCGAGGGCCAGGGCAGATATTCGTGCGCCGAGCGGCTGACACCGAGCGCGCCATAGCGGTCGTCCCCGGCGAACAGCAGGTACTCCAGGATCGACATGCGCGGTGACTTCTCAAACCGGTTGATCACCTTCTCACCCCAGCGGTCGGGGCGCGCGTCGTCGACCGCGCCGACGGCCGTGTCCTTTTCGCGTGGCACGAACAGGCCGGGGCGAAGCGGAAGATCGGCGCTCAGCTCGAAGCCGGACGCCAGCCACTGCGCGTCGTATGCCAGGGCCACGGCGCGGTTGCCCTGTACCAGGCTCACGTCGCCGATTCGTTGCGGACGGCTGGGCTCGCCCAGCCACCACAGGGACAGGGTGTCCTGCGGCTTGTAGGCCTGCCCGGGTGCGGCAGCCATGCCGTCAGCCACCGCGCGCTCCACGTGGCTGGTGGCGCTGCGCGGCCTGCCGGATCTCCGCTTCGAGTGCCGCGCTGTCTTCCTTCGGGTCCGCGGCCTGCGCAAGGGCCTCGTGCCGGTTGATGATCCACAGGGCCGTGGCATACACGCCCATGGAAACGGTCGGGTCCCCTTTTTCCATCCGCATCAGCGTGGGGATGGACACCTGAAGCCGGGCGGCCCAGTCCTTGAGCGACTCACTACGGCGCTTGCGTGCCGTGGCCAGGTCCGCGCCCAGCCTGCGCAAGGCCGCCGCACCGGCGGTCGGCAGTGAGCGGGTGGCGGCAGAGACTTGAGGCATGAACGTATTTTTTCACAAATTATCAATATCGTTCAATAATAGATTGATAAAAGTGGTCCGTCTTGGCTTAAGGATGCCATGTTGACACCACCTTGGGCGTGTCCGCCGATGCCGTGCCCGCCAGCGCGTACGACAGCTGGTTAGCCGCATCCATCACGGTGCGGGCATGGGCTTCAAGCGTCCCGCGTTTGAGGCGGGACGTCGGTCCCGAGATGCACATCGACCCCAGCAGGCGCCAGTTAAGGCCAAATACAGGCGCGGCAACACTGGACACCTCGGCTTCTCGCTCGCCCATCGAGATGTGAAAGCCGCGGCGGCGAATCTCCTCGTAGGGCTCGCCCGGCTCGCCCGAGAAGGCCAGGATCACACGTCCAGGCGCCCCGAGTGTCAGCGGCAGGCGCATGCCGATGCGCACATGGTGGCGCACGGACTGCGGGCCTTCCACCCGAGCGATGCATGCACGCTCGTCGCCTTCGCGCACATAGAACGAGGCGCTTTCCTGGGTGCCGCGTGACAGTTCGCGCAAGATCGGCTCGACCGCGTTGTGGATGTCGAAGCCCGCCTGATAGCGCGCTCCCAGCCAACCTGCCGCCGGGCCGAGGCGCCACTCGCGCTCTTCTCGCTGGACCATGTAGCCCGACAGCGCCAAGGTGCGCGCCAGGCGCAGCACTGTCGTGTTGTGCAGGCCGGTGCGGCGGCTCAGTTCCGCCAGGGTCAGGTGCCGCTCGCCGATGCGAAAGGCCTCCATGACCTGCAAGGCGCGGGTGACGGCCGTCACGCCGCCATCGGCGGCCTTGTCCGCACCTTGGCCATCGACAGTCGCGGGGGAGGGCGGGGAAGGGATCTGTCGTGCCATGAAATGTCTTTCACTGTGTGCAGAGGCATTGTACTGAGTGAAAGACGCATCTACAGTCCGCCGCACGCAGGCAAAGGACCTGCCCACCCCCTACAGGAGACTCACAGATGACCCGTTCCATCCCCGGCCGCCGTGTCTTTGCCACTGCCGCGCTTCTGGCATTCCTGCCTGTGGCGGCCCTGGCCCAAGCCTGGCCCACCAAGCCGATCCGCCTCGTCGTGCCGTTCCCGGCCGGTGGCGGCACGGACATCATCGCTCGCGAGCTGACCGGCCGGGTCGCGGCCCAGGCCCGCTGGAGCTTCGTGGTGGACAACAAGCCCGGTTCTGGCGGCAATATCGGCGTCGATGCGGCCGCCAAGGCACCGGCGGACGGCTACACGCTGGTGCTAGGCCAGACCAGCAACCTGGCAATCAACCCCACCCTGTACAGCAAGCTGCCGTACGACCCGGTGAAGGACCTGACGCCCATCGCGTTGATCGGCAGCTCGCCGTTGCTGCTGGTGGTTGCTTCGAACTCCCCCTACCGCACGCTGGCCGACCTGGTGGCCGCTGCCAAGGCGCAGCCTTCAGCCATCAACTACGCCAGCTCGGGCAACGGCACCGTGGCCCATTTGGCCACCGAGCTGTTCCAGAAGGAGGCCGGCATCAAGCTCACGCACATTCCCTACAAGGGCGCCAGCCAGGGATTGAACGACGTGATCGGTGGCAGCGTGCAGGCCTATGTCTCTTCCGTGACCACCCTCATCGCTCATATCAAGAGCGGCAAGCTGCGGCCGCTGGCTGTGACCTCCCTCAAGCGCGTGGACGACCTGCCGCAGGTGCCCACCGTCGCCGAGTCGGGCTACAAGGGCTTTGAGGCCGTTACGTGGTTTGGCGTGCTTGGCCCGGCAAAGCTGTCACCCGAGATCACCGCCGCGGCCAGCGCCGAGATCAACAAGGCGCTGCGTTCCGACGAGCTGCGCAAGAAGCTGGGTGAGCAGGGCCTGGACATCACGCCCGCCACGCCCGAGCAGTTCGGCAAGCTGGTGCGCGACGACATCTCACGCTGGGGCAAGGTCGTCAAGGACTCTGGCGCCAAGCTCGACTGAGCTTGCGCACTCCACCTCATTTCCTCATTTCCGGATCATTGCCATGACGCAAGACATCGTGCGCGAATTTGAACGCGTCTCCCCTGAGCTGGTGCGACAGGCCGCGCCCTTCCAGGCCGCCATCCTGGCCGACGTCGCCGGCCGCCGCGGCGCCATGCACGGCCGCATCCGTGCCTTGAGCCCACGCATGAAGCTGGCAGGCCCTGCGCTGACCGTGGAGGTCCGCCCCGGCGACAACCTCATGATTCATGCGGCCATCGCCTTGGCCAAGCCCGGCGACGTGCTGGTGATCGACGGGAAAGCGGACCAGACCTCGGCGCTCATGGGCACCATCATGATGACCGCCTGTCGGCAACTGGGCATCGCGGGCGTGATCGTTGACGCCGCTGTGCGCGACAGCCTCGAGATCGACGAGATGGACTTCCCCGTGTTCTCGGTCGGCACCAACCCCAATGGCCCGACCAAGAACATCGGCGGGCGCATCGGCCACGCCATCACCTGCGGCGGAGTCTCGGTGAATCCGGGCGACTTTGTACTGGCGGACGCCGACGGCGTGGTCGTGGTCGAACGCGAGAAACTGGCCAGCCTGATCCCGCTGGCGCACAAGAAAGTGGACGACGAGGGCCGGCGCATCGCCCAGATCCAGCAGGGCGACACGCGCGCTGCATGGTTGGGTGCGGCGTTGCGCGCCGCAGGTGTACTCAAGGAAGGGGAAGAACTGTGAACATGCGCCCCGCCTTGATCGTCACCGGCGCCGACCTCGCACCGCAGGCCCTGGAGCTACTCACCGGCTTCGAAGTCGTGTACTCGGGCAAGACGCCCACGACCGCCGACCTGGTCGCCTTGTGCCGCACACATGACCCTGTCGCCATCATCGTGCGCTATGGCAGCGTGGGTGCCGAGGTGATGGACGCCGCCCCGTCGCTGCGGGTGATATCCAAGCACGGCAGCGGCACCGACACCATCGACAAGGCCGCCGCACAGGCGCGCGGCATCGAGGTTCGCGCGGCCGCCGGTGCCAATGCCGCTGCCGTGGCCGAGCAGGCCTTGGCCCTGTTGCTTGCTTGCGCCAAGTCGGTCGTGGCGCTCAACGAGCGCATGCATTCCGGGCATTGGGACAAGGCTACCCACAAGAGCATCGAGCTGCACGGCCGCACCATCGGCCTGGTGGGGCTCGGGGCGATTGGCCGGCGCTTCGCGCGCATGTGCGACGCCATGGGCATGAAGGTGCTGGGGCATGATCCATTTGCGGGCGACCTGCCGGCGTACATCCATGCGGTAGACCTTCCCACGATTTGGCGCGAGAGCGACGCCGTGTCGCTGCATTGCCCTCTCACCGCTGAAAATCGCCAGCTGGTCAATGCGCAGACGCTGGCCGCCTGCAAGCCGGGCGTGCTGCTGGTCAACACCGCCCGCGGCGGCCTGATCGACGAGGCCGCCTTGCTCGACGCACTGCGTGCGGGCCAGGTGGCCGCGGCCGGCCTGGACAGCTTCGCCGTCGAACCCATGACGGCGCCACATCCCTTCCATGGAATTGCGAACCTCGTGCTCAGCCCGCACATCGGCGGTGTGACCGGCGATGCCTACGTCAACATGGGCGTCGGGGCTGCCCGCAACGTGCTGGCCGTACTGGCCGCCGCATCCGTCTGACATCATTCCCGATCTGGAGAACACCATGCGTTCCAACCCGAAACGCCGCAGCCTGCTGTTGTGCCTGACCACCGTACTCGCCGCCGGCGCCTTGCCCTTGGCTGCCAACGCCGACGCCTGGCCGTCCAAGCCGGTCAAGATCGTCGTGCCCTATGCGCCAGGCGGCGCCGTCGACGTGGTCACCCGCAAGATGGCGCAAAAGCTCACCGAGCAGACCGGCCAGAGCTTCTTTGTCGAAAACCGTGCCGGCGCCACCGGCACCATCGGTGCGCTGCAGGTGGCGCGGGCCGAACCCGACGGCTACACGCTGATGGCCAACGACACCACCTACTCGCTGCTGCCGCATATCTTCAAGAAGCTGCCCTTCGACCATGGCGCAGACCTGCAGCCTGTCGCCGCGTACGTCTTTGCGCCCATGGGGCTTGCGGTCAATGCGCAATCTCGGTTCAAGACGCTGCGCGAGCTGCTGGCCGACGCCAAGGCCTATCCGAACAAGGTCACCTATGGCTCGGGCGGCGCTGGCACCACACCGCACTTTGCGAGCGAGGCATTGGGAATCGCCGCGGGCGTGAACCTCATGCACGTACCCTTCAAGGGCGCAGCGGAAGCCACCCAGGCGGTGCTGTCCAATACAGTGGACATGCAGATTGCGTCCACCACGGGGCTCATGGGCAACGTGCGCGGAGGCAAGATGCGCCTGCTGGCCGTCAGCGGCGACAAGCGACTGGCCGCGCTGCCCGACGTGCAGACCTTCGCCGAAGCCGGCGTGCCTTGGGGCGGGGTCGTGAACTGGACCGGGCTGTGGGCCCCCAAGGGCACGCCCACGTCCGTGCTGGCGCGCCTGCAAAAAGAGATTGCCACGGCCATGGCAACGTCGGACATGACGACCTTTGCTGAAGGCATGGGCGCCGATGCGCGCCAGGTCGGTGCCGTGCCGTTCGCCCGCATGCTCAAGGAAAGCACCGAGGCTTGGGGCAAGGTGGCTGCCAATACGGCCTTCGAGCGCCAATAATCGGCTGATCCGCCTTCAACCATCGACACCGGATCGCCCATGTTCCTGCGCACCCCGCCCGTCGTCCGCGAACTGGAGGTCTTCACCTCCATGCCCGATCGCTTGCGCCGCACCGGTGTGCGCACCCTGTGGGCCGATGTGAACATGGGCGGGCGCACGATCGACTCCTTCCTGGAAGGGCCGGTGGTCGATGACGCCGGCAACCTGTTCGTCACCGACATCCCGCACGGCCGGGTGTTTCGCATCGATTCGGCCGGCCAATGGGACGAGGTGGCCCAGTGGGACGGCGAGCCCAACGGCATGAAGTTCCTCAGCGCCGGCGAACTGCTGATCGCCGACTACAAGAACGGACTGGTGGTGCTGGAGATCGCAAGCGGCAAGGTGCGGCCTTACCTTGAGCGGCGCAACAGCGAACGCTTCAAGGGCCTCAACGACCTGGTGTTCGACTCGGCAGGCAACCTGTACTTCACCGACCAGGGGCAGACCGGCCTGCATGACCCTACCGGACGGGTGTACCGCCTGGGACGCGACGGCCGGCTGGACATGCTGCTGTCGAACGTGCCCAGCCCCAATGGCATTGTGCTCACGCCCGATGAACGCTTCCTGTTCGTTGCCGCGACGCGGGGCAATTGTGTCTGGCGCATGCCCCTGCAGGCGGACGGCAGCGTGTCAAAGGTGGGGCAGTTCTTCACATCCTATGGTCCCAGCGGGCCGGACGGCCTGGCCATGGACGAATCGGGCCGCCTGCTGGTGGCCAACCCGGGCCTGGCCTATGTGTGGGTACTGGGGCGCCGGGCTGAGCCGGAGATCGTGCTGACCGGCCAGCCGGGTGCGTCGCTCACCAATGTGGTTTTCGCCGGCGCCGACCGCAAGATGCTCTATTGCACGGACTCTACCCACGGAACCATTGTGCGGGCCCAGATGGACTGTGCAGGGGCGAAGCTGCACCGGCCGCAGATTCAGGCGGGCGTCTGACCGCGGGGCACCCGGCCCGTGGCTTTCGCGCTAGACCTGCGCGATGGAAGCATGGTGGCTGGCGATCTTCCAGGCGCCGTCGGCGTGGATGAAGGTGAAAGTGAAGTGGTAGGGCGGGGTGGCGACGCCCCCCACGAAGAAAGTGGCCAGCCCCGCGCTGGTGAAGACGGTTGGCGCCAACCGAAGGGTCGACTGCGTGGCGAATTCAACCCGCAGTGATTCGGTGGGCAGGGTGGAGAAATAGGCTCGAACACCCTCGCGTCCGACGGCCAGGCCAGGCTGGCCGCCGTACTGAAAACAGTCCGGCGCGTACAGCTGCGCCAGTTCGTCGACGCCGCGCCTGGCGAAGGCCGCGGTCCATTGCCGCAGGACATCGGCAATCACGTCGGCCGGGGCGGCATTCGCGGGCAGGGCGCTCATGATTTTTCCTTGCGGGCCACCAGGGGGCCCTGCGAATACAAGCGCATGGTGGTTCCCAGGCCGCCCCGGGTGAAGCCTTGCGCGATGACCAGCTGCCACATGGAGGCCATCAGCGAGGTCATGGGCATGGCGCTGCCAGTCTGGCGGCCCAGCTCCAGCGCGATGCCCAAGTCCTTCAGGCCCATGACGCCGTCGCCGGAATAGGTGCCGTCGATGAGCGGCTTGGCCAGGTGCTTGACCACGTTCGAATCGGCAAAGCCGCCGGCCACCGCTTCCTGGATCAAGTTGGGGTCTATCCCGAAGTTGTTGGCCAGGTTCAGCGTTTCGGCCAGCACCGACGCAGTGCAGAAACTGAGCATCTGGTTGCAGGCCTTCATCGCGACGCCGCAGCCCACAGGCCCCATGTGCGTCACCTTGCCGGCAAAGCTCATGATCACCGGCCGGGCGCGCTCGATGTCGGCGGCCTCGCCGCCGGCCATCACGGCCAGCGTGCCGGCGCGCGCGCCGCCGGGCCCGCCGGAGACGGGCGCATCGACCCATTGCACGCCGGCTTGCTTCAGGCGGGCGGCCAGCGCGCGTGTGGCATAGGGGTGTATGGTGGACAGATCAACCACGAGCTGCCCGGGCCGCGCGCCCGCGGCGATGCCCTCGGGGCCGAAGACCAGTTGTTCGATGGCATCGGCATTGGTGATGCACAGAAAGATGATGTCGCTGCCGCGTGCCACATCGGCCGCGCTGGCGGCGACCTCGATGCCGCGGGCGGCGAAGGGCGCCGCTTTGCTTGCGGTGCGGTTGTACACGCGCATCGCATAGCCGGCGTCGGCCACGCGCGCGGCCATGGGTTCGCCGATCTCACCCAGGCCAATGAAGCCGATTCGTTCTTGTGGGTTCATGGTGGGTGTCCCGCGATCAAGATTGCCACTTGGGCGTGCGTTTTTCCTGGAAGGCCAGCATGCCTTCTTCGCTGTCCGGGCTGGCGTGCACCACGTCGATGTAATGCTGGTTCATGGTCCAGGCCTCGCCCGGAAACTCCACCGACATGTCCAGCCCCCGGTACGCGACGTCCTTGCTGGCGCTGATGGCGACCGGCGAGGATTCGCAGATCTTCTCGGCCACCGCGATCGCGGCCGGCAGCAGCTGATCGTGTGGCACCACCTTGTTGATCAAGCCCCAGCGCAGGGCGTCGGCGGCGGACATCGATTCGCCGGTGAGGATCAGGTTCATCGCCACCTTCAGCGGAATATGCCGAGGCATGCGCAGCAAGCCACCCGCGCCCGCGATCAGGCCGTGGGTGGCTTCGGGCAGGCCGAAGGTGGCATGTTCCGAGGCCACGATCAAATCGCACGACAGCGCGATCTCGGTGCCACCGCCCAGCGCGAAGCCGTTGACCGCGGCGATCACCGGCTTGTTGACATAGTGCCGCACGATGCCGGCATAGCCATGCCGGTTCATCTCCTCGGTCGGCTCCATCTCGCCTGCGGCCTTGGCCTTGAGGTCGGTGCCGGCGCAAAAGGAGCGCTCGCCCGCGCCGGTGATGATCAGCACGCGCAGGGCGGGGTCCTTGCCGAAGGCTTCAATGGCATTCGCCGCGCCCAGCCACATGTCGCGGTTGACCGCGTTCATCACCCGGGGCCGGTTGAGGGTGAGGATGGCGATGGGCCCGCGGGCCTCGAAGATGACGGCGTCATTCATGCCTGGCCCCGCTGCAGCAACTCCGGCACCGCGCTGCGGTGGAACGCATTGAAGGGTTCGTTGTTTCGGCTCGGCTGCAGCTTCCAGTAGCCGGGGCGGAAGTTGGGCGTGCCGCCGTCCACCCGGATGCAACTGCCGGTGATGTAGGAAGCGGCCGGTGACAGCAGATACACGATGGCGCCGGCCACTTCGCTTTCCGTGCCGTAACGCTGCAAGGGCACAGCAGGCGGAAACTGCAGGATCTTGGCCTGGGCCTCGGGGCCGTAGCTGGTGCTGTCGAAGCCGCTGGAGGCGATGCCGCCGGGCGCCACGCAGTTGACGCGCACACCGCTCTCGGCCCACTCGCAGGCGGCGCTTTCGCTCATGGTCAGCATGCCGCCGCGGGCCGCGCCCGAGTGGGCATAGTCGGGCCAGCCGTTCCAGATGTCGGCAATGATGTTCACGATGGCGCCACCATGCTCGCCCATCCAGCGGTTGTAGGTTTCGCGCATGAAGATGAAGCCGCCAGTGAGGTTGTTGCGCACCACCGCTTCGAAGCCTTTGGTCGAGATCGTCTTCATGGCGGTGCGGTACTGGCCACCCGCGTTGTTGACCAGGCCGTCGATGCGACCGCGCTGGGCCAGCACGGCGTCGATGACGCCAATGACCTGCGCTTCCTCACGGATGTCGCAAGGGTGCTGCGACGCGCTGCCGCCGTCTTCGGCGATCTCGCGGGCGACGGCTTCCAGCTTCTCGGGCTTTCGCCCGACCAGCGCCACATGCGCGCCGAGCGAGGCCAGCTCGTGCGCCGTGCAGCGGCCGATGCCGCTGCCGCCGCCGGTGACGATGATGGTTTTGCCCTTGAACAGGTCGGGGCGGTACACGGACTGATAAGGCATGGGATTGACTCGAAATGGGTGGGTGAGGGGCGGCGATGGCGCCATGCTGCAATGTCTCGAACCCGGCTGCAATCGGGTTAGTACGCACACTGCATCATGCGCTAGCGTACTATAGTTGTGGTGCCACCATCGGCCTTTGCAGGAGTTTGACCGCATGACGCAGCTGATTCGCACCGACCTTGAAGACGGCATCCTCGTGGCCACGATCGACATGCCGGGATCGATGAACGTGCTGTCGCAAGCCCTGATGGACGCCATTGACGAGGTGATCGACCGGGCCGAGGCCGACCCAGCCGTGCGCGCCGTGGTCGTCACCTCCGGCAAGTCCAGCTTTGTCGCCGGCGCCGACCTGTCGATGGTCAAGGGCTTTTGCGAGGCAGGGCAGAACACGAGCTACGCCGAGATGACGGCACGCGTCGCTCGCTTGGGACGCCAGTACACCCGTCTGGAAGCCAGTGCCAAGCCGTGGGTGGCGGCGGTCAACGGCCTCGCGCTGGGCGGCGGCCTCGAGCTCGCGATGGCGTGCCGCACTCGCATTGCCGCCGACGACGCGCGCATTCAGCTGGGCTTGCCCGAGGTCCGCTGGGGGCTGATTCCCGGATCGGGCGGAACCCAACGCACACCGCGGCTGATCGGTTTCGGGCCCGCGATGCAAATGTTGCTCGACGGGCTGCCCCTGACGCCGGAGAAGGCGGTCGCCCTCGGCCTGTTTGCCAGCGCCGTTCCGGCGGACAAGCTGCTGTCCGAGGCCAAGGCCGCGGCCCGCGCCCTCATGGGCCGGCCCTATGAGCCCCGTGAAAAGTACCCGCATCTGGACCAGGCGGACGTGCCGGCCTGGAGCGTGCAGGCGCGCTTGGCCGTGTTCCAGCGTTACCAGATCGACGCGCAGCAGTACGAGAAATATCCGGCTTATCAGGCCATCGTCGACAGTGTGCTCAAGGGCGCGCGCCTTTCCATGGAGCAAGCCGATGTGGTGGAGGTCGATGAGGTCCTCCAGCTCATTCTCGGGCCAGTCGCACCGCGCATGATCCGCACCTTGTTCCTCGAGCGCGTGCGGGCCGACCGAGAGCTGGGCCGTCAGGTCGCCACCACGCTGGCGCGCATCGCGGTGGGCCCCATCAGTGCCCCCCGCGCCGCGTGGACGAAGGCGCTGGCAGCCAGCAAGATTCCATGCGAAGCCGACGCGGCCTTGCAGGCCGACACCGCTGTCTTGACGGATGCGGCCGGCCAGCGTCACCTCATCGCGCTGCGGGTGTTGGACGAGCCGGCCAGTGAGGCCGCCTTGACGCAGATCGTGCTGGCGCCCGCCGGCCCCTACGGCCAGGTGCTGGAGATCGTCGGTCCGGCCAATGAGGCGGCCGCGGCCCTGGCTCGCAAGTTGAAGGCCTTGCCCTGGCGCACGTCCGGGCCGGTGGGCCTGTTGCAGCGGCTTCGCGGCCAGAGTCTCCCAGAGCAGGAGCGGATCGCCAGGCAGGCCTTGCCGGGCGCGGGCGATCCGGCCTTCGTCGACGTGGCGGCCTGCCTGTCCGGTGTCAGCCCGGCCTGGAGCGGCGGCCCTCTGAGCTGGCGTTGACGGCACGCGAAGCCGGCGCTTTGAAGGGCGCTCCCACAGCGCTCTTACAATCTGCAGCTCTCTCAACGCACCCGTGCGTGCTGTAACGCCCCCATGACATTCATCCTCTCCCACCAGGTCCTGGACGACCTCCTGCAGGCCCATCGGATCAAGTCAAACGACCTCGCGGGAATCGACAAGCTGTTCGGTGGCGCCGACGGCTACTACTGGTACCACACCATGCGGCACATGTGCCCCAAGAAGGATGTGATCGTCTGGCACAGCGAGGAGGCCATGCGCGCCGCGGTGCAAGGCCATGAGAACGAGACCGCCGCCGAAGACGAGGTCAAGCCCCAGCAACTGAAGGACGAGCACCTGGCCGCGATGGTCAGGTTGCTGGCGCTGCGCCGCTGAGCCTGCCGCGCGGCGTCTGGTGCAGCGCCATTGCCAGCCGGGCGCCGACCTGCGCGTTGTGCTTGATCAGCGCGATGTTGGTCGCCAGGCTGCGCCCGCCGGTCAGCGCCTTGATCCGCGCCAGCAAAAACGGTGTGACGGCCTTGCCGGTGATGCCCTGGCTTAGCGCCTGCGCCAACGCCTGGTTTGTCAATTGGTCGATCTCTTCGCGGGGCATCGCGGCCGCTTCGGGCACCGGCGTACTCAGCACCACGCCGCCCGCCAGGCCCAGATCCCATTTCGTGCGGATGAAGCGCGCCTGCGCCATCGGGTCGTCCAGCCGCCAGTCGGCGCGAAAGCCGCTGTCGCGCGTATAGAACGCGGCGAAGTTGTCCTGCTCGCAACTGAGCACCGGCACGCCGTGGGTTTCCAGGTATTCGAGCGTGAGCCCGATGTCCAGAATGGACTTGGCGCCCGCGCACACCACCGCCACCGAGGTCTTGGCCAGCTCCTGCAGGTCGGCCGAGATATCGAAGCTCTCGGGCGCGCCACGGTGTACCCCGCCGATGCCGCCCGTGACAAACACCTCGATCCCCGCCAGCGCGGCGCAGATCATGGTGGCGGCCACTGTCGTGGCGCCGATTTCGCCGCTGGCCAGCACGGCGGGCAGGTCCCGGCGGCTGACCTTGTGGGCCCGGCCGCTACCGGCCAGCAATTCCAGCTCGGCATCCGACAGGCCGATACGGATGCGCCCGCCCATCAGGGCGATGGTGGCGGGCTCGGCCCCCAGATCGCGGATCAATGCCTCAACCTCACGCGCCGTGCGAACGTTCTCGGGGTGCGGCATACCGTGGGCGACGATGGTCGATTCCAGCGCCACGATCGGGCGGCCCGCGGCCTTTGCCGCGGCCACGGGTGCGCTGAGGCTCAGCCAGGTGTGGGCAAGGTCAGGATTCAAGGGTTGCTTCTTTGTTCAACGGTAACCTCACGGTGAAAACGCTGCCACGTCCGGGGCCCTCGCTGTGGGCCTCGACCGTGCCGCCATGCAGTGCCACCAGGCTTCGCACCAGTGCCAGTCCGATGCCCAGGCCGCCTTCGGCCAGACACTGGTGCACCCGCACCTGCGAGAACAGCTGGAACACGTCTGACAGATTCTCGGGCGGAATGCCGATGCCGTTGTCCTCGATGCTAAGCACTGCGTGCTCGTCCTGGCGGCCCAGCCTGATGCCGATGCGTCCACCCCGCGGGGTGTACTTGACCGAATTGGTGAGCAGATTGACCAGCACCTGGGTGAGCCGATCGGCATCGCCCAGGATCTTGAGGTCCCCGTCGCCGGCGTCGACGACGACTTGATGCTCGTGGGCTTCGATAGCGGCGCGCGTGGCTTCCAGGCTGTCGGCCAGCACAGTGCGCAGGCTCACTGGCCGCCTTTGCAACGCGAGCTTGCCGGAAGTCACTCGCCCCACGTCCATGAGGTCGTCCACCAGCCGCACCAGGTGCGTGAGCTGGCGGTCCATCATCTGCACGGTCCGTTGCACACGCGAGTCCGCTGGAACCAGCAGTCTCGCAATGTGCAGGCCATTGCGCAGCGGGGCGAGCGGGTTGCGCAGCTCGTGCGCAAGGGTCGCGAGAAACTCGTCCTTGCGGCGGTCAGCGGTGCGCAGGGCCTCCTGGCTTTCGCGAAGAGCGTCGTGAGCGAGCTTGCTGTCGTGAATATCCACCGACGAGCCATACCACCGAACGGGTCTGCCGGTGAGCGGGTCGAAGTAGGGCTCCGCGCGGACCAGGAACCAACGATAGTCACCCTGCGCGGAACGGATGCGGTGCTCGACCTCGAAGGGCTTGAAGGTCTTGAGCGCCTGGCCGAATCGCGCAAGCGTGATCGCGCGGTCGTCCGGGTGGATGTACTTGCCCACCACATCTCTGGCGTGTTCCCGCCGGTGGTCGATCCCGGTGTACTGATCCCACGCCCGGTTGAAGTACTCGGCAGTCCCGTCCAGGTCGGCGATCCAGAGCATGTGCGGCGACGCGTCCGCCAGAAGACGAAACCGCTCTTCGCTTTGCACCAGCTTGGCCAGCGCCTTCTTGCGCGCCGTGATGTCCAGGAAAAGCACAGAAAACAGGTCATCGCCCAGTGATCGGGCGCGCGCCTCGAACCAGCGGTTGCCCAGGGCCGCAACCTGGATCTCGAACTCAGTCGGCTGCGCGGTCTCGACCACGTCACGGAAGATATCGATCACCTGTTGGGGCAGACCCGCGATGGTTTGACTTCCGGTATGGCCCACGGCGTCCGTCACGCGGACCTCGGTGATCGCCTCGAAAGCGGGGTTCACCTCGATGTAGCGAAAGTCGACCATGCGGCCGCTGGCATCGCGCACCGCCTCGGCCACGAAGAAGCCTTCACGCATGTCCTCGAACAGGTTGCGCCATCCGACCGAGCTTTTGCCTGGGCCGTCGTTGCTTGCTGGCCGCTGCTGCGATTGCATGACGTCGCGTTTTCCGTTTGCCACGTCAAATTTTGCGGTGCCGCGAATTCGCCAACTTGTCATCCGAAAACTGCTCGCCAAATTCCGGGAACAGGCGTTCGCCGTAGGCCCAAATCCCGCCGACGCCGCAAAAAACAAGGGTTTTCCCTGATCGTTGCACTGTCGATCCGGCATCGGTTAGAACGTCGAATCAGGCAGGGCGCCACGGTGGGCGTCCGCGACATCACAGACAGACCCCCAAGGAGCCCCCATGAGCACAGGCACCGTTCGCCTCCACCGCGTGCTGCGTTGCACGCCAGACCGTATCTACCGCGCCTTCCTCGAAGCCGGCGCAATGGCCAAGTGGCTGCCGCCCTACGGCTTCACCTGCCAGGTGCACCAGATGGATGTGCGTGAGGGCGGAAGCTTTCGCATGTCCTTCACCAACTTTTCCAGCGGCAAGTCGCACGCGTTCGGCGGCGAGTACCGGGTGCTGGTGCCCAACGAGCGCATTCAGTACACCGACCGCTTCGACGATCCGAACCTGCCCGGCGAGATGGTCGCGACCATCGGCCTTCGGCCGGTGGTGTGCGGCACCGAGTTATCGGTCGTGCAAGAGGGCATCCCGGCCATCATCCCCGTCGAGATGTGCTACCTGGGCTGGCAGGAATCACTGGAACAACTGGCCCGGCTGGTCGAGCCGGTGATCCCGGACTGACAGCGCCGACGCAAGACTTCACCCGATCGGATTGCGCTTGATCCACTGCTTGGCAATGATGATGCGTTGCATCTCGTTGGTGCCTTCGCCGATGCAGGTGAGCGGCGCGTCGCGGTACAGGCGCTCGATGTCGTACTCCTTGGAGTAGCCGTAGGCGCCATGGATGCGCATGGATTCGGTGGCGTTTTCAAGTGCGGCTTCCGATGCGAAGTACTTGGCCATGCCGGCCTCCATGTCGCAGCGCTCACCACGGTCGAAGGTGGCGGCGGCGTCCAGCGTCAGCAGGCGGGCAGCGCGGGCGCGCGTGGCCATCTCGCCGATCTTCAGCCCGATCGCCTGGTGTTCATGAATCGGCTTGCCGAAGGTCTTGCGCATCTGCGCGTAGTCGGTCGCCAGGCGCAGCGCCCCTTCGGCGATGCCAACGCCGCGTGAGGCGACGTTGATGCGGCCCAGCTCGAGCCCGCCGGTGGCCTGGTAGAAGCCCTGGCCC
>JAZKDA010000107.1:0-1032 GCA_040387815.1 Pseudomonadota bacterium | reverse complement strand
CGTGTTCCGCCAGAACTGCCAATAATCGTAGGCGCTCAGGCGATAGCCGTCTGCGATGAGTTCGCCCGAATCAATGCTCTTGTAGCCCAGCTTTTCGAGCTTGCGGCCGTTGGTCAGGCCCGGCCCCTTGGGCGCGATGAACAAGCTCATGCCCTTGTGGCGTGGCTGCGCATCGGGGTCGGTCTTGACCAGCATCGCGAAGCAGGAGCCCTCGATCGCGTTGCTGATCCAGGTCTTGGTGCCGTTGATCACGTAGTGGTCGCCGTCGCGCCGGGCCGTCATGCGAATGCCCTGCAGATCGGTGCCGGCATCGGGCTCGGTCAGCGCCAGGCCGCCGCGAACCTCGCCGGAAGCCAGACGCGGCAGCCAATGGCGCTTTTGCTGCGGCGTGCCGAACTTCTCGATCGCCAGCGCCAGCATGAGGTGCGAGTTGAAGATGCCGGTGATCGCCATCCAGTACGACGAGATGCGCATCACGATCTTGGCGTAGGTGCTGGCCGTCAAGCCCAGGCCGCCGTACTCGGGGCTGATGGTGGCGCCAAACAGGCCCAGCGCCTTCATCTCCTCGACGATGGCGGCCGGCCACTCGTCGGCATGGTCGAACTTCTTGACGTTGGGGATCACCGATCGCTCGATCCAGCGGTCGATGGCGGCCAGCAGTTCTGCCTCTTCCGAGGCGTGCATCACATTCATTGAAAGAGCTCCGTGAGTGCCCGGATGTCATCCAGGCTTTCGAGTTGGTCGACCAGCGCGGCCACTTTTTCGGCCTTGACGCCCAGGTGCGGCCGGGCGCGCTCGATGAATTTCGCGCGCACGTGGCCGTAGTCGGGGAAAAGAATGTTGCGCCCGCCGCTGTGCAGGCGGATGGATTGGCCTGCGCGAAGCTGCACGACCACCTCGACGTCGTCGCCCGGGGCGGCCACAAGTTCGATGCGCCGCGTGAGTGCTTCAATGCGGGGGTCCGCGTAGCGGCTCTCATAGAACATGGGGTCGTCGGCGGGCAGCCCCATGAGCGCCGTGGCCGCCGTAAAG
>JAZKDA010000106.1:0-15063 GCA_040387815.1 Pseudomonadota bacterium | reverse complement strand
TTCACCTACTTCAGCCACCTGGCCAACCTGGCCGAGGACCGGCACCACATCCGCCGCCGCACCATCCACGAGCGCGCCGGCGACACGCATGAGGGCAGCATCGAAGTGGCCTTGGCGCGCCTGCGCTGGGCCGGTATTTCGCCGCGCGCCATTGTGCAGACGCTGGCCCACGCCCATGTGTCGCCGGTGCTCACCGCCCACCCCACCGAGGTGCAGCGCAAGAGCATTCTGGATGCCGAACGCATCATCGCCCGCCAGCTCAACGAGCGCGACGAGATCAAGGCCCGCGCCCTGCCCAAGGACGCCCTGGCCCCGCGCGAGCTGGCCGCCAACGAGGCCCAGATCCGCGCCCGGGTGCAGCAGCTGTGGCAGACCCGCCTGCTGCGCTTTACCAAGCTCACGGTGGCCGACGAGATCGAAAACGCCCTGTCGTATTACGAGGCCACCTTCCTGCGCGAGATCCCGCGCCTGTACGCCGACCTTGAGCGAGACCTGGGCCAGGCCGGCGTGGCCAGCTTCCTGCGCATGGGCATGTGGATCGGCGGCGACCGCGACGGCAACCCGAACGTGAGTGCGCAGACGCTGGAGCTGGCCCTGTCGCGCCAGAGCGAGATGGCCCTGCGCCACTACCTCACCGAGGTGCACTGGCTGGGCGGCGAGCTGTCGCTGTCGGCCATGCTGGTGCCGGTCACCCCGGCCATGCAGGCCCTGGCCGACGCCTCGCCCGACACCAACGAGCACCGCCAGGACGAGCCCTACCGCCGCGCCCTGGCCGCCATGTATTCGCGCTTGGCCGCCACGCTCAAGCGGTTCACCGGCGGCGACGCCGCCCGCCATGCGCTGGCGCCACAGAACCCGTATCTGCGGCATGAGGACTTTTTGGCCGACCTGCGCACCATCCGCGATTCGCTGATGGCCAAGCACGGCGCCGCTATCGTGGCGCAGCGCCTGGGCCCGTTGATCCGCGCGGTGGAAGTGTTCGGCTTCCACCTGGCCACGGTCGACCTGCGGCAAAGCTCGGACCAGCACGAACGCGTCGTCGCCGAGTTGCTGGCCACCGCCCGCGTCGAGGCCGACTACTCGGCATTGAACGAGGAGCAACGCCGCGAGGTGCTGCTGCGCCTTCTGTCGGACGCCCGGCCGCTTCGGGTGATCGGGGCCGAGTACTCCGAGCACACCTGCAAGGAGCTGGCGATTTTCGAGACCGCCCGGCGCATGCGCGGGCAGTACGGCGCCGACGCCATCCGCCACTACATCATCAGCCACACCGAAACAGTAAGCGACCTGCTGGAGGTGCTGCTGCTGCAAAAGGAAGTGGGCTTGCTCACCGGAACTCTGGACGACCGCGCGGCCGCCGACCTGATCGTCGTGCCCCTGTTCGAGACCATCGAAGACCTGCGCAACGCCGCGCCCATCATGCGGGCCTACTACGCCCTGCCCGGCATCGCACAGCTGGTCAAGCGCTCGGGCGGCGAGCAAGACATCATGCTGGGCTACAGCGACAGCAACAAGGACGGCGGCATCTTCACCAGCAACTGGGAGCTGTACCGCGCCGAGATCGCGCTGGTGGCCCTGTTCGACGAGCTCGCCAACAGCCACGACATCCAGCTGCGCCTGTTCCACGGCCGGGGCGGCACCGTCGGCCGGGGCGGCGGCCCGAGCTACCAGGCCATCCTGGCGCAGCCCCCCGGCACCGTGCGCGGGCAGATCCGCCTGACCGAGCAGGGCGAGGTGATCGGCTCCAAGTACGCCAACCCCGAGATCGGCCGCCGCAACCTCGAGACCCTGGTCGCGGCCACGCTCGAAGCCACCTTGCTGCAACCGACCAAGCCCGCCACCCGCGCCTTCCTGGAGGCCGCCGAGGCCCTGTCGCAGGCCAGCATGTCGGCCTATCGCGCCCTGGTCTACGAGACGCCAGGCTTTGCCGACTACTTCTTCGGCGCCACGCCCATCCGCGAGATCGCCGAGCTGAACATCGGCTCGCGCCCGGCCTCGCGCAAGGCCACCCAGCGCATCGAGGATCTGCGCGCCATTCCCTGGGGCTTCAGCTGGGGCCAGTGCCGGCTCACCCTGCCAGGCTGGTATGGCTTCGGGTCGGCGGTGGAGGCCTTCCTGACCAGCGGGCCCACCCGCAAGGAGCGCCTGGCCCTGCTGCAGAAGATGTACCGCCAGTGGCCCTTCTTTCGCACGCTGCTGTCCAACGTCGACATGGTGCTGGCCAAGAGCGACCTGGCCCTGGCCTCACGCTACGCCGAGCTGGTGACCGACGCGCGCCTTCGCAAGCGGGTCTTCGCCTCGATCGAAGCCGAGTGGCAGCGCACGGTGGAGGCGTTGACGCAGATCACCGGCGACAAGCAGCGCCTGGCCGGCAACCAGGCTTTGCAACGCTCGATCCGGCACAGGTTTCCCTACATCGATCCGCTGCACCACCTGCAGGTGGAACTGGTGCGCCGCTACCGCGAAGGAAAGTCCGACGCGCGGGTGCAGCGCGGGATTCACATGTCGATCAACGGGATTGCGGCGGGGTTGCGCAATACGGGGTGATTGTTTGGTGGCGAACGGGAGTCAATCGTCGTCGTTCGCCGTCGGCCGCACCGAAGCCCTGACCTCTTTCATCCCGATCTCGGCGAGGTCCTCCAGTTCGCGCCGCGTGAGGGTGCCGGACAAATACTTCGCATTCAGAGCCGGGTCCCCTTGTGCCGCCTGCGCCGCCCAGGCCACCGCCTCGCGGATGTGCTGCTTCTCGTACCCCGTGGCAAAGCCCTGGCCGCTGATGAACGCCTTCAGGTCGGCCCTGCTCTTCGCGCCGCCCGCCGTCCTCGGGCTACCGGCATCCGTCTTGTCGCTGGCCGCGCCGCCCGATGCGGCCTTGGTCTCGGTCTTTGCCGGCGCCGGCTCGCCACGGACCTGCGTTGCACCCGTGCCCGCGGCCCCTCGCGCGACGTTCCCCAGACCGGACACGGTGGACTTCACATCGCCCTTGGGCACAGGGCCGGCCGCCTTGGAATCGACTTGCGCCTGTCGCCGATAGCTCAGGTAAAGCCGGGCTGCGCCGGCCGCGGTTCCGGTCGGAGCCGTCAGGATCTCTTTCAATCGCTCCCCGAGGTCTTTGGCCGCGTCGTCCGTATTCCTGGCCTCGCTGATCCCCGCTGCGCGCCAGAGGGCACCCACCACCGCGGCCTTGCTCATAGGACGAAAGTCCGGGAGCTGACCCTTGAAGTTTTGCCATTCCGTCGGCAGCCGATCGGTTGGCTTCTTCAGGATCCCCAGGTTCCCCATCCCATCCGAGACGGCGACGCCACCCTCCGTCAGATCCCTGACTTGGTCCAGCGTGAACTGATTGGTCTGCGGCACGCTCGGTCGTTGAACGTTCATGAGCAACTCCTGTCGTCGATCGGACCGGACAACGGTCCAGCCTTACGCCCATCAGTAACGTCAGACGAACGTCAGTTCCGCCGCCACCGGCCTGCTACCGCCCCAACGCCTCCCGCACCGCCCCCAGCTGCCGCCGCGACACCGCCAGCAGCTCGTCGACCCCGGCCAGCCGCACGGCCCAGCCCTCGCCCTCTTCGGGGTCGTCATGCCGCTCCAGCGCCCGCAGGGCGCGCCGCGCCACCAGCGCGTTGCGGTGGATGCGCAAAAACTGCGCGCCGTGCCGCTCTTCCAACTCGCCCAGGGAGGCGTCCGAGATGTAGCTGCGGCTGGCCGTGCGCACAGTGACGTACTTGAGCTCGGCCTTGAAGTACAGCACCTCCGACAGCGGCAGGCGCAGCAGGTGCCCGCGGTCCTGGATCAACAGCGATTCGTCGCCCGCCCCGGCGCCGGACACCAGGGCACGGGCCGCCTGGGCGCGCCGCTCCACCCGCTGCAGCGCCTGCTCCAGCCGCTCGCGCCGCACCGGCTTGGTCAGGTAGTCGGTGGCATCGAGCTCGAAGGCCTGCACCGCATGGTCGGCATGGGCGGTGACGAACACCACTGGCGGCGGCTCGGGCAGCGCGCGCATCGACTGCGCGAGTGACAAGCCGTCCGGCCCGGGCATGCGCACGTCCACCAGCGCCAGGTCGAAGCGCTGGCGGCGCAGCAGCTCCAGCGCCTGCGCCGCGTTGGCCGCCTCCCCCGCCACCTCGGCCGCCGGGTCGCGGCAATCGGCCAGCAGCGTGCGCAGGCGTGAGCGGGCCAGCGCCTCGTCGTCGACCAGCAGTACTTGCAGCGGCGCAGTGCCACCCTCAGCACTCACGCCGGCACCTCCAGCCGCACCTGATACACCCCATCGCGCATGCCGCAGCGAAACTGCGCCTGCACGTCGTGCAGCAGCTGCAGCCGATGGCGCACGTTGTCCTGCGCCACACCCAGGCCGGGGTCGCCCTGGCCCGAGGGCACGGTATTGGTCACCTTCAGCACGACCGTGCCGCCGCGCCGCTCGGTGCTGATGCGCACTTCGGCGCCGGCTTCGCTGGGCTCGACACCGTGCTTGACTGCGTTTTCCACCAGCGGCTGCAGCACCAGCGGCGGCACGCGAGCGCCGTCGGCGCTTGGATCGAGCGACCACTCGACGCGCAGCCGCTCGCCAAAGCGCACCTGCTCGATGGCCAGGTAGCGCTGCGCCAGGGCCACCTCCTGCGCCAGCGTCACCGAGTCACCCGGCTCGGCCAGCGCATGGCGGAACAGGTCGGCCAGGTCTTCCAGCACCGCCTCGGCCCGGGCTGGGTCCTGGCGCACCAGGGCCACGGCGGTATTGAGGGTGTTGAACAGGAAATGCGGGCGGATGCGGGCCTGCAGTTCGGCCAGCCGGGCGGCCGTGGCCGCCGGCGCCCGACCGCGGGCGCGAGAGATCAGGGCCGTGACCACCAGGCACGCCACCAGCGCCCCGGACGCCGCCGAGGCCACCCATGGCGTCGGGCCGTTCAGGCCGCCCAGCACCAGCATTCCACAACCATAAAGGCCGGCCAGCGCGCCCAAGAGGCCGCCGGCCGCCTGCTGACCGGCCAGCGGCAGGCGCGCCAGCACGCGCTTGAGGCTACAGGCCACCACCAGCCAGGCCAATGTGGCCGCGACGCCCCCCGAAATCAGGAAGGCGGCGCGGGTCAGCCAGTCCATGAAGCCGCCTGCGCCGTACATCGCGACGATGCCCACCACCGCGCCGACGAACAGAAGCGCGCGCAGCATCACGCCGGCGTGACAGGCGTCAAAAACGAGCGGCCGGATCCCCGCCGCCGGCTTGTTACCGGGCAGGTCTCCGAAGGCCGATAAAATTTGCGCGTCCTTCATCGGGGGGCGGGCTCCAGCGCATGTGTGTTGACGGTTCAGGCCCCGATTATTCCCCCAGCCCATGTCGCACAACCAACTCGATCAAAAGTCCCAGGCCTGGTCCGCCCTGTTCAGCGAACCCATGAGCGATCTGGTCAAACGCTACACCTCCAGCGTTTTCTTCGACAAGCGGCTGTGGCGCGCGGACATACAAGGCTCTCTGGCCCATGCCGGCATGCTGGCGGCCCAGGGCATCATCGCCCAGGAAGACCATGCCGCGATTGAAAGCGGCCTGACCCGCATCGCAAGCGAGATCGAGGCCGGCGAGTTCGAGTGGAAGCTCGATCTCGAAGATGTGCACCTGAACATCGAGTCGCGCCTGACGCAGCTGGTGGGCGACGCCGGCAAGCGCCTGCACACCGGCCGCAGCCGCAACGACCAGGTCGCCACCGACGTGCGGCTGTGGCTGCGCGGCGAGATCGACCTGATCGCCGCCCTGCTGACCGATCTGCAAAAGGCGCTGCTGGACATCGCCGAGAAGAACGTCGAGGTCATCCTGCCCGGCTTCACCCACCTGCAGGTGGCCCAGCCGGTGAGCTTCGGCCATCACATGCTGGCCTACGTGGAGATGTTCTCCCGCGACGCCGAACGCATGGCCGATGTGCGCCGGCGCGTCAACCGCCTGCCGCTGGGCGCCGCTGCCCTGGCCGGCACCAGCTACCCGCTCGATCGCGAGCTGGTGGCCCGTACCCTGGACATGGAAGGCGTGTGCCAGAACTCGCTGGACGCCGTGAGCGACCGCGACTTCGCCATCGAGTTCACGGCCGCCGCGTCGCTGGCCATGGTGCACATCTCGCGCTTTTCGGAAGAACTCATTATGTGGATGTCCCAGAACTTCGGCTTCATCCAGCTGGCCGACCGCTTCACGACCGGCTCGTCGATCATGCCGCAGAAGAAGAACCCCGACGTGCCCGAGCTGGCGCGCGGCAAGACCGGCCGCGTGGTGGGCCACCTGATGGGCCTGATCACCCTCATGAAGGGTCAGCCGCTGGCCTACAACAAGGACAACCAGGAAGACAAGGAGCCACTCTTTGACACGGTCGACACCCTCAAGGACACGCTGCGCATCTTTGCCGAGATGGTCGGAGGCATCACCGTGATGCCCGAGGCCATGGAGCGCGCCGCGCTGCGCGGCTATGCCACCGCCACCGACCTGGCCGACTATCTTGTGAAAAAGGGCCTGCCGTTTCGCGATGCCCACGAAACGGTGGCCCACGCGGTCAAGACGGCCACCCAGTTGCAGATGGACCTGGCCCAGTTGCCCTTGGTCGAGCTCAAGCGCTTCAGCGCCGCGATCGAGCCCGACGTGTACGAAGTGCTGTCCTTGCGCGGTTCGGTGAACGCGCGCGACGTGCTGGGCGGCACCGCCCCCCGGCAGGTCCTGGCACAAATCGCGCGGCACCGCGCCCGCCTGGCTTGAGCCGCCCATGACCGAACAAGCTACCCCTTTGCTGCACGTCCTGGTGGTTGACGACAACCACGACGCGGCCGACACGCTGGCCGAGGTGCTCAAGATCATGGGCTGCCGCACCGCCACCGCCTACGACGGGCTGGAAGGCGTCGAAAAGGCCGAACAACTTCGCCCCGACGCGGTGGTGCTCGACCTGGGCATGCCCCGGCTCAATGGCTACGACGCTTGCCAGCGCATTCGCGCCCAGCCCTGGGGCCGATCGGTGCGCCTGGTCGCGGTCTCCGGCTGGGGCCAGCAGGACGACCGGCGGCGCAGCATGCTGGCGGGCTTCGATGCGCACCTGGTCAAGCCGGTGGCGCCCGACGAACTGATGGCGCTGCTCAAGGCGGGACCCGGATAGCCCGCCTGCACGCGGCGGCCCGCGGGACGTGAGGGAAATTCATCGCGCCGCCAGTTTCTTCAATCGCCTTGCGGCAAGGGCTGGGCTAGCATTCGTGTGCCCTGCCCAGGAGACCTGCCGTGCCCGTGATCACCCACATCGAAGACCTGCGCGTCTTGGCCCAAAAACGCGTGCCGCGCATGTTCTACGACTATGCCGACACCGGCTCATGGACCGAGAGCACCTACCGCGCCAACGAGGGAGATTTCAAGCCCATCCTGCTGCGCCAGCGCGTGGCGGTGAACATGGAGGGACGCAGCACGCGCACAACGATGGTCGGCCAGGACGTGGCCATGCCGGTGGCCATCGCGCCCACCGGCAACACCGGCATGTTCCACGCCGACGGCGAGATCCTGGCGGCGCGCGCGGCCAAGGCCTTTGGCATCCCGTTCACGCTGTCCACCATGAGTATCTGCTCGATCGAGGACGTCTCGCGGGGCATTGGCGGCCACCCCTTCTGGTTTCAGCTGTACATGATGCGCGACCGGGACTTCATGGAACGCCTGATCGACCGCGCCAAGGCCGCCCACTGCTCGGCGCTCGTGGTCACGCTCGACCTGCAGGTGCTGGGCCAGCGCCACAAGGACATCAAGAACGGCCTGACCACGCCGCCCAAGCCCACGCTGCCCAACCTCCTGAACCTGGCCACCAAGCCGCGCTGGTGCCTGGGCATGCTGGGCACGCCGCGGCGCAGCTTCGGCAACATCGTGGGCCATGCGAAGAACGTCAGCGACCTGTCCTCGCTGTCGTCCTGGACCGCGGAACAGTTCGACCCGGCGCTGACCTGGAAAGATATCGAGTGGGTCCAGCAGCGCTGGGGCGGCAAGCTCATTCTCAAAGGCATCATGGACGCCGAGGATGCCCGACTGGCGGTGGAGACCGGGGCCGACGCGATCATCGTGTCCAACCATGGCGGCCGCCAACTCGACGGCGCGCCCTCCTCCATCGCCGCGCTGCCGGCCATCGTCGACGCGGTGGGCTCGCGCATCGAGGTTCACTTCGACGGCGGCATCCGCAGCGGCCAGGACGTGCTCAAGGCCGTCGCCCTGGGCGCCAAGGGCACCTACATCGGTCGCGCGATGCTGTGGGGCCTGGGCGCGATGGGCGAGGCGGGGGTCACCCAGGCGCTGAACATCATCCACAAGGAGCTGGACATCACCATGGCGTTTTGCGGGCGCACGGACATCCGCAAGGTGGACGCGAGCATCCTGCTGCCGGGGACGCACTGATTCCTGCGCTTTCCCGAATGCAAGAATATGCATTCGATGAGCAGCACCCACGGCCCGCAACGCCGCATCGCCCACCTGGACATGGACGCGTTCTTCGCGTCGGTGGAGTTGCTGCGTTTTCCCCAGCTCAAGGGGCTGCCGGTGGTGATCGGCGGCGGGCGGCGGCGGGTCGACGATCTGCTGCGCGAGCGCCATGCCGGCCGGCCGCTGTCGGAGATTCCGGCCGACGATTTCCCCCGCCTGAAGGACTACGTCGGGCGCGGCGTGATCACCACCGCGACCTACGCCGCCCGCAGCTTCGGCGTGGGCTCGGCCATGGGCATGATGAAGGCGGCCAAGCTGTGCCCGCAGGCGCTGGTGCTGCCGGTCGATTTCGAGGAGGTGCGCCGCTACTCGCGCGCCTTCAAGGACACCATCCGAGAGATTGCCCCGCTGGTGGAAGACCGGGGCGTCGACGAGGTCTACATCGACTTCACCGACGTGCCGGGCGGACAGCGTGAAGGCGGGCGGGTGCTGGCGCGCCTGATCCAGAAATCGATCTTCCAGAACACCGGCCTGACCTGCTCCATCGGCGTCGCGCCCAACAAGCTGATCGCCAAGATGGCCAGCGAGTTCGACAAGCCCAATGGCATCTCGGTTGTCTATGAGCAGGATGTGCGAACCCGCATCTGGCCGCTGGCGGTGCGCAAGATCAATGGCATCGGCCCCAAGGCCGAGGGAAAGCTCCATGCGCTGGGCCTGCTGACCATCGGCGACATCGCGGCCCGCGAGCGCGACTGGCTGGTCGAGCACTTCGGCCGCAGCCACGGGGCCTGGCTGCACGACGCCGCCTGGGGGCGCGACGACCGGCCGGTGGTGACCGAGAGCGAACCGGTTTCGATGAGCCGCGAGACCACCTTCGAGCGCGACCTGCATGCGGTGCGCGACCGGGCCGAGCTCGGCGCGATCTTCACCGACCTGTGCGAGCGCGTGGCGGCCGACCTGACGCGCAAGGGCTACGTCGGCAAGACCATCGGCATCAAGCTGCGCTACGACGACTTTCGCATCGCCACGCGCGACCAGACGCTGGAGCACTTCACCGCCGACGCGAAGACGCTGCGCCGCGTCGCGGGGCAGTGCCTCAAGCGGGTGGACCTGTCACGCAAGCTGCGCCTGCTGGGCGTGCGCGTTGGCAAGCTGGCCAAGGTTGATTCGCCCGAGGCGCAGGGCACGGCGCCGCACGTGGCAGAGCCGGCGCCGACGAATCTGGATCTCTTTTGACAGGTCGCCTAGGGCGCAAGCTTGATCTGGGTCACCCGATATTGCCCGCCCTCCTTGACCACCCGGAACTTCACCTTGTCGCCGGTGTTCAGGCCATCGAGCAGGGCGGCCTCCTTGACCTGGAACACCATGGTCATGGGCGGCATGTCCAGGTTCTTGATCTCGCCGTGACGCAAGGTGATCTTGCCGGCGGCCTTGTCGATGCGGCGCACCTCGGCGTCGGTGAGATCGGCTTCTGGCGCATCGGCAGCCGATGCCACCGCGGCAGGATGATGGGCCGAGTGGTCGGTGGGCGTGGTCGCCTGCGCGAACGCGCCGTGGATGGTGCCCAGCGCAAGCGCCAGCACGACGATGAGCTTTTTCATGCCTTTCCTCCCGAATAAGCCTGGTACACCTGCGCCTTGCCGTCACGCGTGAGCAGCATCACCTTGTAAGCGTCGCGCCGCTCGCCGTACACCGGGCCGTCCATGCCCGGCGAGCCGACCGGCATGCCGGGGACCGACAGGCCGATCGCCTGCGGCCGCTCCTTGAGCAGGCGGCGGATCTCGCGCGCCGGTACGTGGCCCTCGATGGCGTAGCCGCCGATCAGCGCCACGTGGCAGGAGGCGTAGGCGTCAGCCACGCCCAGCTTCACTCGCGCGGCGCTGTGGCCGCCGTCGTGGACCTTGACCTTGAAGCCGTTGGCCTCGAGGTGTTTGGCCCAGTCCTCGCAGCAACCGCAACCGGGGTCTTTCCAGACCTCGGCGAACACCACGGGGGACGCCGCCGAAGCGCCAGCCGGCGAAGCGGCCCGCAACGCCGGCGCGGCAGCCAAGAGGGCTGCGCCGGCCAGCAAGGCGCGGCGCGTGGGATGGTTCGTGCGAGGGTTCATCTTCACTTCCTTTGCGCCGCCGAGGCGGCAACGACGGTGATACGACCGATCATGCCGGCTTCAAAATGACCCGGGATCAGGCAGGCGAACTCAAACTCGCCGGCCCGGTTGAAGGTCCAGACCAGCTCGCCCGTGCGGCCCGACGCCACGTGCGCCATGTAAGGTTCGTCATGCACCATGCCAGGGTGCTTTTTCATCAGCGCCGCGTGGCTCTCAAGCTCCGCACGGGTGCCGATCACCAGCTCGTGCAACAGTTTGCCGCGGTTGACCACGACCAGGCGCACTGTCTCGCCTTCGCGCACCTCGATGCGCTCTGGCGCAAAGCGCATGTTGTCGGTCATGGCGATGCGCACGGTACGGCGCACGTCCTTCCTGTCGCCGCCAATGCCCCAGGGCTTTTGCTCCTTCACCGTGGCGTGCATGGGTGCCATCGGTGCGCCAGGTTGCGCGGGGCCGTGCGCCAGGGCGGCGAGCGGCAGGGCCAGGCTGGCGGCCAGGGCGGCGTTGCGCATGGCGGTCTTGGCTGTGATCTTGGTCGTCTTCATGGGTGTCATCGGGTTGATCGAGGTCATGTTGTCAGTGGCCACCCGTGTGGCCGCCGCCGGGCTTGCGCACGCGCACTTCGACATCCTTGCGTGGCCGTGCCTGCATCGGCATGGCGCCGTGGCCCGGCGAAGCCGGGGCGGCGGGTGAGGCGGGCGGCGGGTCGCCAGTGAATTCGTGGGCCACCGTGCCCGGCGGGTGCTGGAACCAGGGCGCATCGCGGTAGTCGCCGGGCGCCTGGTCGCGGCGCACCTTGAGCACGGTGAACATGCCGCCCATGCCGACCCCGCCGAAGGGCCCCTCGCCGGTCATCATCGGCACGGTGTTCTCGGGCAGGGGCATTTCCATCTCGGCCATCTCGTGCATGCCGCGCTCGCCCATGGCCATGTAGTCGGGCACCAGGGCAGTGATCTGCCGGGCCACCTCGCGCTGGTCGACGCCGATCATGGTGGGCACGGAGTGACCCATGGCGTTCATGGTGTGGTGGCTCTTGTGGCAATGCAGGGCCCAGTCGCCCTCCTCGTCGGCGACGAACTCGATCTGCCGCATCTGGCCCACCGCGATGTCGGTGGTGACCTCCGGCCAGCGCGCCGGCTTGGGCACCGGCCCGCCGTCGGTGCCCGTCACGGTGAACTCATGCCCGTGCAGGTGGATCGGGTGGTTGGTCATGGTCAGGTTGCCCACGCGGATGCGCACCTTGTCGCCACGGCGCACATTCAAGGGCGCGATGCCGGGGAAGACGCGGCTGTTGAAGGTCCAGATGTTGAAGTCCAGCATGGTCATGATGCGCGGGGTGTAGGCGCCGGGCTCGATGTCGTAGCTGGACAGCAGGAAGACGAAATCGCGGTCCACCTTGTCGATGAGCGGGTGGCGCGCCTTCGGGTGCGTGACCCAAGAGCCCATCATGCCCATGGCCATCTGGGTCATCTCGTCCGCATGCGGGTGGTACATGAAGGTGCCCGGGCGCCGCGCCTCGAATTCATAGACGAAGGTCTTGCCCGGCGGAATGCCCGGCTGCGTGAGCCCGGTCACGCCGTCCATGCCATTGGGCAGGCGCTGGCCATGCCAGTGCACGCTGGTGTGCTCGGGCAGCTTGTTGGTCACGAAGATGCGCACCTTGTCGCCCTCGACCACCTCGATGGTCGGGCCCGGCGACTGGCCGTTGTAGCCCCACATGTTGACCTTGAAGCCGGGCGCCATCTCGCGCACCACGGGTTCGGCGACGAGGTGGAATTCCTTGACGCCGGCGTTCATGCGCCAGGGCAGCGTCCAGCCGTTGAGGGTGACGACGGGGTTGTAGGGGCGGCCGTTCGGCGGCACCAGCGGCGGGGCGGTGGCGGTCGAGGCTTGCGACACCGGCTCGGGCAGCGCGGCCATGCTCACGCGGCTGACGGTGGTGGCGGCGACGGCCGTGGCTGCGCCTGCGAAAAAGTTGCGACGGTTCATTTCAATGGCCTCCCGTGGCGGGGGCGTCACCGGCCGACGCGGTCTGCGCGGCCGTCATTCCACCGGGCGAGCTGCCCGTGAGCACCAGCTGCAGATCGGTGTCGGCCAGCCAGAAGTCGCGTTGCGCCTCCATGCCGGCGTTCACGGCGAGCATGCTCGCGCGCGTTTCGCCGAGCAGCTCCCACACGCTGGCGAGCATGCCGTTGTAGCGCAGCACCATCTCCTCGTTCACCTGCTTGCGCAGCGGCAGCACCTCGTCGCGGTAGCGGCGGGCAAGGGCGTAGGCGGTGTTCCAGCCTTGCCAGGCTTCGCGCGCCTCGCTGGCCGCGAGCACGCCCACGTCGCGCACGCGCGCCGCCGACTGCAGGTACTGCGCCTCGGCACGGCCGCTGCGGGCCTGGCCCCAGTCGAAGATCGGAATCGGCAGCTCGAGCTCGAAGCCGCGCGTGGTCGATTTCGAGCGATCGGCATCGTTCTCGAAGGTGGTGTTGCGCACCACGCCCAACTCCATGGCGTTGATCACGCGGGTGGCGTGCGTCAGGCCGAGCGAGCGGGCCACGGCCGTGTTCTGCGCCTGCGCCGAGCGCACGTCGAGCCGGTCGCGCAGCGCCAGCGCCTGCACGTCGCCCAGTTCGGGCGCGGCTTTCGGCAACGGTGGCAGGCGGTCGGGCAGGGTGTAGGCGGTGCGCGTGCCGCTCAGGCCCAGCAGGCGCGTGAGCTGTTCGCGGCTGGCGACGGCCGCCTGTTCGGCGCGTGCGAGCTGCGCGGACGCGTCGGCCAGCAGCAGCTGTTCGCGCGTGCGCTGCAGTGCGCTCCAGTTGCCGACCTTGGCCATGCGGTGCGCCAGCTCGGCGCCGGCCTCGGTGGCCTCCTTCGCATCGCGCAGGTAGCTCACGCTCTGCTGTGCGGCCACCGCGCGCACCCAGGCGCGGCGGGTGTCGGCGGCCAGCAGCAGCACGCTTTGCGCCGCCTGCAGCTTGGCGGCCTCGTGCCGCTGGCCGGCCCAGCGCGCCTGCCACGGCAGCGTGAGCAGGCCCACCACGTTGAAAGTCAGCATGCGTTCGAACTCGCGTTCGCTGCCCTGCGCCAGGCGGCTGAAAGACAGCACCGGGTTCGGCAGGCTCGAGGCCTGCACGCGGTCGGCGTCGCTCAGTTGCAGTGTGGCAAAGGCGTCCTGCACGCGCGGGCTGTTGACGAGCGCGATGCGCACGGCGGCTTCGGCGTCCAGCGGTTGGGCCAGCAGTGCGTCGACGCTTTTCTGCGAGGCGTCGTTCGGCTTGCGCTGGGCCGCGGCGCCCGCCATGAGCGGGTTGCCGTCGACCAGCGCCTGCACGTCGGCGGCGCCGCCGTCGGGCGCCAGGCTGGCGCAGCCGGCGAGCACCAGCGCGGCGCCCAGTGCGGCTGCGGTTCTTATGAATGAAAAGTGGCTGTTTCTCCCGGTGGGCGGGCGAGGATAGCTATCTTCTTGATAGCAATGAGTGCCGGCATATGGCCGGCGAGCAAGGGAATTCACGAGCGATCTCCATGGGCAATTCGACGAACGCTGCGAGCCAAGGGCTCACTGCGGACGGACTACGGGCAGGAAGATCAGGAAATGGGCGGCTTGAGGCCCAGGACGGGCTCGGCGCTCGCAAAGCGGGCCGCGCGCGCGGCCGGCGGCGCCTGTGGCGCCGCATGCGGGGTGTCGACCAGCGGCATGCCGCCGAGCGCCACCGTGTGGCAGACCTGGCAGGCGACACAGGTGCCGCAGTTCGCGTGGTCGGTGCCGTGGGGCTGCTGCGCGTCGCCGCCGTTGTCGTGCATCGCCGCCATGCCGTGGCCGGTGTCGGCCTCCATGGTGGCTTCATGGCAGTGCGACTCGGCGATGCCTGACGTCGCGGACACCACCGCCTCGGCGGCGGGCAGCGAATGCCGCACCATCTCGAACGCCATGGCATCGCCGAGCCAGCCGCGGATGGGCAGCAGGGCGATCATGAGGGCGAGCAGCAGGGTGCGCATGGTTGGGCGGGATGATAAACCGGCAGGCGGGTTTCAGCGCTTCAAGACACCAGCTGGCCGCGGGCCTTGTCGACCCACACCTGCAGGTTGTCGAGCAGGTCTTTCTGGCTGAACGAGCAGCTTTCCTCGCTGAAGAGCGCGCTCGATTCGAGGCGGTCCAGCAGGTTCAGCAGCACCTCGCCGTAACGCGGCGGCAGGGCGCCGAGCAGCTCGGTGCTGGCGCGCGCGGCCGTGGACAGCGTGGTGACCGAGCCGCTGCCGCCTTGCAGCGCGGCGATGCCCGAGGCGATGGCGTCGAGTTGAGTCACAGCGCTCATGACGCAGCCTTCGCCGGCGGCGGCAGCGCTAGGCCCCGCTCGCGCATCAGGTCGCGCAGCACATCGGGGTAGTCGGTGATCAGGCCATCGGCGCCCGCGTCCATGAGCCGGACCATGTCGGCGCGCTGGTTCACGGTCCAGGGCACGACCTTCATGCCGAGCTTCTGCGCTTCGCGGATCGCGGGCGCGCCCAGGTCGGCATGCGCCGGCGACCAGATCACCGGGCCGGCCGATGCACCGGC
>JAZKDA010000105.1:0-1605 GCA_040387815.1 Pseudomonadota bacterium | reverse complement strand
GCTTCGAATACGGCTATGCCTCGAACGACCCCAACACCCTGGTGATCTGGGAAGCCCAGTTCGGCGACTTCGCCAACGGCGCCCAGGTGGTGATCGACCAGTTCATCGCCTCCGGCGAGGTCAAGTGGGGCCGCGTCAATGGCATCACGCTGATGCTGCCGCACGGCTACGAGGGCCAGGGCCCCGAGCACAGCTCGGCCCGCCTGGAGCGCTTCATGCAGCTGGCCGCCGACACCAACATGCAGATCGTGCAGCCCACCACGGCCAGCCAGATCTTCCATGTGCTGCGCCGCCAGATGCTGCGCTCGCTGCGCAAGCCGCTGATCATCATGACGCCCAAGTCGCTACTGCGAAACAAGGACGCCACCTCGCCGCTGTCCGAGTTCACCAAGGGCACATTCCAGACGGTGATCCCCGAGCAGAAGGAGCTCAAGGCCGAGAAGGTCAGGCGCATCATCGCGTGCTCGGGCAAGGTTTACTTCGACCTGGTCAAGAAGCGCGAGGAAAAGGGCTCCGAGGACGTGGCCATCCTGCGCATCGAACAGCTCTACCCCTTCCCGCACCGGGCTTTCGCCGCGGAGCTGAAGAAATACCCCAACGCCACCGACATCGTCTGGTGCCAGGACGAACCGCAGAACCAGGGTGCGTGGTTCTTCATCCAGCACAACATCCACGAGAACATGCTCGAGGGGCAAAAGCTCGGTTATGCGGGCCGGGCCGCCTCCGCTTCGCCGGCGGTCGGTTACTCGCACCTGCACCAGGAGCAGCAGAAGGCGCTGGTCGATGCCGCCTTCGCCAAGCTCAAGGGCTTCGTCCTCACCAAATAAACGGAAAAGAATCAAATGGCTATCGTTGATGTGAAAGTCCCGCAGCTGTCCGAGTCGGTGGCGGAAGCGACCCTGCTGCAGTGGAAGAAAAAGCCCGGTGATGCCGTGGCGATGGACGAGATCCTGATCGAGATCGAAACCGACAAAGTGGTGCTGGAAGTGCCCGCCCCCAGCGCCGGTGTGCTCGCCGAGCTGGTGGTGGCCGATGGCGGCACCGTGGTGGCCGAGCAGGTCATTGCCCGGATCGACAGCGAAGGCACGGCTGGCGCCGTCGCCCCGTCCGCTGCCGCGCCGGCCGCCGCGCCTGCCGCGGCCGCGACGCCCGCGGCTGCTGGCGCACCGGCCGGCGGCGCCATGGCGGGTGTGCCCATGCCCGCCGCCGCCAAGCTGATGGCCGACGCCAACCTGGCCGCTGGCTCGGTGCCTGGCTCCGGCCGCGACGGCCGCGTGACCAAGGGGGACGTGCTGGCCGCCGTGGCTGGCGGCGCCAAGCCCGCTGTCGCACCCTCTGTCCCGGTCGCCGTGGCGCCCAAGGCGGCGCTGCCGCAAGTGCCCCCGCCGGCCACACTCGACCTGGGCAACCGCCCCGAGCAGCGCGTGCCCATGAGCCGCCTGCGCGCGCGCGTCGCCGAGCGTCTGCTGCAATCGCAGGCCACCAACGCCATCCTGACCACCTTCAACGAGGTCAACATGGCGCCGGTGATGGAAATGCGCAAGCGCTTCCAGGACAAGTTCGAGAAGGAGCACGGCGTCAAGATCGGCTTCATGTCCTTCTTCG
>JAZKDA010000104.1:0-1698 GCA_040387815.1 Pseudomonadota bacterium | reverse complement strand
CATCCACCCATGGTGGGATGTTGCGGCTGGCGCCGTTGCCCGACGGCGGCTGGCAGGCCGAGATCTGGCTTCCCTGCGCCCGCCTTTAGCCTGGGCCCCCGATCAGTGCCTGTTGACGGACGCCGTTCGCCGGGTCGATGCGGCCCTGCTGGTGGGGCGTTGATACTATGTCGCGCGACAAGCGCGGGAATGAATACTTGTGTTTGTGTTGCTTCTTGTAACCATTTCTGTAGGCTAGTGCTCATCAATGATCCATCAGGGTGATGGCGTGGTTCGACATTCGAGATCGATAGCCTGAGGATGCGCCGGTGACTGGCACCGTACCCTGGCGCGCCGCCGTCCCGCACCGTGTGCTCAAGGGCGCTGCGGGGCGTTGGTTCTTGCGATGGGTTCGCTTCGGCCTGGCGCGCGATGCGGTTTTTTTCCTGGTTCTGGTCGTCGCGGTGCTCGCGCTGGCGGCGGCCAGCTGGGACCGGATCGTCGTCGATTCGCGCGTCGAGTCGGTCATGGATACAGCGGTAGCCCACCTTGGCGGCGTTGCGGCCACGGCGGCCGCCATGCCCCCGACGCAGCGCGAGGCGTTCCTCAAAGACATCGTGCAGCGGTCAGAAGGTGCGCTGGCGCTGGACGATCCCAAGCGTTGGGGACTTTCCGAGCCATCGTCCGCACTGCGCGCGAAAGGGCTGGCCTTCTTGCGCGAGCGACTGGCTGACCACGTCATCGCGTTCAGCACCAAGGGCGGCAACATGTTCTGGCTGTCCGTGCCGGACGATTCCGCCGATGGCGCCATCTGGTTGCGCATGAAGGCGGCTGGCGACGATCAAGGGCGTGCGGGCTTGCTCGCGGCCGTCGTTGCGGGGGTGGTGCTGTTCGGAATTGCGGCGGCCATGGCGCTCTGGCTTCAGACCCGTAAGCGGCTGCAGGGATGGGCCGCAAGCGGCCTGCCGGCCGCCAACCCGGGCGGTGTGCGCGCGAACGAGCACGAGCACACGTACGAGGACCTGATGGTCCACCTTCGGGCCTTGCATGCCCTGGATGCGCAGGCATCGTCGGCGGCCCGGGAGTCGCTGGCTGAACTTGAACATCTATGCAAGCGCCTGACCGAGGCGCCGGCGCATGCGGTGTCGGCCGACCCGGCCTCTTCCCCGCCGGATGTGCCGCACGCGCGTCGCTCAATGGCACTGCGGGGCTGGCTGCGAATGGATTTCCTGGCCGATGTCGCCACGATCCTGGTTTTGCTCGGTTTGGTGCTCGGCGGCCTTGGATGGACGTTTGACCGGCTCATCGCCCAACCACGCTTCGAGGCCGCCGCCGACTTCGTCGCCATCCAGATCCGTGGCATGCGCAATGCGATGCAGGCCCTGCCGCCAGAGCGCCGGCAGGCATTTCTGGACGCCATTGCCCGCGCCAGCCGAGGGCGCATCGAGGCGGACGACCCCGGGCGATGGCGCATGGACGATCCGCAGTTGCGGTCGGTCGCGCAGTTCGTCGGCCTGTTGCGTGAGCGACTACCTGGCGTGACGGTGCATACCACGCCCCCGCCTGATCGGATGCTGTGGTTCTCGCTGGGGCCGAGCTCGGGCGCCGGCACCCGCTTCGGTGACGAGGTCGCGCTGCGTTGGCGCGCGCCAGGCGCGACGGGCTATTTGCCGGTGCTGGTGCGCGGCATCTTCGTGACCGCGGTCGCGGTGGCGGTGT
>JAZKDA010000103.1:0-30258 GCA_040387815.1 Pseudomonadota bacterium | reverse complement strand
TCTCGCGCGCCCTCCAGCGGGTCGGCGGCGTCGAAGCCCAGGGTGAGCAGATCGTCGTCGCTGACCTTGACCAGATGGGCCTGGCCCAGTGCCGCCATGACGCTGGCGCGGTAGGCGGCCATGTCGGGCACGATGGCCGGCCGCAGGTTGGCATCCACCACGACCAAGCGGCCCGCCGCGCGCTGGGCGCGCAGCCAGGGCAGGTACTTGGCGCTGTCCTGCGCGACCAACGCCAGGCAGCCGGTGGCCACCAGCCGCAGGGCCGGCGCGGCGGCGCAGTCGGCCGTCAAAGTGGCCGCGTCCACCTGACGGTCGGCCACGCCCTCACGGTAGAAGCTGTAGCCGGCCTTGCCGGCCTCGTCCAGGCTGACCACGGCCAGCGAGGTGGGCTCATGCACCGGATCGGGCCGCGCCAGCGTCACGCCGGCATCGGCAATGCCTTGGGCCAGGCCGCGGCCGAAGCGGTCTTGCGAGAGCGGGTTCAGGTAGAGCGTGCCCACACCCTGCAGGCCCAGCGCGCGGGTGAGGTTGTACACGGCGCCGCCATCGCAGGGCCTTAGGCGGCCGTCGGCCTCCTGGATCATGTCGATGAGCGCCTCGCCCGCGGTGGCCACCGTGATCGGGCTTTCAGGATCCGAACTGGGGAAAACCATAACTAAATCCAGTTGATTTATTAAGCTGTGGGCAACTATATTTCAGTCACTCGGCAACCGGATGCGGATTAACCCCAACCCCGGCCGCCTGAGAAACCAGGTTCCACCCCTTTCCATCCACCGAGGAGACAACTCGTGAAAGCCATCGCATCCACCCTTGCCCTGTCCGCATTGGCCCTGAGCGCCGTTGGCGCGGCAGCCCAGTCGCAACCCGTCATCGGCCTGATCATCAAGACCGAGTCGAACCCCTTCTTCGTGAAAATGAAGGAAGGCGCCGACGCCGAAGCCAGGAAGCTCGGCGCCAAGCTGCTGTCGGCGGCGGGCAAGACCGATGGCGACAACGCCGGCCAGGTCACGGCCATGGAAAACATGATCGCCGCCGGCGCCAAGACCATCCTGATCACGCCCAGCGACGCCAAGGCCATCATTCCGGCCGTCAAGAAGGCGCAAAGCCAAGGCGTGATGGTGATCGCGCTGGACAGCCCGACCGACCCGGTGAGCGCCGTCGATGGCCTGTTCGCCACCGACAACTACAAGGCCGGCGTGCTGATCGGCCAGTACGCCAAGGCCGCGCTGGGCAGCCGCAAGCCGGTGATCGCCACGCTGGACCTGTTCCCCGGCCACCCGGTGGGCGCGCAGCGGCACAACGGTTTTCTCAAGGGCCTTGGCCTGAACGCGCCCGACGCCCGCAGCAATGAACTGGGCGGCAAGGCCGCGGGTGTGGCCTGCATGGCCGACAGCTACGGCGACGCCGCCAAGGGCCAGACCGGCATGGAAAACTGCCTGCAGAAGACCCCAGGCATCAACCTCGTCTACACCATCAACGAACCCGCCGCCGCCGGTGCCTACAAGGCGCTCAAGGCCGCCGGCAAGGAAAAGGACGTCGTCATCGTCTCGGTGGACGGCGGCTGCGCCGGCATCAAGGACGTGGGCGCTGGCGTGATCGCCGCCACCAGCCAGCAATACCCGCTGCGCATGGCCGCCATGGCGGTGGCCGCGGGCGTGGACTACGCCCGCACGGGCAAGAAGGTCAGCGGCTATACCGACACCGGCGTGACCCTGATCGCCGGCAAGGCCGTCGCGGGCGTGGAAAGCCGCGACGTGAAGACGGGCCTGGATCTATGCTGGGGCAACAAGTGAGCTGGGCCGCCGCCACCCCTGGTCATCGAACCCTTGTCGGGAGATCCGTCTTGAAACCCCTTGCCTCCAGACTGCCCGCCATGGGCACGCTCGGGCCCTTTCTGGCCCTGCTGGGCGCCTGCCTGTTCTTTGCCACGCAAAGCGACCGCTTTCTCACGCCGCAGAATTTTTCGCTGATCCTGCAGCAGGTGATGGTGGTGGGCACGATCGCCATCGGCCAGACGCTGATCATTCTCACCGCTGGCATCGACCTGTCGTGCGGCATGATCATGGCGCTGGGCTCCATCGTCATGACCAAGATGGGCGCTGACTTCGGTCTGTCCGCGCCGCTGGCCATCTTGCTGGGCATTGGCGTGACCACCCTGTTCGGGCTGGTCAACGGCCTGCTTGTCACCAAGGCCAAGCTGCCGCCCTTCATCGTGACCCTGGGCATGCTCAATATCGCCTTCGCGATCACGCAGCTGTATTCGGGCTCGCAGACCATCACCCAGGTCTCCGACGGCATGACCTGGCTGGGCAACAGCTTTCGCATCGGCCAGACCAACATCGTCTATGGCGTGGTGCTGATGCTCGCGCTGTACCTGCTCACCTGGCTGTTCCTGCGCGAGACCGCGCCCGGGCGCCACATCTATGCCGTGGGCAACAACCGCGAGGCCACGCGCCTGACCGGCATTTCCACCGACAAGGTGCTGCTGGGCGTGTACGTGCTGGCCGGCGCGTTCTACGGCATTGCCTCCCTGCTGTCGGTGGCCCGCATCGGCGCGGGCGACCCCAACGCCGGCCAGACCGAGAACCTCGATGCCATCACCGCCGTGGTGCTGGGCGGCACCAGCCTGTTCGGCGGGCGCGGCCTGGTGCTGGGCACCCTGGTGGGCGCGCTCATCGTGGGCGTGTTCCGCAACGGCTTGACGCTCATGGGTGTGTCTTCGGTCTATCAGATCCTGGTGACGGGCGTGCTGGTCATCCTGGCCGTGCTGACCGACCAGATGTCGCGCAAGGGCGCGCGGTGAAGGAGCACACCATGAACAACAGCACCCCCCTGGTGATGCAGGCCAAGGGCCTGGTCAAGCGCTACGGCCAGGTGACCGCGCTGGACGGCGCCGACTTCGAGCTGCGGGCCGGCGAGATCCTGGCGGTGATCGGCGACAACGGCGCCGGCAAATCCAGCCTGATCAAGGCACTGTCCGGGGCGACCATTCCCGACGAGGGCGAGCTGTACCTCGACGGCCGGCGCATCCACTTTCGCAGCCCGATCGATGCGCGCCGCGCCGGCATCGAAACCGTCTACCAGGACCTGGCCGTGGCCCCGGCCATGACCATTGCAGAAAACCTCTTCCTGGGCCGCGAACTGCGCCGCCCCGGCTTGCTGGGCAAGCTGTTCCAGGCCATCGACAAGAAGAAAATGCTCGAGGAAAGCATCGCCCGCATGAACGACCTGAAGGTCGGCATCCGCTCCATGACGCAGGCGGTCGAAACCCTCTCAGGCGGCCAGCGCCAGTGCGTGGCCGTGGCGCGGGCCGCGGCGTTCGCGCAGCACGTGGTCATCATGGACGAGCCCACCGCCGCGCTCGGCGTGAAAGAAGGCAATATGGTGCTGGAGCTGATCCGCCGGGTGCGCGACAAAGGCCTGCCAGTGATCCTGATCAGCCACAACATGCCCCATGTGTTCGAGATCGCCGACCGCATCCATATCGCCCGCCTGGGCCGGCGCGCCGCCGTGGTCAACCCCAAGAAGATCAGCATGAGCGACACGGTGGCCGTGATGACCGGCGCAATGACCGCCGAGCAGTTGCCCGCCGAATGCCTGGCCTGAGGACGCAAGCCCATGCTCAAAGGTATCGATCCCTTGCTCAGCCCCGATCTGCTCAAGCTGCTGGCCGAGATGGGCCACGATGACGCCCTGGTGCTGGCCGACGCCAACTTCACCGCGATGAGCCTGGGCGCGGGCAAGCCGGTGCTGCGCCTGCCCGGCGTCGGTATGCTGCGCGTACTGCGGGCCGTCGCCAGCGTGCTGCCGCTGGCCGATGACGTGCCGCACCCGGTGGCCTGCATGCAGGTCAGCGGCACCCCGCCGGGCTACCGCTCGGCCCTGCAGCGTGAGGCGGCCGAGCAGCTGGCCAGCGATGGCCTGCGCGGCGACCAGATCGAACTGATCGAGCGCTTTGCCTTCTACGAGCGGGTCAAGGACGCCTATGCCATCGTGGTCACCGGCGAGCCGCAGCCCTATGGCAACTTCATCCTGCGCAAGGGTGTCATCGGGGAAGCGTTGCGGACTTGATCGAACACGCCATGTCACACTCACCGGCCGTGAACGAATCCGCCGACCCCAGCACCGACGCGCCAGCCGACACCAGCGCCCCGCCGGCAGCGTCGCGCCTGCGTCCGCGCGGATCCAACCAGATCGGGCTGCGCCAGTTCAACGAGCGTGTCGTGCTGCAGACCCTTCGCGCCCACGGCAGCCTGGCCAAGGCCGACCTGGCGCGGCTCACCGGCCTGACCGCCCAGACCATCGGCCTGATCACCGCGCGCCTGGACGAGGACGCGTTGCTCACGCGCGGCGCACCGGTGCGCGGCAAGGTGGGCCAACCCTCGGTGCCCATAGGCCTGAACCCCGACGGCGCATTTGCCATCGGCATCAAGATCGGCCGGCGCAGCACCGACTGGCTGCTGGTCGATTTCACCGGCCAGGTGCGCCAGCGCCTGTCAATCGCCTATGCCTTTCCCGATGCGCAGAGCCTGCTGCCCACGCTGCGGGTCAACCTCGACCGCCTGATCGGCACACTCGGCCCGCTGGCCCAGCGCGTCGTCGGCGTGGGCGTGGCGGCGCCCTTCCAGCTCGGCGGCTGGCACCGCATGCTGGGCCTGACCGAGGCGCAGTCCAGCGCCTGGAACAAACTGGACCTCGGCATCGAAGTACAAAAGATGACCGACCTGCCGGTGAGCTTCGCCAGGGACACCGTGGCCGCCTGCGTGGCCGAACTGCTGCAGGGCAAGGGGCGGGACATCCCCAGCTTCCTCTACCTGTTCCTGGACACCTTCGTGGGCGGCGGCCTGGTGCTGCACTCGCATCTGCACCGCGGCGTGCATGGCAACGCGGGCGCGGTCGCCTCACTGCCCCTGGCCGTCGCCACCGCCGGCCTGCGGGAGCTGCCACCCCAGTTGATCAGCCAGGCCTCGCTATGGGACCTGGAGCAGCGCCTGGCCGAGCAGGGCCTGGACCCGATGGCGGCCTACGACCTGCGCGCCATGCAGTCGCCCTGGCTGGCACACACCCAGCAGTGGCTGGAGCGCGCGGCCCTGGCGCTGGCGCAATGCATCGTCTCCGGCCAAGCCTTCCTGGACCTGGAGGCCGTGGTCATCGATGGCGTGGTCGCCACCGACCTGCTCACGGAGCTGATCGAGCGCACCACGCTGGCCCTGCGCGCCTACAACTGGGAAGGCCTGCAAGCGCCGCCGCAACTGGTGGCCGGCAGCATCGGCTCGGACGCGCGGGCCCTGGGCGGGGCCTTGCTGCCGCTGCATGCCAGCTTCGCGCCGGATCGGGATTTGTTTTTGAAGACCTGAGCGAAACGTCCGACGCGGACAATGGCAGGTTTGGTAGGCCGTGCAGGACTTGAACCTGCGACCAAGGGATTATGAGTCCCCTGCTCTAACCAACTGAGCTAACGGCCCCCGGGGGGGAAGGCTCGCAGTCTAACCGCCCGCAGCCTCGGGGCCGCCGTCGGCGGCCTGCTGCACACCAGCTCGCCACAATCGTTTCATAAATCGTTTCACTCGAGTTTCTTTTTTCTCCATATCTTCCTCTTGGCATGATCTAATCTTCGAGATAAAAATCGTTTCAAATGCCCGTCACAAACGACGTCCTTCACCTGCTTCGGACCTGGGGCCGCCTGAGTGCGGGTGATCTCGCGCAGCGGCTGCGCGTCAGCCGCCCGACCCTCATGCGCGCCGTGCAGGCGCTGGGGCCGCAGATCGTCGCCCGCGGGGCTGCGCGCCGTCGCGGCTATGCGGCCCGGCGCGCAGTGCGGGGACGTCTTGAGCCATTTGCGCTGTACCGCATCAGCCCCGCAGGACAGGCGCAGGAGGTCGGCACGCTGTTTCCCGCGCACCCTCACGGCTGCGCGATGGAATACCGCGGTGACTTTGATTGGCCGCTGGACGCAGCCATGGCAGACGGCTGGTTCGACGGCCTGCCCTACCCCCTGGAAGACCTGAGGCCGCAGGGATTTCTCGGAAGAAATTTCGCGCAGGCAAACGCAGCCTTGTTGCAGGTTCCAGGCGACCCGCGGCTGTGGTCGGAAGACGACGTGTTGCACGCCCTCTCCGTGCTCGGGAGCGACCAACCCGGCGCATATGTGCTGGGAGAGCCGTCCCTGCGCCACTGGTTGGCACAGTCGACAACACCGCCCCGGGCGCTCTCAGACGTCGATATCGAGCAGGCCTACCCCGAACTCGCCGCAGCGGCCATGTCGGGCCTGGTTGCCGGTTCCTCCGCTGGCGGTGAATTCCCCAAGTTCCCGGCGGTGCGCCAGAGCGGCGACACCGTCTCGCACGTGCTGGTGAAGTTCTCCGGCTCCGACAACGCGGCGGGCACCCGGCGCTGGGGCGATCTGCTGGTGTGCGAGCAACTGGCCGCCGTCACGGTGCGCGAAGCGCTCGGCATCGATGCGGTGCAAAGCACCCTCCACCGGTTCGGCGGACGCACCTTCCTGGAGGTGCAGCGCTTCGACCGCATCGGCGCCCGCGGCCGCTCACCCGTGTGTTCCTGGTTCGCACTGAACGCCGGGCTGTTCGGCATGGCTGGCAAATCCTGGAGCGCCGCCGCGGATGCGCTTCATGCCAGGGGATACATCGACGCGGAGACGAAGGCGCAAATCAGCACACTCTGGCATTTCGGGCAGCTCATCGCCAACACCGACATGCACGACGGCAACCTGTCGTTCGTGCCGGGGCTGCGTCTGGCACCGGTCTATGACATGCTGCCCATGCTGTATGCACCCGAGCGCGGCATGGAACTGCCGGCGCGCAGCTTCACGCCCCACCTGCCCCTGCCCGCCGAGCGAGACAGCTGGGGCAAGGCTTTGGCGGCAGCACGCGTGTTCTGGTCTCGGGCGGCCGCGGACCGGCGGATCACGGCGCAGTTTCGCGCCATCTGCGAGGAGAACGCGGGCCTTGTGCAGCGGCTCTGAGGCCCCCACGCCCTACTTGTGGCTCAAGGCATTGCTCACCAGCTTGGACGTGATGTCCACGATCTGGATCATGCGGTCATAGGGCATGCGCGTCGGCCCGATCACGCCCAGGGTGCCGACCACCTGGCCATCCACCTCGTAGGGGGCGCTCACCACCGACAGCTCCTCGAAGGGCACGACCTGGCTTTCGCCGCCGATGAAGATGCGCACGCCCTCGGCCTGGCTCGAGATGTCCAGCAGGCGCATCAGCTGGGTCTTTTGCTCGAACAGGTCGAAGGCGCGCCGCAGCTGGCTCATGTCGCTGGAGAAGTCGCTGACCGACAGAAGGTTGCGCTCGCCGGAGATGACGACATCACCCTCGGCGCGGGTCAGCGCTTCGCTGCTGGCGTCCACCGCGGTCTGCATCAGCTGGGCGATCTCGCCGCGCAGGGTGTCAACCTCGCCCTTGAGGCGCTCGCGCACGACCTCGATGGCCAGGCCCGCGTAGTGGGTGTTGAGAAAATTGGACGCTTCCAGCAGCTGCTGCTGGGTGTAGTCGACCTCGGTGAAGACCACCCGGTTTTGCACGTCGCCGTCGGGCGAGACGATGATGACCAGGTAGCGCTTGTCCGACAGCCGCAAAAACTCGATGTGGCGAAACACCGAAGTGCGGCGCGGCGACATGACCACACCGACAAAATGGGACAGGTTCGACAGCAGGCTGGCGGCGTTGGCGATCACGCGCTGGGGCTGGTCGGGGGCGATGCTGGCGCCGGGCAGCTGCTCGCGCTGAACGGTGAGCATGGTGTCGACAAACAGACGGTAGCCTCGCGCGGTGGGGATGCGCCCGGCCGAGGTGTGGGGGCTGGCGATCAGGCCCATCTCCTCAAGATCCGACATGACATTGCGGATGGTGGCGGGCGACAGATCCAGGCCCGAGGCGCGCGACAAGGTGCGCGAACCCACGGGCTGCCCTTCGGCGATGTAACGCTCGACCAGGGCTTTCAACAACAACTTGGCACGGTCATCGAGCATTTTCGGGGCGATTCTAATGATGTAATCTTTGCAAATGAGTTCTCAATTCCGCCACGTCGCCTTGATCGGCAAGTACACGGCCACGGCTGGCGTTGGCGGCGGCGGAACGCCCGTGGCTGCTCTTGAGGATATTGCCCGCTGCCTGCATAAGCAAGGCTGCGAGGTGTCCGTAGAAAAAGAAACCGCCGCCCACTCGGGCCTGCAGGGGCTGGGCGTGCTCGATGCGGCGGGCATCGGCCGTGAATGCGACCTGGGCCTGGTCATCGGCGGCGACGGCACCATGCTGGGCATCGGGCGCAGGCTGGCGCCGTATGACATCCCCCTGATCGGCATCAACCAGGGCCGGCTGGGCTTCATCACCGACATCTCGCTGGACGACTACAGCAGCTACCTGCCGCCCATGCTGCGCGGCGAGTACGACGAAGACTGCCGCAGCCTGATGCACGCCCGGGTGGTGCGAGACGGCCACTGCGTGCTGGACGCCCTGGCCATGAACGACGTGGTGGTCAATCGTGGCGCCACCTCGGGCATGGTCGAGCTGCGGGTGGAAGTGGATGGCCATTTTGTGGCCAACCAACGCGCCGACGGCCTGATCGTGGCCACGCCCACGGGCTCCACTGCCTACGCCATGTCGGCCGGCGGGCCGATCCTGCACCCCTCCAACCCCAGCTGGGTGATGGTGCCTATCGCACCGCACACGCTGTCCAACCGCCCGATCGTGCTGGACGACAGCGGCGAAGTGGCCATTGAGCTGGTGTCCGGGCGCGACGCCAGTGCCAACTTTGACATGCAGTCGCTGGCCTCGCTGCTGCACGGCGACCGCATCACGGTGCGCCGCTCGCAGCACCGGGTGCGCTTTTTGCACCCGCGCGGTTGGAGCTATTTCGACACGCTGCGCAAGAAGCTGCACTGGAACGAGGCGGGGGGCACATGAGCCTTAGGCGCATCAGCCTGCGCGATTTTGTGATCGTGCGCGAGCTCGAGCTCGATTTGTCCGCCGGTTTCAGCGTGCTCACCGGCGAGACCGGCGCCGGCAAGTCCATCCTGATCGACGCGCTGCAACTGGCGCTGGGCGCGCGGGCCGACGCCGGCGTGGTGCGCGAAGGCGCCACGCGCGCCGACGTCAGCGCCGAGTTCGATACACCGCCGGCCCTGCTGCCCTGGCTGGAGCAGGCCGGCTTCCAACACGGCGCCGATCCCCAGGCCGACACGCTCCTGCTGCGCCGCAGCATCGACACCCAGGGCCGCAGCCGCGCCTGGGTCAACGGCGCCCCGGCCACCGCCACCCAACTGCGTGAGGCGGCCGACCTGCTGGTGGACATCCACGGCCAGCACGCCTGGCAAAGCCTCACCCGGCCCGAGGCGGTGCGCGGCCTGCTCGATGCCTATGCGGACGTGTCCACGGCCACGCTGGCGGGCCTGTGGCAAGGCTGGCGCGCCGCGCAAAAGGCGTTGGCGCAGGCGCGCGGCGCGCAAGATTCGCTGCAGCGCGAGCGCGAGCGCCTGGCCTGGCAGATCGCCGAGGTGGACAAGCTCGCCCCCGGCGCCGACGAATGGGACGAGCTCAACGCCAGCCACACCCGCCTGTCGCATGCCCAAAGCCTGCTGGACGCGGCGCAGGCCGTGCTCGACGTGCTCGAAGGCGACGAGGGCGGCGCCACCTCCGCGTTGGCGCGGGCGCAGTCCACCCTGGAGGGGCAGCAGCACCTGGAGCCCGAGTTCCAGGCCCTGGCCGAGGTGCTCGCCTCCAGCCTGGCGCAGGCCGAGGATGCCGCGCACTCGCTGCACACCTACCTGCGCCGCACCGATCTCGATCCGCAGCGCTTGTCGCAGCTGGACGAACGCCTGTCGCTGTGGGTGTCGCTGGCGCGCCGCTACAAGCGCACCCCCGCCGAGCTGCCGGCCTTGCACACGGGCTGGCAAGACGAACTCGCGCGCCTGGATGCCGCCGCCGACCTGGCCGCACTCGAAGCCGCCGAGCGCCTTGCGCACGAGGTCTACCTGGCCGAGGCGCGGCGCCTGTCACGCGTGCGCGCCAAGGCCGCGCCGCAACTGGCGCAGGCCATCACCGCCGCCATGCAGGGCCTGGGCATGCAGGGCGGGCGCTTCGAGGTGGCGCTTGAAAAATCGGCCGAACCGACCGCCAGCGGCCTGGAGGATGTGGGGTTCCTGGTGGCGGGCCATACCGGCGCCACGCCGCGGCCGGTGGGCAAGGTGGCCTCGGGCGGTGAGCTCTCGCGCATTGCGCTGGCCATCGCGGTGACCACCAGCGAGTTGGGCAGCGCGCAAACCCTGATCTTCGACGAGGTCGACGCCGGCGTGGGCGGCGCGGTGGCCGAGACGGTGGGCCGCCTCATGAAGCAGCTGGGGCGCGACCGGCAGGTGCTGGCCGTGACCCACCTGCCACAGGTGGCCGCCTGCGCCGATCATCACCTGGTGGTGTCCAAGAAGTCCGACAAGGCCGGCACCACCAGCAGCGTGGCCCCGGTCGAGGGCGAGCAACGTGTCTCCGAAGTGGCCCGCATGCTGGGCGGCGAGCGCCTGTCGGGCACCACGCTGGCCCATGCCAAGGAGATGTTGGGGGATGGGGCGGGTACATCGACATGAGCCTTGAGCTTGTTCTCATCACCGGCATGTCGGGCTCAGGCAAGTCGGTGGCACTGCGTGCGCTGGAGGACGCTGGCTACTACTGCGTCGACAATCTGCCGCCCGAGCTGCTGCTGCCTTTCGTCACCCTTGAGGAGCAGATCGCCGCGCAGCGGGTGGCCATCGCGATGGACGTGCGCAGCGCCAAATCACTGCCGCAGGTGCCGGCGCAGCTGCGCGAGCTGCGCAAGCGCGGGGTGAACCTGCGCCCGCTGTTCCTCGATTCGACCACCGACACGCTGGTGCGCCGCTTCTCCGAAACGCGGCGCCGCCATCCGCTGTCGGTCATGCGCGATCGCCTTGACGCGGCGCAGCCGCCCGATCTGCAGCACGCGCTGGTGGAGGCCATCGAGCTCGAACGCGAGCTGCTGGCCGACCTGCGCGAGCAAGCCCACGTGATCGACACCAGCGTGATCCGCCCGGCGCAGCTGCAGGCGCACGTGAAGTCGCTGCTGTCCGCGCCAGACAGCCAATTGACGCTGGTGTTCGAATCCTTCGCGTTCAAGCGCGGCATTCCGGTGGACGCCGACTATGTGTTCGACGTTCGCATGCTGCCCAACCCGCACTATGAGCCCGAGCTGCGTCCGCTGACCGGCCGCGACGCACCAGTGGCGCAATACCTGGCGCAGTCGGCCGAGGTCGAGCGCATGTACTCGGACATTGACCACTTCCTTGCGCACTGGCTGCCGCTGCTGGCGCAGAACCAGCGCAGCTATGTCACCGTGGCGGTGGGCTGCACCGGCGGACAGCACCGCTCGGTGTACCTGGTGGAAAAGCTGGCGGCCGCCTATTCATCGCGCTGGACGACGCTCAAGCGGCACCGCGAGCTGGAAGCGCTTTAGCCCGCCTGCGCCAACAAGCGGCGCACGGGTGCCGGCAGACCCAACCGTGGCCAGTCCTGAACTGTGAACCACGCCCCCTGGGCTGCGCAATCGCCAGTACCGCGCGCCTGGGTCCCCGCCTGCGCGGGGACGACAAAGTCTTTGTCATCCCCACGCGCCTGGGTCCCCGCCTGCGCGGGGACGACAAAGTCTTTGTCATTCCCGCGAAGGCGGGAATCCAGAGCAAGTTCGGACACGGGCGCGCAGTCGCTGGCGATCGGGTGCAGGTGCAAGTCTTTGTGCGTGAGCACATGCTTGAACGGCGCAAGCGGCTGCGTCCGCGCCCCTGACGGCAGTGCATCGCGCGGGGCCTGCTCGCTGGCATACACCGGCAGGCAGTACAGCCCCGCCCACACACCTTGCTGCGGGCGTTTCTCCAGCCACACGGCGCCGTCGTCGCGCCCGGCCTGCAACAGCCACAACGATTCGGCCGTGCGCCGCAGCTTGCGGGTCTTGACCGGGTAGCGTTCGGGCTCCCCCAGGCGGGCGGCAACGCACACTGCCCGGGCCGGGCACAGCAGGCAACCGGGCTTGCGCGGTAGGCACACTGTGGCGCCCAGGTCCATCAGGCCCTGGGTGTAGGCCGGCATGTCACGCGCGTCGGCGGGCAGCAGGTCTTGGGCCAGCGCCCACAGCCGGCGCTCGTGTGCTGCCACGGCCAGGTCGTCGCCAAAGCCCAGCACGCGGGTGAGCACGCGCTTGACGTTGCCGTCGAGGATGGCCGCGCGCTCGTTAAAGCAAAACGCGGCAATGGCCGCGGCGGTCGAGCGGCCGATGCCGGGCAGACTTTGCAGCAGCTCGGCGCTGCGCGGAAACTCGCCACCGTGCAGGGCCACTACCTGCTGCGCGCAGCGGTGCAGGTTGCGCGCGCGGCTGTAGTAGCCCAGACCGCTCCACAAGGACAACACCTCGTCCTGCGCGGCATCGGCCAGGGTGCGCACATCGGGAAAGCGTTCGAGAAAGCGCGGGTAGTAGTCCAGCACCGTGCTCACCTGTGTCTGCTGCAGCATGATCTCGGACAGCCACACGCGGTAAGGGTCTTGCGTGGCCTGCCAGGGCAGGCCGCTGCGTCCGTGGCTGGCCTGCCAGTCGACGACGCGGCCGGCAAGATCGCCCGCACGCTCGGTCATGCTGACTTCAGAAGCGGCACCGAGGCGTCGGCGCCCGCTGGCATGGCCGGGGGTTCGAAGATCAGTTCGGCGGCCAATTCGGCCAGGCGTGCGCCCAGCGCGTCCATCGCGTGCTCCAGCGCGTCGATCTCGCCGATGCGCTCGTCCAGGCCGGCGGCGGCCTGTTGGATGCGCTGGACGGCATCGATGCGGCGCACGTAGTTACGCTTGCGTTCGCGCAATTGCGCGTCGAGCTGGGCGGCGGCGGATTTGTTCCACAGCTCCACCTCGCCCTGGGCGATTTCGAACACCGCGCGCAATCGAACCATGAGCGTGCGCACCAGCCGGTCGGTGAACTGCGGCTGCGCCAGGCGCAGCACGTTGGTCACGCCCAGGTACTGCAGGTGGCTGCGCTCGATCTGGTCGAGGTCACGGCGAAAGCGGGTGAAGTCGGGCTCTTTCGGGGCCTGCAGGGAAAAGCCATGCTCGGTATTGAGCTGGCGGAAAGCGCCGGCCAGCATGGTCTGGATGTCGGCGCTGGCCGCTTGCGCACGGCCCAGGGCAGCGCGCAGCCGGTCAAAGGTGTGGGCGTAGGCCTTTTTCACGCCCAGCTTGATGCCCGGCTGGCGCAGCAGGCGGTTGAACTGCGTCATCTCTTCGCGCAGATGCTTGCTGCCCAGCATGTCCAGGCACTCGCGCAGCAGCTTCAGGTGCACCGAGCGCACCGCCTGGATCTTGGCGCCGCTCTCGTTGAAGTCGGCCAGCTCCTGCTCGATGCGGCTTTGCATGTGGCGGATGACGGCGCCGTTCTTGCCGCGCAGGCCCTTGAGTTCGAGCGTCTGCTCGGTCAGGTCGCGCCGGCGTACATGCAATGCGCGTGCGGCTTCGGTGCGCAACTCCTCCACGCCCGCGCCGACAGCGGCGCGCAGGATACCCTGTCGCTTGCCCAGCATGTCGCGGCCCAGGGCCAGCTCCAGCATGGGCAGCTGGCTGGCTATGAGCAAGCCCGTGTCGTTGGTGACCTTGGCCACCAGGCCCTTCTGGGCCGATACGGGGATGACCCGGTCGGCCGGCAGGTTCAGGATGTCGGCCGAGGTCTGGCGCTGGCGCTCGATCTGCGCCTGCACCTGCTCGGGGGTGCTGAGCGAATCCCACAGCGTGTCGATCTTGTTCAACACCACCAGGCGCGAATCGGCCTGGTCGGGGTCCACCGCCAGGTGGTCGCGCCAGATGGCCAGGTCTGACTTGGTGACGCCGGTGTCGGCGGCCAGGATGAACACCACCGCATGCGCCTGCGGAATCAGGTTGACGGTGAGCTCGGGTTCGGCGCCGATGGCGTTCAGGCCAGGGGTGTCGAGGATGACGAGGCCCTGCTTGAGCAGCGGGTGCGCAATGTTGATCAGCGCATGGCGCCACTTGGGCACCTCCACCAGGCCGTCGGCGGTGGTCAGGGGGTTGTCGTTGGGCGTTTCGTCGTGCCAGAAGCCCAGGGCCCGGGCATCGTCCTTCGACACGTGGTGTACCTCGGCCACCTTTTGCAGCGCCTGCGCGAGCTGCTCGGGGTCTTTCACGTCGAGCGGCACCTGCTCCCACACGTCGGGCATCAGCCGAAATTCGGACAGGGCCTGCGGCGCAAGGCGCGTCTCGATCGGCAGCAGGCGCAGGCACGGGGAAAGCTCGGCGTCCCAGCCCAGCTCGGTGGGGCACATGGTGGTGCGCCCGGCGCTGGCCGGCATGATGCGGCGCTTGTAGCCGGCGAAAAAGATCGCGTTGATCAACTCGGACTTGCCGCGCGAGAATTCGGCGACGAAGGCCACCATTACCTTGTCGGCGCGCACCTGCTGCTCGATGCGGCGCAGGCGCTCGTCAACGGCGTCGTTCAGCAGCTCGTGCTCGCGCAGCCAGTCGGCCAGCTGCTTGAAGCGCTGGGCGAAATCACGGCGCCAGGCGCCGTGCTGGTCGAACTGCTCGTTGAAGGAGGGTGCCACAGGTGGGGGGAGGGAATCTCGGGAAATATAGCACCCGCGCAGCCAGCCCTCTCCCAAAGGCTGAGGTCACTCAGGCTGGATCAATCAGAGTGCTTGCTCTCCCGCCGTGCCCCCGACATCTCGCCGCGTGGCGCCACTTGGTTGATGACGGCATGCAAGGACTTGCTCGCTCGGGCAAAGGCCCCATTGAGCCCTTCGGCAAGCGCAGCGCCGCTGGTCTGCGCGAGCACCTGCCCTGCTGCGCCCGAAAGGATCTTCTTGGGTTCCAGGTTGCCTTTACCCAGGAAGGTACAGAGCATTCCGTACATGGCGCCCGCGCGGGCGCCCCGGGACGCTCCCACGGCGTCCGTCACAGCGGCTCCCAACATGCGGAAGGGCACCATGCTTCGCACGAAGAGGTAGGAACCCTCTTGCACGCCATGCTTGTCCACCAGTTTGCCCATCTCCCTTAATTGCTCGCATGCCTTCGAGCCCAGAAACGCGGTCGCGCCTTTCTCAAGACGATCCGCCAGTCCGGTCAGAAACCCGGTCATCTCCAGGATCTCGGCTTCGGGCGTCACGACGCCTTCGACCTTGGCAGGGACGATAGCGCCCACCGTCGGATTCAGCCCCGCGACTTCGCGCAAATAGACGGCCACTGCGGGAATGGCTTTGGTGGCTCGCTCGTAGCCGGCGATATGGCAATCGGTCAACAAGACGCCGTCCCCCCTGAACCCATCATCCAGGTTCAGGTAGGAGCCGCTCTCGAGGTTCTCTATGACAGTTTCCTCCGTCCATTTCTTGGCCAGCTCGAAATGCTCGGCGGAGCCGGGCTCGATGGCGCGCCCCACCCGCCCTTCCTTCGGGGCGGCGCGCAGGACCACCGGGTCACTTGCCTTGCCTTCAGCAGGCACATCATCGCGCCGGACGAACTCTGCCGCGGCCAGCGAATCCCGCCGCCCTGCGCCGGCGGAAGGCTGCGCCTGCGCCGGGACGACGGCGGCACGCCTGCTGCCCAGGTCAGCGGCGGCAGGCCGCAAGAAAGACGCGCAGCTTCGGAACAAGCGGGCAACTGACTGTTTGACCTCGCTCAGGGCCGATTCAATGCCGCTGCCAAGACGATGGATCGCTGCGGACATGTCCGAGGGGGTGAGGCGCAACATGGGGTTCTCTCCTCAAAGCTTCATTGAAAATTCGCGGCCTCACACGGCACCGTGCAGGCAGCTCCGCCAGGTCTTGGCGGTGAGCACCGTCTGCCGAAGGGCATCGATCAGGATGCCGCTGGTCAAGTCCTGAGACGCCAGGCAGCGGCCAACCACAACGGTGTCGCGATCCAGGGCGATATGGCACAGGCCCAGGTTGCCCGGGTCCAGGTTGGCCATCGCCATGCGTCGCAGCAGGTCCCCCGCCGTCTCCACTGGCAGCGCACCCACTTCGGCGGCCAGGTGCAGCAGGCCGTCGTCCGACGAATAGCGCAGCTCGGCATGCAGGTCGTCGTCGAACAGCAGCGCGCACTCGCCCTCGCCGTCCCAGGCCAGCTGCGGCAGGCCCAACTGGCGGCCCAGTTCGGCGATGAGCTCCTGCGGTGATTCCGTCATGACAGTGCTCCTTCGGCATGCGCCGTCTTGAGATGGTCGGCCCAGTGTTCGGCCATCCCGACAAAGCGCGCGAAGCTTTGGACAAATGCCGGAAAAGCCAGCTCGGCGCAGGCAACCGCCTGGGTGAGGAAGACGGCGCCGTCGGCATCCACGCCCAACGCGCTGCCCGCCACCCCTTCCCGATGCAGATTGCCGGCGAGCACGGCGCGCAAGGCGCCCTCGTCGCCGACGTCGATGCGCCCGAGCATGCTGCGCACGATGAAGGAGCCATCGGCCTCGTCCGGGTAGAAGGAATAGACCAGCGCGTCCAGCTTCACGGCGCAAGTGCCGTCACGGCTGGGTACGAAATCCGGCAAGCGCAGATGCGCCCCCAGGTTGGCGATGAGATCGTTGAAATGCATGTTCGCTCTCTGATTTGTGAGGTTCAGCTCTCCGCCACAACGGATGCTTGGCGCGCCTCCAGCAGCTTTTCCGGGAAATGGGGCACCGCCGACAGATCGGTCGCCAGGCGCGGGAGGGCGATCACGGCGTGACGCACGACGCCGGCCAAGCGGGGATCGATTTGCCCCGATGCGGCGCTACCCTGCGCCTGGGACATCGGGTGGTTTGGCTGGGTGTGTTGGGTACCTTGAACGCCGCTCATGGTGTTTTCTCCTTGCGTTCAATGCACGATCAGCTCGCGCGCCACCAGCCGGCCGCGCCATTGCCGCGATGAGGTGAGCAACTCGGCCAGCTCCTCCAGCAGCATGTCCGCGCTGGGGTCGTCGCCCACCAGGGTGCGGCACAGGACCACCTCGTCGTGGTCGGGCGTCATGCCGAAGTGGCTGCGGCCCATGGCCCGCGGGTCGTCGTTGGCTTCGAGCAGGGTCTGGATCAACTCGGATGGCTCCACCGGGCGGGCCCGCCCCACTTCGGCATACAGGCACAGCACGTCGGCGCGCTCGTCGTAGCGCAGCTCGGTGTGCAGTTCGTCGTCGACCAGGAAGGCGCAGGCGCGGTTGGCGTCCAGGCTCAGGGGGGGCAGGCCCAGGGAGTCGGAGAGGTTGCGCAAGACTTTGTCGATGTTCATCGCCGTGTCCTCGTTCAGGCCCGGACGCCGGCGGCCAGGCGCGCCTGCCAGTGCTCGGCATGGCTCACGAAGCGCGCCAGCCCCGTGTAGAACCGGTGCAGGGAAAGGTCTTGCAGCGAAAAGCGCTGGCGCAGCACGGTGTGGCCCATGGCGTCGCAACCGAGGACACCGGCGCCGCCGTCACCGAAGCGGTTGGCGGCCAGCAGCTCTTTCATGAGGGCGGCATCGCCGGTGTCGGCATGGCCGATGTCGCTACGGATGTCAAAGCAGCGCGCCAAGGGGTCGTGCGTGAGGTGCACGATGACGTCGTCCAGGCGGACGGCACAGGTGCCGTCGGGGCGCGGGACGAGCTGCGACAGATTCAGCTGCGCGCTGAGGTACTCGATCACTTCGAAGAACTGCATGCGGCCTCGTGGGTCATGCGGCTATGTTTGCCGCCGGGCCTCCCTGGTTGCTCAGGGCCGATAGTACCTTTTAATTCTATTTATTCAAATAGATGTACTAAAACGCATCGTCCAGGCAACGAGTACGTCGAACGGACAAGTCCGCACCCATCAAGGCCGGCCGGTCAGGTCTGGCACCGGGCGCAGTAGTACGTCGCCCGCTGTCCCTGCCGGATCAGGCGGATCGGGGCGCCGCAGACCCGGCAGGCTTGCCCCGCGCGGTCATAGACCTTGGCTTCAAGCTGGAAATAGCCCGCCTGTCCGTGCGCGTTGGAAAAGTCGCGCAAGGTGCTGCCGCCCTTTTCCACCGCGCGCGCCAGCACCTGGCGCACTGCGGCATGCAGGCGGGCCGCGCGGGCCGGGCCGATGCGCGAAGCCCGTGTGGTCGGGCGGATGCCCGCCAGAAACAAGGCCTCCGATGCATAGATATTGCCCACCCCCACCACCACATCGCCCGCCAGCAGCACCTGCTTGATCGGCGCGTTGCGGCGCCGCAGCGCCTGGTGGAAGGCGGCCACGTCGAAGCCCTCGCCCAGCGGCTCGACACCCAGGCGCCCCAGCAGCTTGACCGCCTCGGGCGCAGTGTCGTGCAGTGCCCAGACCACCGCGCCGAAGCGCCGCGGGTCGTTCAGCCGCAGGATGCCAAGCGTGGTCTGCAAGTCGAAGTGATCGTGCGGCCCCGCCTCGGGCTGGTCGGGCGCAAAGCGCAGGCTGCCGGACATGCCCAGGTGCAGCATCAACAGCCCGGCGTCAAGATCGAGCAACAGGTACTTGCCCCGCCGGCGCACCGCGCGCACCACGCGGCCCACCAGGGCTTCGGGCTCGCAGCCCAGGGCCCAGCGCAGCGGCTTGCCCAGGCGCACGCCGACAATTCGCGCACCGGCGATGCGGTCCGCGAAACTCAGGCGGGTGACTTCGACTTCGGGCAGCTCGGGCATGGCGGGAAGGCGACGATTATGATGGCCGCAATGATGCCCACGCTCCGGTTTCCGCTCCGCCTGGCCGCGCTTGCGGCCGCATTTCTGTGCCCGGTGCCGCCGGCATTGGCGCAATCGCCGTCGCCGGTGCCGGCACCCTCGGCCGCAACCGCGCCCGCGGCGGCGACCGACAGCGCCTCGCCCGTGGTGTCCGCGCTGTCCGCAGAGCTGTTCTACCAGCTGCTGCTCGGTGAACTCAACGCCCGGGGCGCCGACCCCGGCGCCGGCTTTTCGATGGTGCTCGACGCGGCCCGCCGTACCAATGACCCGGCGCTCTACCAGCGCGCGGTGGAAATCGCGCTCCAGAATCGCGCTGGCGAGCCAGCCCTGCAGGCAGCCCAGGCCTGGCGGCAGGCCTACCCCGGCTCGCGCGATGCCAACCGCTACCTGCTGCAGATTCTTCTGGCACTCAACCGAATTGCCGAAACCGCCGACGCGCTCAAGGCCGAGATCAACCTGGCGGCGCCGTCCGAGCGCAACGCCGCGATCTCCGCGGTGCCCCGCATGTATGCCCGGGCCAGCGACAAGAAGCTGGCCGCGACGCTGGTGCAGCAGGCACTGGCCGACGCATTGGCGCGCCCCGACACCGCGGCTTCGGCCTGGACGGCGGTGGGGCGCATGCGCCTGGCGGCCGGCGAAGGCCCCGCCGCGATCGACGCCGCGCGCCGCGCCCAGGCCGCCGCGCCCGCCAGCGAAGGCCCGGCCCTGCTCGCGCTGGAGCTGATGGCGCCAGGCCAGCCCGAGGCCGAAGTGCTGGTGCGGCGCTACCTCGAATCGCCCATGGCCCTGCCGGAGATGCGCATGGCCTACGCCCGCGCGCTGCTTCAGGCGCAGCGCTACCCGGATGCCTCGCAGCAGCTCAAGACCATCACCGAGCGGCGCGCCGATTTCGCCGAGGCCTGGCTGGTACAGGGCGTGCTGCAGACGCAGGACAACCAGCTTGACGCGGCCGACGCCTCCCTCAAGCGTTACCTGGACCTGGCCGCCGCGCAGCCCCCCGGCGACGAACGCAGCCGCGGCCAGTCGCAGGCCTACCTGGCGCTCGCCCAGATCGCCGAAAAGCGCAAGGACCTTCCCCTGGCCACCGCCTGGCTGGACAAGATCGAGAACGCCCGTGATCTGGTGTCGGCCCAGACTCGCCGCGCCTCCATCCTGGCCCAGCAGGGCCGCATGGACGAGGCCCGCCGCCTGGTGCGCCAGCTGCCCGAGCGCACGCCGGAAGACACCCGCATGAAGCTCACCGCCGAGGTGCAGCTGTTGCGAGACAACAAGCAGTACCGGGTAGCCTACGATCTGCTCGAGCAGGCCATCGAGAAGGCGCCGCAAGACGCCGAGCTGCTGTATGACCAGGCCATGTTGGCCGAGAAGCTCAATGAGCTGGCGGCCATGGAACGCCTGTTGCGACGGGCGATCGCGGCCAAGCCCGACTTCCACCACGCCTACAACGCCCTGGGCTACTCGCTGGCCGATCGCAATCTGCGCCTGCCCGAAGCCAGGCAGCTGGTCAGCAAGGCCCTTGAGCTGGCACCGGGTGACCCCTTCATCACCGACAGCCTGGCCTGGGTCGAATTTCGCGCCGGCAACCGCACCGAGGCGCTGCGCCTGCTGGAGCAGGCCTATAAGGCGCGGCCCGACGCCGAGATCGCTGCCCACTTGGGCGAGGTGCTGTGGTCGCTTGGCCAGCGCGAGCGGGCCACCGCCATCTGGCGCGAAGGGCTGCTGCTCAATCGCGACAACGAAACACTGCAGGAAACGCTCAAGCGCCTCCAGGTGAAGCTGTGAGCGCCAGCCGCCGACGGCTGCTGGCCGGGGCGGCGGTGCTGCCCGCCACCTGGTTGCTGGGCGGCTGCGCTTCGCTCTTGCGTGAGCGCCCCCCCGGCCGCCAATGGAACGGCCGGCTGGCGATGCGGGTGCTCGGGCAAGCGCCGCAGTCCTTCTCCGCGGCGTTCTCGCTCCTGGGTTCACCCGATCGGGGCGAGTTGACGCTGTTCACGCCGATCGGCAGCACCGCGGCCGTCCTGAGCTGGTCGCCGGGCACGGCCCTGCTGCGTGCCGAGGGCCAGCCGCCGCAGCACGACACCTCGGTCGATGCGCTGGTCGAGCGTGCCACCGGCGCGCCCTTGCCGGTGGCGGCCCTGTTCGACTGGCTTGACGGCCGCGCCACCGCCGTCGCCGGCTGGCTGGCTGACATATCGCAACTGGCCCAGGGGCGCCTGACGGCCAGCCGCCTTGATCCACCGCCGACGATGGAGTTGCGGGTGGTGCTGGAGCAGCCATGAAGTCGCGGCCATGAGAGCGATCCACGACGTGCCGGCACCGGCCAAACTGAACCTGTTCCTTCACGTGACCGGGCGCCGCGCCGACGGCTACCACCTGCTGCAATCGGCCTTCATGCTGATCGACTGGCACGACACGCTTCACTTCGAGCTGCGTCCCGGCGGCGGCCTCAGCCGGCAAGACCTGGGCGCCACCCTGCCCGACGACGACTTGTGCCTTCGGGCCGCGCGCGCGCTGCGTCAGGCCGGCGGCACCGCGCTGGGCGCCCACATCACCATCGACAAGCGGCTGCCGTCACAGGCCGGCATGGGGGGCGGCTCGTCCGATGCAGCCAGCTGCCTGCTCGCCCTCAATCGGCTGTGGAACCTGAAGCTGCCGCTGGCCGCGCTGGAGCGCATCGGCCTGGCCTTGGGCGCGGACGTGCCCTTCTTCCTGCGTGGGCGCAACGCCTGGGTCGAAGGCATCGGCGAGCACATCACCCCGATCACGCTGCCGGCGGCGCGCTTCGTGGTGGTCAAACCGCCGCAGGGCTTGGACACGGCCCAAATCTTTTCCCATCCCGATCTGAGCCGCTCCAGCGCCGCTGCTATACTCTCGGGCTTTGCTGCAGCGCCTTATGACTTCGGTCACAACGACCTGCAGCCGGTTGCCCAGCGGCTTTGCCCCGGCGTCACCGAAGCCCTTGAGTGGCTCGGGTCGCAAGGTTGGCGCGGCAGGATGACCGGCTCAGGCAGCGCCGTCTTCGCCAGGTTGCCCGCGGGTGTATCACCCGCCCCACCCCCCGAAGGCTGGCTCGTGAAGGTCTGCGGCAATTTGGAGGCTCATCCTCTGGTGGGATGGGCAGCCAGCGACGTTTCATCGGTGGGCGGCTAAACGGCCGTCAACCTGTGTAGGGGAGTCGCCAAGTTGGTCAAGGCACCGGATTTTGATTCCGGCATGCGAGGGTTCGAGTCCTTCCTCCCCTGCCAAACCGTTAAGCAACCCGCGTTGGCGTGTTGCACCTTTCAAGCAACCCGCCAACGCGGGTCGCGGTATCAAGCGATGCGCAGCCACGCATCGCGGCGCTCGTCGTAAGGCACTAACGTTTCCACTCGCTGGCTCCGCACATGCAGGCTGCTCACACTCCCGACTTCATGGTCTTCACCGGCAATGCCAATCCGGGCCTTGCCGCCGAAATCGCCGGCCACCTGGGCATCGCCCTGGGCGCCGCCACCGTCGGCCGCTTCTCCGACGGCGAAGTCACCGTCGAGATCAACACCAACGTGCGGGCCCGCGACGTCTTCGTCGTCCAGTCCACCTGCGCGCCCACCAACGACAGCCTGATGGAGCTGCTGATCATGGTCGACGCGCTCAAGCGCGCCTCGGCCGAACGCATCAGCGCTGTCATCCCCTATTTCGGCTATGCCCGCCAGGACCGCCGGCCGCGCTCCTCGCGTGTGCCGATCTCGGCCAAGGTGGTGGCCAACCTGCTGCAGACCGTGGGCGTCTCGCGCGTGCTCACGATGGATCTGCACGCCGACCAGATCCAGGGCTTTTTCGACATTCCCGTCGACAACATCTACGCCTCGCCGGTGCTGCTGTCGGACCTGCGCCAGCAGAACTACGAAGACCTGATCGTGGTCTCGCCCGACGTCGGCGGCGTAGTGCGCGCCCGCGCGCTGGCCAAGCAGCTGGGCTGCGACCTGGCCATCATCGACAAGCGCCGCCCCAAGGCCAACGTCAGCGAAGTGATGCACGTCATCGGCGAGATCGACGGCCGCAACTGCGTCATCATGGACGACATGATCGACACCGCCGGCACCCTGGTGAAGGCGGCCGAGGTGCTCAAGGAGCGCGGCGCCAAAAAGGTCTACGCGTATTGCACGCACCCCATCTTCTCGGGCCCCGCCATCGAGCGCATCGCCAACGGCAATGCCCTCGACGAGGTGGTCGTCACCAACACCATTCCCCTGAGCGACACGGCCCGCGGCTGCAGGAAGATCCGGCAACTCACGGTGGCGCCGCTGATCGCCGAGACCATCCAGCGCATCGCCAAGGGCGAGTCGGTCATGAGCCTTTTTTCGGAGCAGGAAAACCTGTTCTGACATCGTCGGCCCGCCATCCGGCGGGCCTTTTTCAACCGGAGTCACACTGGTCGCGGTGGACTCAACGTGGAGTCAGTCATGAAATTCGTCGCTTTTGAGCGCGCAATGCAAGGTACGGGTGCGAGCCGCCGTCTGCGCATCACGGGCAAGACGCCCGGCATCGTCTACGGTGGAGAGGGCCAGCCGCTGCTGGTCGAGCTCGACCACAACGCACTGTGGCACGCCCTGAAAAAGGAAGTGTTCCACTCCTCCATCCTCGAGATGGAACTCAACGGCCAGGTCGCCAAGGTGCTGCTGCGTGACGTGCAGTACCACCCGTTCAAGCCGCTGGTCCTGCACGTGGATTTCCAGCGTGTGGACGCCCGCACCAAGCTGCAGAACAAGGTGCCGGTGCACTACGTCAAGGCCGAGGAATCGCAGGCCGTCAAGCTCGATATGTGCGTGGTCAACCACGTGCTGTCCGAGCTCGAGATCTCCTGCCTGCCGGCCGACCTGCCCGAGTTCATCGAAATCGACCTGTCGGGCCTCAAGAAGGGCATGTCGCTGCACCTGAACGACGTCCAGCTTCCCAAGGGCGTCACCGCCGTGACCCGCGGCAAGAAGAACCCGGTGCTGGTGTCCGTGGTGGCACAGGCCGCCGACGAAGCGCCGGCTGCCGACGCCCCCGCCGCGGCCGCGGCACCCGCCCCGGCCGCCGCCGCCGCCAAGAAGCCCGCCAAGGCCAAGAAGTAAGCACACGGCGCGGCCTGTGCCGCACACGTGTACCAGGCCCGCCTCGCGCGGGCTTTTTTTCGTGCGCCGCTTTCGTCTCTAATACGTACCCATGATCAAGCTGTTCGTTGGCCTGGGCAACCCAGGACCCGAGTACGGAGCCACCCGGCACAACGCCGGCTTCTGGTGGGTGGACGCGCTCGCCCGCGAGCTCAAGCTCAACCTGGTGTCCGAGCGCGCCTACCATGGCCTCGTGGCGCGCGGCAGCGTGCACGGACAAACCGTGTGGCTGCTCGAGCCTCAGACCTTCATGAACGTCTCGGGCCGCTCGGTGGCGGCGCTGGCGCGCTTTTACAAGATCGCACCCCAGGAGATCCTGGTGGCGCATGATGAGCTCGACGTGGTGCCCGGTGAGGCCAAGCTCAAGTTCGGCGGCGGACATGGCGGGCACAACGGTTTGCGCGACATCCACGCACAGCTGGGCACGGCCGACTACTGGCGGCTTCGCCTGGGCATCGGCCACCCCGGCGTGAAGTCGGAAGTGGTGGGCTGGGTGCTGAAAAAGCCCGCGCCCGAGCAGCGCACCGCGATGCAAGACTGCATTGCCCGAACCCTCAAGGCTGTGCCGGCGCTGCTGGCCGGCGAGATGGACAAGGCAACGCTGCTGGTACACACCAGCAAGCCGCCGCGGCCCAAACCGCCGCGGCCGGAAGGACTTCCACCCGATTCCAAACCACCCCAGGGAGCACCGTGACATGAACGCACGAAGAAGCGTCGGCACCATCCTCATCGGCCTTGGCGCCCCGTTCGCGCTCGGCGCAGGCGGCGTCAGCGCCCAGGCCATTTACCGCTGCGCGGACAACAGTTACAGCCAGCAGCCCTGCGAGGGCGGGCGGATGGTCCGCGCCGATGACCCGCGCACCCCTCAACAGCAAATCGATTCGATCTCGGCCACCCGGCGCGAGGCGGCGATGGCCGATGCGATGGAGCAATCGCGTCTGCAGCGCCAGGCGCAGGCCGAGCGCGCTTTGACTGCGGCCGAGCGGCCGGTTGCCGCGCAACGCGCAGCGGCGCCGGCCGCCGACATGCGCAAGGAGTCATCGAAGCCGCCAGCGAAGTCGAAGTCGACGCAGCGCCCCGAAGTATTCGTGGCCAGCGTGCCCGGGGCCAGGAAGAAGCCGAAGGCGGCGGCCAAGGCCAGGGACAGCGAGTCGAAACCCCGGGGCTGATGCACCGGCGCCGCGCGGGCAGCCGCAGCGCTATGCCGGGTCGTCAGCGGCCGCCGGCCCGCCAACCCCCTGCCGCGCCTGCGCCGTGAGCCGCTCGTATTTGCGCAGCAGCGTCCACTTGTCTTCGACGTGTTCCGGGTTGACGGGAATGCAGGCCACCGGACAGACCTGGACGCACTGGGGCTCATCGAAGTGCCCGACGCATTCGGTGCATCGGGCCGCATCGATCTGGTAGATCTCGGGCCCGAGGAAGATGGCCTCGTTCGGGCATTCGGGTTCGCAGACGTCGCAGTTGATGCAATCGTCCGTGATCATCAGCGCCATGCGGCTTTACCCCCGGGGACGGTGTCCATAGTTCTGGCATTATCCCGCGTGGAATGAGCCTGTTCCTCATCAAGCGCCTGATCACCCTGATCGCAACACTGGTCGGCACTTCGCTATTGGTGTTTCTGGTCCTTGAGATTCTTCCCGGCAACGCCGCCCAGATGCTGATGGGCCCGGATGCCTCGCCCGATGCCGTGGCCGCGCTGGCCGCCAAGCTCGGCATCGATCAACCCGCCACGACCCGCTATCTGCATTGGGTGGGGGGGCTGCTCACCGGGGATCTCGGGCTGAGCTATGCCTACGGCTCGCCCGTGGGCGAGCTGGTGCTCGAGCGCCTGGCGCTCACCGTGCCGCTGGCCTTGATGGCGATGGCCCTGACCATCGTGCTGGCGCTGGCCGCCGGTGTTTACGCAGCGGCCCGCCACAACCGGCTGGGCGATGTGGGTGTGATGAGCCTGAGCCAGCTGGGCATGGCCATCCCCAACTTCTGGTTCGCCATCCTGCTGATCCTGCTGTTCTCGGTGCACCTGAAATGGTTTTCCGCCGGCGGGTTCGAAGGTTGGGAAGACGGCATCTGGCAGGGCGTGCGCGCTTTGCTGCTGCCCGCGCTGTCGCTGGCAGTGGTGCAGTCGGCCATCCTGGCGCGCATCACCCGCTCGGCGGTGCTGGAGGTGCTGCGCGAGGACTTCGTGCGCACCGCCCGCGCCAAGGGCGTGTCGCAGCGCGGTGTGCTCTGGGGCCATGTGTTGCGCAACGCCATGATCCCGGTGGTGACGGTCATGGGCCTGCAGTTCGCCGAACTGCTGGCCGGCACCATCGTGGTGGAAAGCGTGTTCTACCTGCCGGGCCTGGGGCGGCTGATCTTCCAGTCGATCTCCAACCGCGACCTGATCGTGGTGCGCAACTGCGTCATGCTGCTCGCGGCGATGGTGGTCATTGTCAACTTCGTGGTCGACCTGCTGTACGCGGCCATCGATCCCCGGGTGAAGGCGAGTGACATATGAGCGTCGCCTTGCCGACCGTCGTACCCGCCACGGCCAAGGCAGCGGGCTTCTGGCGCCGTTCGATGCGCCATCCCAGCTTCGTGATCGGCCTGGTGCTCAGCGCGCTGATGGTGGTCACGGCGCTGCTCTCGCTGGTGTGGACGCCCTACAACCCGTATGACGTCGACATGTCGCTGCGGCTGCTGGCGCCCAGCCGGGAGCACTGGCTGGGCACCGACCCCTACGGCCGCGACATCGCCTCGCTGCTGCTGGTGGGCGCGCGCGCGTCCATCGTGGTGGGCGTTGTTGCCGTGAGCATCGGGCTGGTGATCGGCACGGCCCTGGGCCTGCTGGCTTCGGCCCGGCGCGGCTGGGTCGAGGAAGCCATCATGCGCATCGCCGACTTCGGTTTCGCGTTTCCGGCCATCCTGTCGGCCATCATGCTCACCGCGGTGTTCGGCCCGGGCATGGTGATCGCCATCGTGGCCATCGGCCTGTACAACATCCCCACCTTCGCGCGCGTGACACGGGCCTCGGCCAATGCGGTGTGGGCGCGCGAGTACGTGCTCGCGGCGCGGGCCTGCGGCAAGGGCGCCTGGCGCATCACGATCGAGCACGTGCTTCCCAACGTCGCCTCGGTGCTGATCGTGCAGGCCACCATCCGCTTTGCCATCGCCATCCTGGCCGAGGCCGCGCTGTCCTACCTGGGGCTGGGCACCCAGCCGCCGCAACCCTCGTGGGGCCGCATGCTGAGCGAGGCGCAGTCGCTGTTGTTCCAGGCGCCGTTGCTGGGGGTGTTCCCCGGCGTCGCGATCGTGCTGGCCGTGCTGGGGCTGAACCTGCTGGGCGACGGCCTGCGCGACCTGTTCGACCCGCGCCTGGCTCGCAGGCGCTGAGATCCAACAAGGAGCCCGATGCCGCTGCTCGAAGTGCGCGACCTGTCGATCGAACTGCACACGCATCGCGGTGTCGCCCGCGCCGTGCGCGACGTGAGCTTTTCGCTCGAGCGCGGCGACACCCTGGGGCTGGTGGGCGAATCGGGCTGTGGCAAGTCGATCACCGCGATGGCCCTGATGGGCCTGCTGCCCGAGAAGGCGCGGGTGAGCGGCAGCATCCGCCTGGACGGCCAGGAACTGGTCGGCCTGGGCGAGCGCGCGCTCACGGCCCTGCGCGGCGACCGCATCGGCATGGTCTTCCAGGAGCCGATGACGGCGCTCAATCCGGTGCACACCATCGGCCGGCAGGTGGCCGAGCCGCTGCGCTTGCATCGCGGCCTGTCCGCCGCCAAGGCCCACCAGGAGGCCATCGCCCTGCTCGACCGCGTGGGCATCCCCGACGCCGCCCGGCGCATCGACGCCTGGCCGCACCAGTTCTCGGGCGGGCAGCGCCAGCGCATCACCATCGCCATGGCGCTGGCCTGCGGGCCCGACCTGCTGATCGCCGACGAGCCCACCACCGCGTTGGACGTGACCATCCAGAAGCAGATCCTGGACCTGATCCGCGACCTGGTGGCCGAGCGCGGCATGGCACTGATCCTGATCTCGCACGACCTGGGCGTGATCGCGCAGAACGTCGCGCGCACGCTGGTGATGTACGGCGGCAGCGTGGTCGAGAGCGGCGCCACGCCGCAGGTGTTCGCGCACCGCGCCCACCCCTACACCCGGGGCCTGTTCGCCGCCCGGCCGGGCCTGGTGGCCGGCCGCGGCCAGCGCCTGGCGACCATCCCCGGCACGGTGCCCGAACTGGCCGACCTGCCGGCGGGCTGCCCCTTCGCCGGCCGCTGTGCCTTCACCGTCGCCGCCTGCCACGACACCGCGCCGCCGCCGGTCCAGCTGGTCCCCGGCCACAGCGCGCGGTGCATCCGGCTCGATGCCGTGCTGGCCGCCCAGGAGGTGGCCGCGTGAGCGCAGCGCCGAGCCGCCTCAAGCAAGCTCGCACCCCCCCGGGGGGCAGCGATGGACCCGCAGTGCCGAGCGTGGGGGCCCCATGACCACACCGCTGCTGCAGGTGACCGACCTGGTCAAGGACTACGCCATGCCGCGCGAGCGCCTGCTGGCGCCGCCGCCCGTGGTGCAGGCCCTGCGCGGCGTGAGCTTCACGATCGAGGCCGGCCGCAGCCTGGGCATCGTCGGCGAGTCGGGCTCGGGCAAATCAACGCTGGCGCGCCTGGTGATGGCGCTGGATGCGCCCACCGCCGGCCAGGTGCGCTTCATGGGGCGCGACCTGCACGCCCTGCCGCGCGAAGAGCTGCGGCGCGCGCGGCGCGATTTCCAGATGGTGTTCCAGGATCCCTATGGCTCGCTCGACCCGCGCCAGACGGTCGAACGCATCGTGGCCGAACCGCTGGCGGCCCAAGGCGGCGCCGGCGCGCCGGCGAGGTGATCGAATCGGTGGGCCTGCGCGATGCCGACCTCGGCAAGTATCCGCACGAGTTCTCCGGCGGCCAGCGCCAGCGCATCGCCATCGCCCGCGCACTGATCACCCGGCCGGCGCTGATCGTCGCCGACGAACCGGTGAGCGCGCTCGACGTCTCGGTGCAGGCCCAGGTGCTCAACCTGATGCGCGACCTGCAGGAACAGTTCGGCGTGACCTACCTGCTGATCAGCCACGACCTGGCGGTGGTGCACCATCTGTGCGACGACGTGGCCGTGCTGTGGCAGGGCCGGATCGTCGAGCAGGGGCCGCCGCAACGGCTCTTCCATGAGCCGCGGCATGCCTACACCCGCGCCTTGCTGGACGCCGTTCCCCGGGCCGAGCCGCCCGCTGCGAGAGCAAGCCCTCTTGCCGCCGGCCACGCAACTGGACCATGATGTTCCCCACCTTGCCATCGACAAGTTTTTGAAGAGGAGCCCCCGCCATGAAAAGACGCAGCCTTCTGACCCATTCCGCCTCGCTGGCGGCCCTGGCCACCTTGCCCCCCGCGGCCCTGGCGCAAAAGCGCAAGGACTCCATCACCCTCGCCATGACGCTGGAGCCCCCAGGGCTGGACCCCACCGCCGGCGCGGCGTCGGCCATCGCCGAGATCACCCAGTACAACATCTACGAGACGCTGACCAAGATCAACGCCGACGGCACGGTCACGCCGCTGCTGGCTGAGAGCTGGGAGGTCTCGCCCGACTTGCGCACCTACACCTTCAGGTTGCGCAAGGGCGTGAAGTTCCAGAACGGCGAAGCCTTCAACGCCCAGACCGCCAAGTTCTCGTTCGACCGCGCCGGTGGCGAGAAAAGCACCAACAAGGACAAGCGCACCTTCGCCAGCATGGAGGCGGTGCGCGCGGTCGACGAGCACACCCTGGTGATCGTCAACAAGGAGCTCGACCCCGACTTCCTGTTCCTCATGGGCCAGGCCACCGCGATCATGGTCGAGCCCAAGAGCGCCGACAGCAACGCCACCAAGCCGGTGGGCACCGGCCCCTACACGCTTGAAAACTGGGTCAAGGGTTCGTCGATCTCGCTGCGCAAGTGGCCCGGCTACCGCAACGCCGCCAACGTGAAGATCCCACGCGCCAGTTTCCGCTTCATCGCCGATCCCGCGGCCCAGGTCGCCGCGCTGCTGGCCGGTGACGTGGACGCCTTCCCACGGGTCACACCGCGCAGCGTGCCGCAGTTCAAGAACAACCCCAAGTTCCAGGTGCTGGCCTCGGGCTCGCGCGCCAAGACCATCCTGGCGATCAACAACAAGAAAAAGCCCCTGGACGACGTGCGGGTGCGCCGCGCCATCGCCGCCGCGATCGACCGCAAGGCGGTGATTCAGGGCGCCGGCGATGGCTACGGCGCGCCGATCGGCAGCCACTATGTGCCGGGCGCGTTCGGGTACGTGGACACCACCGGTGTCAACGCCTACAACCCGGACAAGGCGCGGGCGCTGCTCAAAGAGGCCGGCATCTCCTCGCTGGAGCTGACCATCACGCTGCCGCCGCCGCCCTACGCGCGCCAGGGCGGCGAAGTCATCGCGTCGATGCTG
>JAZKDA010000102.1:0-12851 GCA_040387815.1 Pseudomonadota bacterium | reverse complement strand
TACTTTCTTTGGCGAAGCAAAGAAAGTAACTCGGCCGCCGGGCCGAGACCCGGCTAGCCACGACCGCTACAAAAGCAAAGACAAAGAACTTACCGCTCCTCCACCCGAACCCCCCCCACCCTCGTCTGCGACTCCAAAACCCGCTGCGCAGTCCACCACCTCGCCCCCTGCGCCACCATCACCGAATAAGCCGTCCACGACAGTCCCAACTCGCGTGAAGCCAAACCCGAATCCAGCCGCAGCTGCCGCCCAAACAGCCCCACCAACCCCGGCGAGATCGCCTCAGGCACCCCCGACACATCCCGCCCCACCCGCCCCAGAACCTTGCGAACAAGGTGCAAGGGCGGCCCGGCCAGGTAAGCGTCCAGCTTCAACCGCCGTTCAGCCACGCGCACCACCGGCGTCGCCCCGATCGCGATCGCCAGGTCGGTGAAATACGTGTTCCAGCGCGGGCTGTCCGGCGCGGCCAGGTTGTAGCTGCGCACCGCGTCCGGATGCGCCGGCCCCCGCAGCGCCAGCATCGCGGCCTGGCACACATCGTCCACGTGCACGAGGTTGGACCAGCCGTCCCCCGCCGCGCCCAGATCGCCCAGCCGGCCCGACGCCAGCCAGCGGCCCACACGGCCCACCCACAGATGGCTGCCCGGTCCGGCCACGCAGCCCGGGCGCAGCAGCGTCACGCTGGCGCCGTGCTCGTGCGCGAGCCGCGTCAAGATGCCTTCGGCCTCCACCTTGGCCTGGCCATACCAACCCAGGCCCGGGTCCAGTGGCGTCGATTCGTCGACGATGCCTTCGCGGGCACCGTAGACCGACATCGTGCTCAAGTGCACGATGCGCAGGCAACCGGCGGCGGCCGCGGCGCTGGCCAGAGCCTGCGCGCCTTTCGCTATCGCCTCGGCGCTGCCCGCCACGCAGTTGACCACCGCGTCGGCATCCGCCAGCGCCGCGCGCAAGGCAGACGCGTCTCGGATGTCCAGCCGCAGGCGGCCCGGGCCGCCACGCGACGATGCCGCCACGGGCGTGGCCCAACCGCCGGCCTGCAGCAAAGCGCACAGCCGCGCGCCAATATGCCCTGAGCCGCCGAGCACCAAGACCCGCGTCAGCCCTGCCTGCACGGTCGGCACTTCGTGTCCGTCACTGCCGGCCAAGGGGGTCTGCGCTTGCTTGAGGAGGACCGGCACTTCGCTCACGCCATCACCTCCAGCGCGCTCGCGCGGCGCGGTTGCAGGCGTGTGCCCAGGTGGGCGCCCAGGCGCAGGGCCAGGGCGATGAGGGTCAAGGTGGGATTGGCCTGGCTGGAAGTGGGAAAGGCCGCGCTGCCCGCGACGTAGAGGTTGTTCACCGTGTGCACCTTGCAGTCGGCGTCGACCACGCTGCTGCGCGGATCGTTGCCCATGCGCGCGGTGCCGATGTGGTGGCCGCCATAGGCGCCATAGCGCAGCAGGTCTTCCTCCAGCGTCTGCCGCGCGTAGCTCAGACGGCCGGCGCCGGTGCGGGCCATCTCGGCGGCGATCAGGTCGAGCGTCGCGGCCAGCGATTCGATGTCGGCGCGGCAGTAGCGCCAGTCCACGCGGATGCGGCGCATGCCCAGCGCGTCGACACCCGCGCCCAACGTCACCCGGCTGTCGGCCAACGGCGTCTGCTCGCCCTGCAGCTCCAGGCTGAAGCGGTTGATGCGGTTGCGCAGGATCACCGACGGAAACTTGCGCTGTGCCAGCGTGCGGCGCTGCAGCCAGTGGGCCAGGAAGGCGGCGGTGTCCAGCGGGTCGCCGGCCACGTTGCGTACGTGGCGCAGCCACGTGCCGACGCCGGCCGCTCCCGCGTCGCGCAGGCGCTTGCCGTATTCATAGCCGATGAAGCTTTTGGCCAGGTACAGGCCCGACAGCACGCCGCTGTGGTGCGTGGGATCGGTGATGCGTGGAAAGTGCAGCCGCGCCACCGCGTTCCGCAGGCCGTGGCGTTCCTGCCGCGCAGGCGCGATCGACAGGCGCCTGCGGCAGTACACGCCGTCGGGCGCGACCTCATAGCCGTGGCGCACGTCCGAAGGGTTGCCCAGCAGCGTGAGCGTGCCGACGTTGCCGGCCACATGGCACTGGTAGTAGCGTCCCACCACGTCGTGCTGGTTGCCCACGCCCGGCAGCGCCACATCGTTGGAGGCCAGCAGCAGGCGCGCGGTCTCCAGGCCGCCGCAGGCGAGCACCACGGTGCGCGCGCTGGCCTGGAAGCGATTGCCGTCCAGGCTGGCGAAGTCCAGCCCGCGGACGCTGGCGCCGTCGGGCGTGAGCCGGATGGCGGTGCAGACGGCACCCTCGAACACGCGCAGCCGGGGCGCCAGTTGCAATCGGCGCCGGTAGCGCACGCCGAAGTCGGTGGGGCAGGAAAAGCGCTCCAGCGAGGTGCTGCGCACGATCTCGCTGGCAAAGCCGGCGATCAATGGCGGCTGGTCGGCGAACGCCTCGCGCGCATCGTAGGCATAGCGGCCTGCTTCGCACAGCGCGTTGGCGGCCACATAGTGCGGCAGCAGGTCCGTGTACGAGATCGGCCAGCCGCTGGCGGGCACCCAGGCGCGCGTGTCGAAGTCGATCGGGTCGTAGGGCACGCAGCGGCCGCCCCAGAGGCTGCTGGAGCCGCCCAGCCCGCGCAGCCGGTAACGGTGGGTGGGGCTGTGCAGGGCCTCGCTGGCCACTTCGCCCTGGTACAGGGCCTGGGCCTGCTTGTCCTGCGACTTGCGGCCCGCCTCCAGCAGCAATACCGACAGGCCGGTGTCGGCCAGAGACAGTGCCAAGGCGATGCCGGCGGGCCCGCCGCCGACGATGCACACGTCGGCTTCGAGCACGCTGGCACGTGGCACGGTGCGGGCGTCGGCGATCATGGGCGCATGCCCTCGCTGGCCGCCGGGGCGGCGGGTGCGCCGGCAATGCCGAAGTGGCGGCTGTGGATGGCGGCGATGGCGGCATAGAACCGCGACAGTGAGAAGCGCTGCCGGTGCAGGGCGCGGCCGTTGTGCTCCAGCGTCTCGCGCAGCGCGTCATCGCCCAGCACCCGCACCAGACCGTCGGCGATGCTGGTCACGTCGCCGGGCTGCACAAAGCAGGCGTTGCGACCGTCGGTCAGCACATGGGGAATCTCACCCACGGGCGTGCAGATCACTGCCACGCCATTGGCCAGCGCTTCCAGGATCGCCAGCGGCAGGCCTTCGTCGTGCGAGGGCAGCACCAGCACGTCGGCCTGCGACAGCAGCTGTGCCACCTGCTGCTGGTCGGCCCAGCCTTCGAAGCGCACCCGCTCGCCCAGGCCCAGACGCGCGGCCGCGGCGCGATAACCCGCCACGTCGCCGCCGCCGGCAAAGCTGGCCTGCCAGGGCAGGTCAGCCAGGCCGGGTTGCGCCAGGGCCGACAGCAGGTCCGACACACCCTTGCGCTCGGACAGATTGCCCACGAACAGCACCCGGCGCACACGCTCTGGCGCATGTCCGGCAACACGGCGGGGCAAGGTCGGCTCGGGCACGCCGTTGATGACGATCTCCACACGCTCGCGCGGCACGCCCAGCTCCCCGGAGACGAACTCGGCCGAGGCGTGCCCCAGCACGATGCAGGTACGCGGCAAGGAGAACACCCACCGCACCATCGCCCGTACGGGGCGCGGGAACCGGCGATAGGCGTGGTGCAACTGCGCGGCGTGCAGGTGCAGCACCACCGGGATGCCCAGCGCGCGGCAGGCGACGAGCACCACGCTCTTGCGCACCAGGCTCAGGCGCTCGGCCATGTTCACATGCACCCCGGCCAGTCGGCCATTCAGGCGTCCGCGCAGCAGCTTGCCCAGCGCGCCGGCCAGCACCGCCAACGAGGAGACGGCCGAGCCGGCGCCGCGCGTGTCCAGCGCCAGCAGGCGGGCGTTGCGTCCGGGTACGGCGGGCCCCTGCGACTGGATCAGGTAGTCGGCGATCTTGTACATTCCGCCGCCCACCGGGGTCCAGGGGCAGCCGATGTAGATGGTGCGCGCGTCGGCGGCACGCGCCGCGACGACCCCGGGAAGGGTCGAGGGTGGGGGTGTCTGGTGCATGAGGTCGTGCGGTGCCCGGCAGGCTCAGGATCGTTGGGGCCAGGGCGGCAGTGGGCGCAGCCGCTGGCCGATGGCGTTGTCGTTGGCGGTGGGCATGGCGGCCGGGGCGGGGTCGCCCGGTTCGCGCAGCACACGGCTGGCGATGGGCTCGTGCGCCGGCCGGCGGGGGCGAAGATAGCCGCGCACCAGGCCGGCCGCATTGAAGCACCAGGAGATCACCGAGTGCACCCCTCGGACCACCGAGCGCTTGCGCAGGCTCATGACGGCGAAGGGCAGCAGCGCCAGCAGGGCGAAGGCGGCGGCGCGCAGCGGCCAGGACGCCGGCCACAGCGGCGTTGACAGCAGCACGGCCCACCAGCCCAGGACGGCCAGGTACAGGCGCAGCTCGCGTTGGTCGCGCCACACCAGGCGCATCCAGCGCTGGCCCATCGCAGAGCGCACCATCTCGCCCATGCCGCAGACGTAGCCCGAGCGCCAGCGCCGCATCAGCAGCTGGTAGGGCGGCATGTCGTGGCCGCGGTGGGTGATCGCGTCGATGGGCACGCGCCGCAGCTTCCAGCCTCTCGCGCGCAGGCGCACCGCCAGGTCGAACTCTTCGTAGCTGTGCAGGTTACGGTCGGACAGGTAGCCCACCTCCTGGATCGCCATGCGGCGGTACAGGCCGCCGGCGTCGAGCCGGTCGACCGCGCCGGGCGCGCGGTGCGGCTCCTTGCGCTGTGCGCGCTCGAGGAACTCGAGGCTCTCCTGGTTGGTCTCGATCGCCAGCCCGCCCACGCCCGCCACCTCGGGATGCTGGGCCAGGAAGGCCAGCGCGCGCTCGAGGAAGCCGGGGATCAGCTCCATGTCGCCGTCCAGCAGGTACACGTATTCGCCCAGCGTGTGCTGAAAGCCCAGCTGGGGGCCGATGCCGCAGCTGCGCTCGGCGGGATCGGCCAGCTGCACGATGCGGATCGGGTAGGCGCTGGCGATCTTGATGGTGTCGTCAGTGGAGCACGAGTCGGCCAGCACCACCTCGCCGCCAAGCGCATGCACGGCGCGCAGCGCGCTTTCGATGGCGGCGGCGACGTTCGCCTCCTCGTTCAGGGTCTTGATGACCACCGACACGGTGCAGGCACCGCCCTTGGCGGTGCCGATGGCGGATGTCGGCGTGGCCGGATGCGGGTTCGCGGGTTGCGGGTTCATTGGATCGACTCCTGAGCGAAGTTCTCGGCGTTGCGCACGCGCCAGCGTTGCCAGCGATCGGCCAGGCCGACCGGCACCAGCAGTGCCATCAGCAGCGTCATCAGCCAGCGTCGATCCAGCCAGCCCTGGCGCCCCTGGATCAGCCACCACAGCGCTTCCGTGCGCCGGCCCTGCGCCAGGGCCTCGCGCGCCAGCGTCACCTGCGATTGCGATACGAACCACAGCGCCGAGGCGCGGTGGCGCGCGCAGATCGTGCCGTCGAGCGCCTGCTGGCGCATGCGCACCAGGAAGGGCGGCAACGCGCGCTTTGCCACGCGCTGCGACAGGCTGCCCGGCAGGTCGCAGCGCACCTTGCAGTAGGGGGCGTTGACGATGGCCACGGGTGCGTGGTCGGCCACGCGAAACCACATGTCCAGATCCTCACCCCAGGCTTCACCTTCGTAGAACCATTGGTCCATGGCGCGCAGCCGGGCCATGCGGATGGCCACGCTGCTGCTGCACAGCGGCCGATTCTTCATCCAGCGCAGGCGCAAGTCGTCGACCAGTTCGGTTTCACAAAAGCCTTCCGGCACCGGCCAGGGTTCGAAGGGACGGCCGGTCGGTTCCGGCAGCTCATGCAGCCGCGTGCCCAGCATGTCGGCCTCGGGGCAGGCGGTGTGGGCACGGGCCAGTGCCGCCAGGAACTCGGGATGCCAGGCGTCGTCGGCGTCGAGAAAGGCGACCCAGTCGCCGCGGGCCAGCGCGATCCCGCGGTTGCGCGCAGCGGACACGCCGGCATTGGGCTGGCGCACCACGCGCACGCGGGGATCGCCCATGCGCTCGACCCGCCGGGCGCCATCGTCGGTGGAGCCATCGTCGATCACCAGCACCTCCAGGGGCGCCAGCGTCTGCGCCAGCACCGAGGCGAGCGCCGACTCGACGAAGCGGGCCTTGTTGAAAAGGGGAATGACGACCGAGAAATTCATGAGGCGACTCCAAATCGCAGGGGCGCCGGCCGCGCGGCCGCTTGCCCCTGCGTGCTGGCGCCGGCCACCAGGGCCACCAGCAGCAAGTGGGTGAAAAGTTCCATGCCATACCCTTCCAGCGACAGCGGCGCTTCGCTGATCGAACGCAGTGCGATGGTCACGAACAGGGCCAGCGACAGCCCGCCCGAGGCGCGGACAGCGCGAATCGAAAAGCCCAGCAGGACCAGCGCATACAGCACGAGGGCGGTGGCGCCGATGGTGCCGGCGCGGGCGAGATCGTCGAGGAACTGGTTGTGCGCATGCGTGGCCTGCGGCATGCCGATGGCGGCGCGGTAGGCCGCGTCCCAGATCGACAGCCCGTAGCCGAAAACGGGGTTCTGCTCCCATTCCTGCCAGGCCGCGACCCAGATGCGATCACGGCCGGTGAGTGACATCAGTTGCGCCCCTTCGCTGCTGTCGACGAAGGCCGCCGCCTGGCCGAAGGCGTCGCCCACCAGGACCCAGCCGGCCAGGCCCAGCACCGCGAGCATCAGCACCGTACAGGCCAGCACGCCAAAGCCGCCGGAGCGCGGGTCACCCAGACGCCGCCAGAATGCACCGCCGCCGCGCAAGACCATCAGCAGCAGCGCGCAGGCGGCGAAGGCGATCCAGGCCGTCTTGGACTGCGCGAGGAACAGCACGGACAGCCCCAGCATCCAGGCCGCCGCGTTCAGCCAGCGCCGCGGGTACGGATGGCACCACAGCACCAGCAGTGCGACTTGCGCCAGCATGCCCTGGGTCACCGGATGGGGGGTCAGGCCGCCGAAGCGGGGCAGGCCGGCGATGATGCCCTGCGAGTAGCCGGTGTCCAGCACCATGGCGCTCGACACGGGGATCAGCGCCAGCCCGACGAGCATCAGCGCGAACAGCGCGTTGCGCGCGGTGTGGACAATTCGTTCGCGTTCGGTGTCGTCGACCATGCACACCGCGATGCCGAACACAAGCGAGTAAAGATACTCGTGGCTGATCACCGGGTAGGCGGCGAACACCATGGGCATGCCGACGGTGCCTGTCCAGTACAGCACGAAGGCGCACAGCAGCGTGACCGACGGCAGGCGGCGGTGCTGAGCGAAGTGGCGCGTGAACTGCCCGAGCGCGGCGGCGATCAGCAGCAGCGACACGCCGCGCTGCACCCAGATCATCACGGCCGAACGCTCCGTTGGCACCGACCGCATCAGCGACTGGAATTGCTGCGACAGATCGCGCCCGCTGCCGAGGACGTACATCGCGCCGAGCGCCAGCAGGGCGGCAAAAGCCCAGGGCATCAGGTCGGTCGCGGCGCTGCGGATTTTCATCAGGTTCCCCCTGCGCCAGTGACGGCGGACGCGCCGGCGGTGACAGGCACGGGGGCCAGCCGCACCCAGGGCAGCAGCCGCGACAGCGCCAGCCGGGCTTCGTCGCCCAGCCACCGCGGCGCCGCCACCACCACCGCCATGCCGGCGGCCAGGCCGGCCAGTCCGCCAGCCGCCAGCGACACGAGCGGCAGGCCCAGCGGCGCCACCGCCGCCTGCGCCGCGAGCACCGCCGCGGCGCACCAGACGGCCAGCGACAGCCCGCGTAAAAGCAGCGGGCCGAGCGGACCCCAGTCCATGCCCAGCGCGCGCAGGCCGGCGGCAATGGTGACCAGCGCCCGGGCGTGCAGCAACACCGCCGTCACGCCGACGGCCCAGCGCAGCCCATAGGGCGTGAGCCACCACCAGGCCGGCACGGCCAGGGCCAGCAGCGGCAATTGCAAGCGCGCCTCCAGGTGCTTGCGGCCGGTGTTCCACAGCACCGGTGTGGACAAGGCCCAGCCGGCCCACGCCGGCAGGCACAGGAACATCAAGGCCAGCACCCAAGCCGCCTCGCTCCACTCGGGGCCGTACAGCAGGCGCACCAGGTCGTGCGTCACCAGCGCCAACGCGACCGCCATGGGTATGAACAGCACCAGCACGCAGGCCAGCACCAGCATCCAGGCCTGCGCCAGCTTCTTCGGTTCGGCGGCCAGTTTGGCGCCCGACGCCAGGAAGGTCGGCTGGATCGCGCTGACCAACAGCGTGTTGGGAATCTGCGCGAAGTTGTAGGCCAGCGTGAACAGGCCGGCGGCATGGGCATTGAGCACGCGCGCGATCACCATGCGGTCCAGGTTGCCCAGCAACCAGTTGACGACATTGGTGAAGAACACGGTGCGCCCGGTGCCCAGCGCATGCGCCGCGCCGGCATGCCGCCACAAGTGGCGCAGCGGGTGGGGGCGCACCGCATAGGCGCCCACCAGCGTCACGCCGGCCTGCACGACGCAGGCCAGGGCCAGGGCTTGCGCGCCCCAGCCGGCCAGCGCCAGCGGCAGGCCCACGGCCAGGTAGCCGGCGGCGTAGCTGGCCAGCTGCACCAGGCCGAGCGCGCGAAAGTTCAGGTCACGTTGAAGCAGGCAGATCGCCGGTCCGCTGGCCGCGGTCAGCAAGCAGGCCAGCGCCAGCCAGCGCACCATGGGCTCGACGCGCGCGTCGCCGAAGAAGTCGGCCAGTGTCGGCGCGCCCAGCAGCATGGTCAGGGCCATGGCGCTGCCGGCCACCATCTGCCAGGTGAAGGCAAATCGGATGTCCTCGGGCTCGACACGCTCTTGCAGCAGCAGGCTGTAACTGAAAGCCGAGCCGCCCAGGAAGGCGGAGAAGGTGAGAACCGCGATGCCAATGCCGTAGACGCCGTAATTGCCCGGGCCGAGCACGCGCGCCAGCGCCACCTGCGCCCCCAGCTGCAACGCGAAGCGGGCGGCCGTGGTCATGGCGCTCCACTTGACGGCCTTTTCGGCCCGGCTGGCGAGGCTGGCCGCCGTCATCGGCTGTCCGTTCCCCAGCGCCGCAGGGCGATGCCGACCATCAGGGCCAGCCCGACCAGCAAGAGGTTGCCACCAGACTCGGGTGAATCGGACGGGGTCGTCACGGCCTGGACGTTCAACTGATCGCTGGACACGCCGGACGTGGCGACCGGGGTCGACGCGCCACGGCGACCCTGAACATCGCGGGGCGCCATCGCCACGGTGGTCGCTTCCTTCGATGCCGCAGCGCCGACGGTTTGACGCGCGCGTGAAGTGTGCGATGCAGGGTCTGCCACGGGGCTGGCCATGGCGGAAGCCTGGACGCAAAGGCAGAGCAGCATCGCTGCGAAAGGGGCGTTCATCCGTCTGTCCTGAAAGCTGTGGGGGTCTGAACAAAAGTCTGGGCCCCAGCCCGCAACTGCCGCGTCGGAGAAGGTCGCCAAGCGATGGCTCTTTCAGGCTATGAGGCGCGGTGACCCCACGTTCTGGCTCTGCCATGTCGCCGGCCGCGCCAGCCTGAGGGTGCGGCTCAGCGGGATGCGCGCACGCGCCGGGGCAAGGTGAGCAGGCCGGTGGCCAGGGCCGTGCCCAACACGATCACCGCGCCGCACAGCACCATCCAGCCCGTCACGCGCTCGCCCAGGAAGATCGCGCCGTAGATCACAGCGAACACCGGGATCAGGAAGGTCACCGACAGCGCGCGGGCCGGGCCGATGCGTTCGATCAGCCGGAAGTACAGGACATAGGCCAGGCCGGTGCAGGCTGCGCCCAGCAGGATCACCATGAGCCAGGCGCTGAGGGTGGGCATGCGTGCGGGCGCCAGCCACAACGCCGGCAGGACCAGGGCCAGGGTGGCGCCGAAGTTGCCGCCGACGGCCGTGACCAGGGGCGGGATGCCTTGCAGATGCCGCTTGGCCGCGCTGGCCGAGATGCCGTAGCACAGGCAGGCCAGCAGGCAGGCCAGAACCGCCCAGGTGGTGCCCGTCGCGCTGGCGCCGGGCAAGGCGAAGCTGCCCTTGTCGCTGGCCAGCGCGGCCACGCCTGCGAATCCGATCACCAGCCCGAGGACGCGGGACGCGCCTGGCCGGTCCTTCAGCCAGACCCAGGCCACCAGCGCGCCGAACATGGGCGCCGTGGCATTGAGGATGGCCGACAGGCTGGTTGTGATGGACTGCAGCGCGAAGGCAAACAGGGCGAACGGCACTCCCGTGTTGAGCACCCCCACCAAGCCGGCGGCCCGCCACTGGCGGCGCCGCGCCGCGTCATGCCCGCGAGCCAACACCAACGGCAGCACCACCAGCGCGCCAATGGCGCAGCGCATGAAGGCCGTGGGCACCGGGCCGAACTCGGGGACCGCCAGTTGCGCGAACAGGAAGGACGAGCCCCACAGCGCGGCCAGGAGGACGAATTCGGGCAGGACGGCAAGCGGCATGGAACGATTGTGGTTCAGGGCAGGGCGCCTTCAAGGCGCAACAGCGCCGTCTTGCGCGCCAGGCCGCCGGCATAGCCGGTCAGCGCGCCACCCTGGCCGAGCACGCGGTGGCAGGGCACGACGATGCTCACCGGATTGCGGCCCACCGCCGCACCCACCGCCCGCATCGCGGCGTCGCGGCCGATGCGCCGGGCCAGCGCGCCATAGCTTTCGGTGGCGCCGCGCGGGATGTCGCGCAAAGCGTTCCACACGCTGCGCTGGAAAGGCGTCGCGCCTTGCACGTCCAGCGGCAGATCGAAGGCCAGAAGCTTGCCCGAGAAGTAGGCGTCGAGTTGACGGGCCGCTTCTCGCAGCAGCGCGTGCGCGGGGTCGGCCGGCCATTGCGCGGCGCCCTTGGGCCAGTGCTGCTGGCCCTCGAACCACAACCCGGCCAGGCCCTGCTCGCTGGCGGCCAGCAGCATGGGGCCCAGCGGGCTGGCGTGGGTGGCTGTGAAGACGGCGGTGGAGGAGTTCATGGCGTGGCCTGCGAATCGGTGTGACGGGCGCGATCTGTGTGGTGGGTGTGATCCGGCTGACCGACACCGTTGGAGGGGGAGGGAGCCGGGGCCGGGCGTGCCCAGGCCCGCACCACCGCATAGCTGCGCCAGGGCCGCCACGCCTGGGCCAGCTCGGTGGCCGCGCGCGCGGGTTGCGGCGCCTGGCGCAGGCCCAGCGCCAGGTGCAGGGCCACATCGCCAGCCGGGAAGGCGTCGGGCCAGCGCAGTGCCCGCATCGCCACGTACTGGGCCGTCCATTCGCCGATGCCGGGCAGCGCCCGCAAGTGCGCCAGCGTGGCCGGGACATCGGCACCGCCGTTCAGGGCGAGTTCGCCCGACGCCACCGCGCGTGCCAGCGTCTGGATGGCCGCCTGGCGCTGGCGCACGATGCCCAGCTCGCCCAGGCTGGAAGCCGGGGCCTCGGCCAGTGCCTTCGGCGATGGAAACAAGCGGGCCAGCCCGGCCACCGGCGTCGCCAGCGGTTCGCCGAATCGCTCGACCAGGCGCTGCGCCAGGGTGCGGGCCGCGGCCACCGTGACCTGCTGGCCCAGCACCGCGCGCACCGCCAGCTCGAACCCGCAGAAGCTGCCAGGCACACGCAGGCCGTCCTGCCCGGGAAAAGTGGGGCCCAGCACGGCGGCGATCGCCTGCGGGTCGGCGTCCAGGTCGAGCGCGGCGCGCACGCGGGCAATGACCGTCGGCAGCACCGCCAACAAGCCCTCGCCCACCTCCAGCCGCACCTGGCAACGTTCGGGCTCGAAGCCCACCCGCAGCCAGCCGGTGTGGCGCCGCCCGGCCGTCTCGATCGCCAGGGTACGGGCCAGTGTGGCGGCCGTGGCATCGACAGCCTCTACCCCGGCCAGCTGGCGCTGGGCGAAAAAGCCGAGCAGGGCAGCGTGATCAAAAGGCGGGCGCAGCCCGAGCCGCACGGCCGCTGCGCTGGTCGTGCGGTCGGTGGCGCCCTCCACCCCTTCGCGCCGCAGCGCGGACGGGTTGAGCGCGTAGTGGGCGACGAAGGCGGCATTGAAGCGGCGCAGGCTGGCAAAGCCGCTCAGCTGCGCGACCTGGGTGATGGGCAGGCGCGTGTCGGCCAGCAGCTGCTTGGCCGTGAGCAGGCGGCGCGTCTGCAGGTATTGCAGCGGTGAGACGCCCAGTTGGTCCTGGAACACGCGGCGCAGATGGCGGTCGGACACGCCCAGCCGGGCCGCCAGCCACGCCAGCAGCGGGCCGTCCGTGGGCCAGGCCTCGGGCTCGTCGATCAGGCGGGCCGCTTCCCGCGCCAGGATGGCCGATGCATCCTGCGCCGACCATGCCAACGCGCGCGGCGCCAGCTCGGGCCGGCAGCGCAGGCAGGGCCGAAAGCCGGCCTGCTCGGCCTGGGCCGCATGACCGAAGAAGCGGCAGTTCTCGCGGCGCGGCGTGCGAACGCGGCACACCGGGCGGCAGTAGATGCCGGTGCTGGTGACGCCGGTGAAAAACCGGCCGTCGAAACGCGCGTCATGCGCCTGCAGCGCCAGGTAGCAGGCGTCGGGGTGCAGGAGGGCGGTGGCGGGCATGGGGGCATGATACGCAGCGCGGGGGTGCTGACTGGCCGTTTCCGGACATTGGAGTGCGTTGGATTCGACAGGATCGTTGCCTCGTTCGTTTCGTCGTTGTCGTTGTCGTTGGCGTTGGCGTGGATTTTGTATAGGTCGTTGCGAGCCGGGTCTCGCCCCGGCGGGCGAGTTACTTTCTTTGTCTCGCCAAAGAAAGGCGACCCCGGTGTCTGCGTCCCCTGGGTGCCTGTCGGCACCCAGGGGCAACCTGCGGTGCTCGGGCTGCGGGGGGAAGTGCTCGAACTC
>JAZKDA010000101.1:0-3076 GCA_040387815.1 Pseudomonadota bacterium | reverse complement strand
GATGACGCCATCGTGATGCTGGAGAACATCTTCCGGCACATCGAGGAGGGCATGGCGCCTTTCGCCGCGGCCATCAAGGGCGCACGCGAGATCGCCTTTGCGATCGTCTCGATGACCATGACCCTGGTGGCGGTGTTCGCGCCCTTGGCCTTCACGCCAGGGCGCACCGGCCGGCTGTTCATGGAGTTCGCGCTGGCCTTGGCCGGCGCGGTGCTGGTGTCGGGCTTCGTGGCGCTGACGCTCACGCCCATGTTGTGCTCCAAGCTGCTGCGCCACAACCCCAAGCCCAACTTCTTCGACCGGGGCATGGAGCGCGCATTGACGGGCCTGTCCAGGGGCTATGGCGGCCTGCTGCGCTGGATCCTCACCGCGCGCGCCGGCGGCGCCGCGGGCAAGCTGGTGCAGGCGCGCTGGATCGTCCTGCTGGTGATGGCGGCCAGCGCCGCTGGTATCGCGGCGGTCTGGCCGACGATGAAATCCGAGCTGGCGCCGCTGGAGGACCGCGGCACAATCCTGGCCAATATCAACGCGCCCGATGGCGCCACCCTGGACTACACCGACCGTTACGCCCGCGAACTGGAACGCATCGGGCAGCAGTACCCCGAGTTCGATCGGATCTTCGCCAGCCTGGGCAACCCCACCGTGTCGCAGGGCAGTGTGGTCTACCGGGCGGTCGACTGGGAGGATCGCAAGCGCACCACACTGGAGATCGCCCGCGAGCTGGGCCCCAAGTTCAACGCCCTCCCGGGTGTGAGCGCCTTCGCCATCACGCCGCCCTCCCTGGGCCAGGGCTTTCGCGACCGGCCGCTGAACTTCGTCATCCAGACCTCCGACACCTATGAAAACCTGTCGCGCGTCACGCGCCAGTTCCTCGACGAGATCGCCAAGAACCCCGGCATCGTCTCGCCGGACGTCGACCTGCGGCTGAACAAGCCAGAGCTGCGCATCGCGGTCGACCGCCAGAAGGCGGCCGTCCTGGGCGTGGGGGGGGACGTGGTGGCGCGCGCGCTGGAAACCGCCTTGGGCGGGCGGCAGGTCACCCGCTACAAGCGCGACGCCGAGCAGTACGACGTGATCATCCAGGCCCGTGCCACCGGCCGCGACGTGCCCGAAGACATCGACGGCATCTATGTACGCGGCCGCGGCGACACCATGATTCCGCTGTCGTCGCTGGTCACCACGCGCGAGACGGTGAGCCCGCGCGAGCTCAATCACTTCGGCCAGCGCCGCTCGGTCTCGATCACGGCCAACCTGTCGCCCGACTACTCGCTGGGCCAGGCCCTGCAGTTCATGAACGAGACCGCCGCAAAGATCCTCCAGCCCGGCTACACCACCGAGCTGAACGGCACCTCACGCGAGTTCCGCAACTCGCAGGGCGCGCTGGCGGTTGTGTTCGTGCTGGCGCTGGTGTTCATCTTCCTGGTGCTGGCGGCGCAGTTCGAGAGTTTTGTCGACCCGCTGGTGATCATGCTGTCGGTGCCCATGTCGATGATCGGTGCGCTGCTGGCGCTCAAGTGGTCTGGCGGGTCGCTCAATGTGTACTCGCAGATCGGGCTGATCACGCTGGTGGGGCTGATCACCAAGCACGGCATCCTGATCGTGGAGTTCATCAACCAGCTGCGCGAGCAGGGCATGGACATGCTGGAGGCGGTGATCAAGGCCTCGTCACAGCGGCTGCGCCCCATCTTGATGACCACCGGCGCGATGGTGCTGGGCGCGGTACCGCTGGCCATTGCCACCGGCGCCGGCGCCGAGAGCCGCCAGCAGATCGGCTGGGTGATCGTGGGCGGCATGTCGCTGGGCACGGTGCTCACGATCTTCGTGGTGCCCACGATGTACACCTTGTTCGCCCGCCGCAAGGTGCCGGGGGCGAACCACACGGACGTCAAGGACGACGAGCCCTTGCAAGGCCACGGCGACTTGATCGCCAAGTAGGCAAGGGTGGTGGGGGCGGGTGCGCTCAGGACACCGCGGCGGCCGCTGAACAAGCGCTCCTGAAGGCCTCGCCCCTGGCGGGAGAAAAGCTGGCGCGCGGGCTCGCCCCGCAATTGAGCGCGAGCTCGGCCAGCGCGCCCCCATGGGCCTTGCACAGTCCGGTGGCCAGGCCCTGGATGCGGTCGATGCTCAGGTCGACCGTGCCGTCGGTCAACTGGTCGAACACATGCTGCAGGTCGGATGCCGACCACATGCGCGCGGGATGGGCCTCGATCACCTGGTGCATCAGCGCCTCCAGCTCCTGCGGCGGTGACTGGGTGCAGTAGGACAGGATCAGGTGAAGGTTGTCCTGCAGGTCGTTGGCGGCGACGCGTGATCGCACCATGGGCACGGCTGTCGAGATGTAGCCGCGCTTCAGCCCGGCTGGTGCGGCAGGTTGAGATGCCTTGGACTCGCGCGTGCTGATGACCGGCGCGGATTTGCGCAGGCAGCTGATGACGCCTCCCATCGGAAACCTTCGTGCTGTTGGAACGGTTGCGATGGTGACGTGTGGTGTCCGATCGGAGCTGTCTTATCGCTGATGGTCAGGGGGTTGCATGTCAGCGCCGCAATGCCTTCCGTCATGCCCGCGCAGGCGGGCATCCAGGAGCGAGGTCTGGCCGGTGCAACGTATATCGCTGCGGTCTCTTTGTCTTTGTATTTGTATTTGTAGCGGTCGTTGCAAGCCGGGTCTCGGCCCGGCGGCCGAGTCACTTATTTTGCATCGCCAAAATAAGTAACCAACAAAAGGCGACCCCACTGTCCGCGTCCCCTGCGCGCCTGTCGGCGCGCAGGGGCAACCTGCGGTGCTCGGGCTGCGGGGGGAAGTGCTCAAACTCGCCCCTGCGGGGCTCAGACAGTCGCACTTCCTGATCCCCGCATCCCTGCGCTCCTCGGCGCGGCCACAGGGGCTTTGGGGTCAACACGGCCTGCGGCCGTGTCCTTGTGGTTTTTGGGGATTGGCGCGCTGGCTTTCGCTCGGAAGCCGGCGAACATCAGGCGTGAAACCTCTCAAGTACAGAAAGCGCCGGGCGTGCGGCGCGGGTTCGGCGGCGCCTCTGCGGGGCTGAGGCGCGCAGGGCGATGCGGGCGAAAAGCGAGG
>JAZKDA010000100.1:833-3519 GCA_040387815.1 Pseudomonadota bacterium | reverse complement strand
CGACCACATGCGCGACTGGGCCCTGGGCACCAACGGCAAGTGGGTCACCATGGGCGTTCCGTCCAACGGCGACTACGGTATTCCCAAGGATGTGATGTTCGGCTTCCCGGTCACCACCAAGGACGGCAAGTACGAGATCGTCAAGGGCCTGGCGATCGACGCCTTCAGCCAGCAGTGCATTGACAAGACGCTCAAGGAACTGCAGGACGAGCAGGCCGGCGTCGCTCACCTGGTCTGATCTTGGCGCGGCACCCTCGCACCGTCCTCCTCGGCGCCCAGGCGCAAACCGGTTCCATTCCGGTGTGCGACCACTACAGCGGCGTCGAGGTGCGCATGCGAAAAAGCCTGCAACTGCAGGCCGAGATGGCGCAGGAATTCGGCGCCTGCGTGTTCGACGTCACGCTCGACTGCGAAGATGGCGCCCCGGTGGGCGGCGAGGCCGAGCACGCAGCGCTGGTGACCGAGATGGCCCTGGCCAGCGCGCCCGATGCGCGCGTGGCGGTGCGGGTGCATCCGGTCGACCACCCGGCCTTCGAGGCCGACATCGCCACCATCGCCCGCGCCGCTGATCGCTGGTGCCACGTGATGCTGCCCAAGGTGGAGAGCGGCGCCGACGTCGAGCGCGCGGTGCGCGTACTCGATGCGGCCGGTGCCACCGCGGTGCCGGTGCATGCGCTGATCGAGTCGCCCGCCTCGGTGCATCGGGCCTTCGACATCGCCGCGCACCCGCGCGTGCAGTCGCTCAGCTTCGGGCTGATGGATTTTGTCTCGGCGCACGGCGGCGCCATCCCCGGCGACGCCATGGGCGTGCAGGGCCAGTTCACGCACCCGCTGGTGGTGCGCGCCAAGCTGGAGATCGCCTCGGCCTGCCATGCGCAGGGCAAGGTGCCCTCGCACGGCGTGGTCACCGAATTCAAGGACAAGGCCGCGCTCGCGGCGGCCGCCCGGCGGGCGGCGCGCGAGCTCGGTTTCACCCGCATGTGGAGCATTCACCCGGACCAGATCCGCGTTCTGCTGGAGGCCTTCGCCCCCGACGAGCGCGACATCGACACCGCGGCGAGCATCATCGTGGCGGCCGCCCGCGCAGACTGGGCGCCGATCAGCCATGCGGGCAAACTGGAGGACCGGGCAAGCTACCGTTATCACTGGCAGGTGCTGGAGAGGGCGCACCAGACCGGAAGGAAGCTGCCCACCGAGACCCGCGGCTGGTTCCAGCCGCCGGTCACCTGAAACTGCAAGCCATCCGAAAGACGCGCCCCTCATGAAGTCCCTCCTTGCCGCCGTGCTGCTGGCAGTGTTCCCCACCATCGTGCTGGCGCAAGCCAAACCCGCCGACCCCAAGCCCGCGGCCGCCGCACCCAAGCCAGCCAGCGCCGCCGCGCCCAAGGCCGCCAAGCCGCCGGTCAAGGCCAAGTCCGCCGGCGCGGCCAAGCCGCCTGCGCTGGCGCGCTCGGCGCTCAAGGCGGTGGAAGAGGTCACTCCGATCGATGAAGACCTCAACATGACCCTGACGCCGGCCGAGCTGGAGATCGCCAAGACCGTCTACGTCGGTGAGATGAAGTGCGAGCTCGGCGCCTCGGTGCTGGTGCGCCCGGCCCGGCGCGAGGGCTTCTTCATGGTCATCACCAAGGGCGCGCGCTTCATGATGCATCCGGTGGAAAGCCGCACCGGCGCCATCCGCCTGGAAGACCCGCGCCGGGGGGCGATGTGGCTGCAACTGGGCAACAAGTCCATGCTCATGAGCCAGAAGCAGGGACACCGGCTGGCCGACGAGTGCCAGGGGCCTGAGCAGGTCACCCGCGCCGAGTACCTCAAGAACAACCCGATGCCGGGGCTGCTGGACGGCCAGCGGCCCGGCATGATGGGCCCGGGCCCCGGTATGGGGCCCATGCACCGCCATGGCGAGTCCGCGGATGCCCCGGCAGTGCCCGAGCCGTCCGTCGCCGTGCCTGCCGCTGCCGCCCCGGCCCCGGCCGCCGCGCCCGCGGCCTCGGCCCCCACGGGTGGCTGAGTTCTTGCATTCATGCGCCCCGACAAACCGATAAGCGACAAGTCCAATTAGATAACCACCCTGTACGGAGAACCCCCATGCTTCAAGCCTACGTTCAACACGTTGCCGAACGCGCGGCCCTTGGCATCCCGCCGCTGCCGCTGTCGGCCAAGCAGACGTCCGAGCTGATCGAGATGCTCAAAAGCTCGCCAGCGTCCGAGGCCGATTTCCTGCTCGACCTGATCAGCCACCGCGTGCCGGCCGGCGTGGACGACGCCGCCAAGGTCAAGGCCAGCTACCTGGCGGCCGTGGCCCACGGCACCGAAAAGTGCAATCTGATCTCGCGCGCCAAGGCGACCGAGCTACTGGGCACCATGCTGGGCGGCTACAACATCGGCCCGCTGATCGACCTGCTCGATGACGCGCAGGTCGGCGGCGTCGCGGCCGAGGGTCTGAAGAAAACCCTGCTGATGTTCGACCAGTTCCACGACGTCCAGGAAAAGGCCGCCAAGGGCAACGCCTACGCCAAGGCAGTGCTGCAAAGCTGGGCCGACGCCGAGTGGTTCACCAGCCGCCCCGAGGTGCCGCAAAGCATCACGGTGACGATCTTCAAGGTGGCTGGCGAGATCAACACCGACGGCCTCGAGATCTCCGACGACGCGATCAGGTTCTGCAGGTCGTCGTTGATGTGGCCGC
>JAZKDA010000100.1:0-823 GCA_040387815.1 Pseudomonadota bacterium | reverse complement strand
GACGACCTGTCCCCCGCGCCCGACGCCTGGAGCCGCCCCGACATCCCGCTGCACGCCCTGGCGATGCACAAGAACGCGCGCCCGGGCATCGTGCCCGAGGAAGACGGCAAACGCGGCCCGGTCAAGTTCATCGAAGACCTGCGCGCCCGGGGGCACCTGGTGGCCTACGTGGGCGACGTGGTCGGCACCGGGTCGTCGCGCAAATCGGCCACCAACAGTGTGCTGTGGTTCACCGGCGAAGACATCCCCTTCGTCCCCAACAAGCGTTTCGGCGGCGTCTGCCTGGGTGGCAAGATCGCCCCGATTTTCTACAACACCATGGAAGACGCGGGCGCGCTGCCGATCGAGCTCGATGTGAGCAAGATGGAGATGGGCGACACCGTCGAGCTGCGTCCCTACGAAGGCAAGGCCCTCAAGAACGGCGCCGTCATCGCCGAGTTCAAGGTCAAGAGCGAGGTGCTGTTCGACGAAGTGCGCGCCGGCGGCCGCATTCCGCTGATCGTCGGCCGCGGCCTGACCGCCAAGGCCCGCGAGGCCCTGGGCCTGCCGCCGTCCACCTTGTTCCGCCTGCCGCAGGCGCCGGTGGACACCAGGAAGGGTTTCTCGCTGGCGCAAAAGATGGTCGGCCGCGCCTGCGGCCTGCCAGAAGGCCAGGGCGTTCGCCCGGGCACCTACTGCGAGCCCAGGATGACCTCGGTGGGTTCTCAGGACACCACCGGCCCCATGACCCGCGACGAGCTCAAGGACCTGGCCTGCCTGGGTTTTTCGGCCGACCTGGTGATGCAGTCGTTCTGCCACACCGCCGCCTACCCCAAGCCGGTGG
>JAZKDA010000099.1:0-11111 GCA_040387815.1 Pseudomonadota bacterium | reverse complement strand
AGTTCGTCGGCCCCTACGACGACGAGAAGCTGGGCTTCAACAAGGTCGCGCCCTTCTACTACTACCCCGGCTGGTGGGAAGGCGGCCTGCAGCTCGATCTGTACATCAACCAGAAGGCCTATGACGCACTGAACGCCGAGCAGAAGTCGATTGTCGAGGCGGCTTCCTCGTTCGCGCACGTCGAGACGCAGGCCAAGTACGACGTGAAGAACCCGACCGCGCTCAAGCAGCTGGTGGGCGCGGGCGCCAAGCTGCGGCCCTTCCCCAACGATGTCATGACGCGCTCCTTCAAGGAAGCCATGGGCCTGTACGAGGAGCTGTCGGCCAGGAACGAGAACTGGAAGAAGGTGTACGCCGACTATGCCCGGTTTCGCACCGACCAGAACCTGTGGTTCCGATTCACCGAAGCCACTTTCGACCGCTTCATGCAGAGCCAGAAGCTGTAAGCTGGCCTCATGCGGGTAAGCTAGGCCAGTGGAAAATTCGCCGGCTTTTCCGTATTCATAGCAACCAAAAGGAGACTCAGCCCATGGATCGTCGATCTCTCATCAAACATGCCGGCATCGCCGGCGTCCTCGCCGCCGGTGTCGCCCCGGCCGTTCACGCCCAGGCCGCCGTGCGTTGGCGCCTGGCGTCGAGTTTCCCCAAGTCCCTGGACACCCTGATGGGCGGCGCCGAGACCTTCGCCAAGGGCGTTCGCGCCATGAGCGGCGGTAAATTTGAGATATCGGTGCATGCGGGCGGCGAACTCATGCCAGCCTTCGGCGTGGTGGACGGCGTGCAAAACGCCACCGTTGAAGTCGCCCACACCGCGCCGTATTACTTTTTCGGAAAGGACGAAACCTTCGCCCTGGGTACCGCCATCCCCTTCGGCCTGAACAGCCGCCAGCTCACGGCCTGGATGCAAGAGGGCAACGGCGGCAAGCTGATGCGCGAGTTCTATGCCAAGTACAACATCATCAACTTCCAGGGCGGGAACACCGGCGCCCAGATGGGCGGCTGGTTCCGCAAGGAGATCAAGACCCTCAAGGACCTCAAGGGCCTGAAGTTCCGCATCGCCGGATTCGCCGGCCGCATCATGGAACGCATGGGCGTGGTGCCGCAGAACCTGCCGGGTGGCGAGGTCTACGCCGCGCTGGAAAAGGGCACGATCGACGCGACCGAATTTGTGGGCCCCTATGACGACCAGAAGCTGGGCTTCCAGAAGGTGGCGCCGTTCTACTACTACCCCGGTTTCTGGGAAGGCAGCGCGCAGATCGACTTTTTCGTCAACCAGAAGGCCTGGGACGCGCTGACGCCCGAATACAAGGCGATCGTCGAGGCGGCCTCGGCTCAGGCGCACATCGAAGTGCAGGCCCGCTACGATGCGCGCAACCCGATTGCCCTCAAGCAGCTGGTCAGCTCGGGCGCCAAGCTGCGGCCTTTCTCGGCTGAAATCATGAACGCGGCCTTCAAGATTTCCCAAGACGTCTACAACGAGACCTCGGCCAAGAACGCAACCTTCGGCAAGATCTACGCCGACCTGGCCAAGTTCCGGGCCGACCAGAACCTGTGGTTCCGCTTCACCGAGTCCACTTTCGACCGCTTCATGCAGGCGCAAAAGCTGTGACCGCCTGATTTCCGCGACATGCCTGGGGGCCCTGTTCGGGGCCCTTTTTCCTTTCCGCGCCAGCGGCTTTCACGCGCCATCGCCGAGGTCCGACGCCTCGCCAGTGTCCCCAATGCGCTCGGTTTCGTTCCTGGCTGGCCAGGTGAGCGCCTGGCACACGGCGAAGACGATGGCGGTGCCGCCCGCCAGCAGGCCGACCGTGGCCCAATCTGTGCCGTTGGACGTTTGCGCAAGGGCCGCTGGAAGTTGCTGGAAGACCGCCGACGCCACGCTGGCCAAGGTGGCCAGCAGCACGAACCAGATGACCGCACGGCCGAGCAGGGTGCCGGCGCGGCAGAAACGTCGAGGAGAATGCAGGCGCGCAATCATGGATGAGCTCCTTCATGGACGACCGGAGGGCAAGGCGTGGGCAGTGTGCAAGCCGTTGCGAAATTGGCGCTGACGGTGGTCTGACATGCCGCGGGCCGCCAGAAAGCGGCGAACATCGGGGCTTCACTCCATCGACCGCAATCCGCGCCCAGGCATGAACGAGCTGTCTCCCCCCGCTGTCGATTCACCGGCTTTGCGCCAGGCCGGCGGACAGCTGCTGTCGCTGGCGCTGATCGACGCGCGAAACCACACTTTGCAGTGGCTGACCGCCTGGGAGCAGGCGGCGCAGCGCCAGGACCCGGCAGGCCTGGCGGGCCTGCCGCAGGTGCTGGACATCGCCCAGCGTATCGGTGCGCTCGCGGACCGCTGGATCGTCAGCCCGGGCGGCGGCGTCGACCGTGGCGCTGCTCCGGTCGACAGCCTGCGCTCCGGTCTCATGGCGTCGCTTGAGGCCACCCTTGAACTGCTCGACGCCGCGCCCGACGACGACGCCGGGCTGCGGCTGTTTCGCGCCGTGCTGTTTCACGAGGATGCCTGTGGCGAGCAGCTCACCGCCCTGGCGCAGGCGCATGGCCTGCAGGCATCGGTACGGGCGCCCGCGGCACTGGCCTGGCGCCCACCGCTGTGGCTGCCGGCGCGCCGCTGGATGCTGGGCAGCGCCGAGGGCGGTTTCTCGTTCGATCTGGAGCGGCCCGCCCACGCGGTGGAGGTGCCCGAGTTCGAGATCGACGCCCAACCGGTCGATTGGGCCCGCTTCGTCGAGTTCGTCGACGACGGCGGCTACGACCGCCAGGAACTGTGGCATCCCGAGGGCTGGGACTGGGTGCAGGACCAGGGCCGCCGGGCGCCCGCGCATGTGGCGCAGATCGGCGGGGGCGGTGGTGCGGTGCTTGCGCATTGGTTCGGCAAGTCGGTGCGGCTTTCCCCCAGCCAGCCGGTGGTTCATGCCAGCTGGTGGGAAGCCGATGCCTGGGCCCGCTGGGCCGGGCGGCGCCTGCCGACCGAGGCCGAGTGGGAGATCGCGGCCTTGACCGCGGCAAACCAGGGCTTTCGCTGGGGCGAGGTACACGAATGGATGGCCGGCAGCTTGCGTCCCTGGGAAGGTTACCTGCCCGACGCCTGGAGCACCGGCACCTGGCTCGACCCGCAGCCGTACTGGGGCCGTGCGCGGGTGCGGCGCGGGGCATCCTTGGCCACCCGCGGCCGCCTGAAGCACCCGCGCCTTCGCGGCTTCGGCCTGCCCGACGCGGACCAGGCCTTCGTGGGATTTCGCAGTTGCGCGGTCTAGCAAAGCTACGATCGCCCGATGCCTGGATTTTTCGATAGCGCCGTCGCCGCCGGGGGGCTGGTGGCGAGCGGCGACCCGATGCTGGCCGCCATCGTGGCGCGTTCGCTGGCCGTCAGCGCGTTGGCCTGCCTGTTCGCGTGCTCAGTGGGCTTGCTGCTGGGGGCGTGGCTTGGGGTGGCCCGCTTTGCCGGCCGCGGCGCGGTGCTGACGCTGGTCAACACCTTCCTGGCCGTGCCCTCGGTGGTGGTGGGCCTGGCGGTCTACCTGCTGCTTTCGCGTTCCGGGCCGCTGGGGTTTCTCGGCTGGTTGTTCAGCTTCAAGGCGATGGTCCTGGCGCAGTCACTGCTGGTGTTTCCGGTGGCGGCGGCGCTGACCCACCAGGTGGTGGAAGACGCCGAGCGCGCGCACGGCGAGCAGTTGGCGTCGCTGGGCGCCGGCGCCTGGCTGCGCAGTCTGTTGCTGGCCTGGGACGAGCGCTATGCCCTGCTCACCGTGCTGATCGCCTGCTTCGGGCGCGCCATCTCCGAGGTGGGCGCGGTGATGATCGTGGGTGGCAACATCGATGGCTTCACCCGGGTGATGACCACCGCCATCGCCCTGGAGACCAGCAAGGGCGACCTGCCGCTGGCGCTGGCGCTGGGGCTGGTGCTGCTGGCGGTGGTGCTGCTGCTCAATGCCGTGGTGTCCTTGCTGCGCCGATGGCGCTATGCCCGGGGCGACCGCGCGCCCAGGCGGCTGGTCCAGGAGGTGCCCCATGACTGAGCTGCTGCGTTGCCATGAGGTTTCGGTGCGCTTCGGGCCGGTCGTCGCGCTCGCGGGCGTCGACCTGGTGATACGCCGCGGTGAGCGGGTCGCCCTGATCGGAGCCAACGGCAGCGGCAAGAGCAGTTTGCTGCGGCTGTTGCATGGTCTGGTGACCCCCAGCGAGGGCCTGCTGGAGCGAGACACCAGCGCCCGCCAGGCCATGGTGTTCCAGCGGCCCTACATGCTGCGCGCCAGTGCCCGCGGCAACGTGGCGCTGGGGCTGTGGTTGCGCGGCGTGCCCTGGCGGCAGGCGCGGCACCAGGCGATGGACGCGCTGGACCGGGTGGGCCTGGGCGGGGTCGCCGAGCGGCGTGCCGCGGCCCTGTCGAGCGGGCAGCAGCAGCGCTTGGCGCTGGCCAGGGCCTGGAGCTTGTCGCCGCAGCTGCTGTTTCTCGACGAGCCCACCTCCAGCCTCGACCCGCATGCCAAGCGCGAGGTCGAGTCTCTGATGGCCAGCTTCGCGGCGGCCGGCATGACACTGGTGTTCGCCAGCCACAACCTGGGCCAGGTCAAGCGCCTGGCCAGCCGGGTGGTGTACCTGGAGCAGGGCTCCATCCAGGCCGATCTGCCGACGGCCCCCTTCTTCGATCGCAGGTATCTGCCCACCATCTCGCGCGCCGCGGATGCCTTTGTCAAAGGAGAAATCCCTTGAGGTTCCTGGTCACGCTCGTCGCGGCCGCCGCGCTGTCGATGCCCGCCTGGGGCCAGTCGATCGTGATGGCCTCGACCACGTCCACCGAGCAGTCCGGCCTGTTCGAGCACTTGATACCGGCGTTCAAGCGCGCCACCGGCATCGACGTGAAGGTGGTGGCCGTGGGGACCGGTCAGGCGATCGACATCGCGCGCCGTGGCGACGCCGACGTGCTGTTCGTGCACGACACCACGGCCGAGGAAAAATTCGTGGCCGACGGCCATGCCACGCGCCGCTTTAACGTGATGTACAACGACTTCATCCTCGTGGGCCCGAAGTCGGATCCGGCCGGCGCCGGCGGTCGCGACCTCGCCCAGGCGTTGCGCCGAATTGCCGCCGCCAGCGCGCCCTTCGTCTCGCGAGGCGACCGCAGCGGCACCCATGCCGCGGAGCTTCGCTACTGGCAGCAGGCCGGGCTGGCCCAGGCCAAGGGCGGCGGCTATCGCGAATGCGGCTGCGGCATGGGGCCGGCGCTGAACATCGCGTCTTCCGCCAACGCCTATGTGCTGACCGACCGCGCCACCTGGCTGAACTTTCGCAACCGGGGCGAGCTGGCAGTGCTGGTCGAGGGCGATCGGCGCCTGTACAACCAGTATGGTGTGATGGCGGTCAGCCAGGCCCGGCACCCGCAGGTCAAGGCGGCGCAGGCCCAGGCCTTTGTCGACTGGGTGATCGGGCCTGCGGGCCAGGCGGCCATCGCGGCTTACCGCATCGGTGGCGAGCCGCTGTTCTTTCCGAACGCGGGCAAGTAGGCATCGGGCGGCAGCCGCGCCGCTACTGCACCAGCGCCGCCGACTTCACCTGGGCCCAGGCCGCCACGCCCGGGGCAAGGGACAGCTCGTGCGCGGCCCGCGCGGTGATTCGCGCCAGCAGTGCGCTGTGCCCTGCGGCGTCGGTGCATTCGAGCCGTACCAGCACCTGCGAGCCGTGGTGCGAATCGGCCTGTACGGCGGCGACCACACAAGGCAGCAGGTTCTGCACGCTCGTGGCCTGCGGCTGCGCCCGGGCGATGCTCACATCGCGCGCCAGCACCCGCACACGAACTGAAACGCCCGGTGCGATGCCGGCGTCGCGCAGCCACAGGGCGCCGCCCGGAAACCCCACCTGCGCCAGCTGCCAGCGCGTGTCTTGCGCCAGCACCTGGCCGTGCAGCAGCACGCCGGTGTCTTCCCTGGGCACCACGCCCAGTTCGGTGCGCAGCAGCACCTCGTCCACCGGGCCGCAGGCGACGGCGCGCCCGGCGTCCATCAGCACCAGGGTGTCGGCCAGCCGCGCCATCTCGTCGGCCGAATGGGTGACGTACAGCATGGGCACGCCGGCTTCGTCGCGCAGGCGCTCCAGCCAGGGCAGGATGTCCTGCCGGCGCGCCGCGTCCAGGGCCGACAGCGGCTCGTCCAGCAGCAGCAATCGCGGCCGGGTGGCCAGCGCGCGGGCGATGGCCACCCGCTGGCGCTCGCCGCCGGACAACTGGTGCGGCCGGCGTGCGAGCAGGTCGCCTATGCCCAGCAGCTCAACGGCGTCGTCGAGAGAGCGTGCATCGGCGCCCTGGCGCGCGGCACGCGTGAGCCCGAAGCGCAGATTGCCCCGCACGTCCAGGTGCTCGAACAGGCTGGCCTCCTGGAACACATAGCCCAGGGGTCGCTGCCAGGTGGGCACGAACAGGCGGCGGGCGTCGTCCTGCCAGGCCTGGCCGGCCACCTCGATGTGCGCGCCATGAGGCCGCTCCAGCCCGGCGACACAGCGCAGCACGGTGGTCTTGCCCGAGCCGGAAGGGCCGAACAATGCCGTGATGCCGCGTCCGGGCAGCGACAGGTCGAGCGCCAGCGAGAAGCCGCCGGGGCGCTCCAGTTGCAGCTTGATGCGATGCGACGCCGTCATGCGAGGACTCTCACGCGGCGGCGGTTGAACAGGGCCAGCAGCAAGAGCACGACGAACGAAAACAGGAGCATGGCGGCCGAAAGCCAATGCGCCTGGGTGTAGGCCAGGGCCTCGACGTGGCCGTAGATCTGGGTCGACACCACGCGGGTGTGCGCCGGGATGTTGCCGCCGATCATCAGCACCACGCCGAATTCGCCGACCGTGTGGGCGAAGCTCAGGATGGCGGCGGTGAGCAATCCGGGCCGCGCCAGCGGCAATGCGACATGAAGAAAGGCATCGAGCGGGCGGGCCCGCAATGTGGCGGCCACTTCCATCGGCCGCCGGCCCACTGCTTCGAAGGCATGCTGCAGCGGCTGGACGGCGAAGGGCAGGGAATAGATCACCGAGGCCACCAGCAGCCCGCCGAAGGTGAAGGGCAACAGGCCCAGGCCCAGCGCCTGGGTGAGCTGGCCGCCCCAACCCTGCGGGCCGAACACCACCAGCAGGTAAAAGCCCAGCACCGTGGGCGGCAGCACCAGCGGCATGGCCACCACCGCCCCGACGATGGCCGCCCAGCGTCCGCTGGCATGGGCCAGCCACCAGGCCAGCGGCGTGGCCAGCAGCAGCAGCACCACGGTGGTGAGGCTGGCCAGCTTCAACGTGAGCCAGATCGCCTGGAAATCGTCGTGCGTGAAGGGCATGCCGCAGCGTCTCAGAGCTCGTAGCCGTAGGCACGCAGGATGGCGCGGGCCTCGTCGCCTTGCAGGAAGTTCGCCAGCGCCAGCGCCGCCGGCTGTGCCTGGCCGGGCCGCAGGATGACCGCATCCTGGCGCAGGGGCGTGTGGAGCGTGGCCGGCACCACCCAGGCCGAGCCCGGTGTCGCCGCCGGCAGTGACCGCAGCTGCGACAGCGCGATGAATCCCAGGGCCGCATTGCCGGTGGCGACGAACTGGAAGGCCTGACCCACGCTCTCGCCCTGCACCAGCCGGGGCTGCCAGGCTTGCAGCACCCCCAGGCGCTGCATCGCTTCGACCGCCGCGGCGCCGTAGGGCGCCAGCCGCGGGTCGGCGATGGCCAGGCGCTCGGAGCCGCCACGGCGCAGCACCTCGCCCTGGGCATCGACACGGCCTGGCGTGGCGCTCCACAGCACCAGCCGGCCCACCACATAGGTGAAACGGCTGCCGGGCACGGCCAGGCCTTCCTGCTCCAGCAGCCTCGGGGTGCGTTCGTCAGCGGCCAGCAGCAGCTGGAACGGCGCGCCCTGGCGGATCTGCGCATGGAAGCGGCCGGTGGAGCCGAGCGCCACGATGGCCCGGTGCCCGGTGTCGCGCTCGAAGGCTTGCGCGATCTGGTGCATGGGTGCGGCGAAGTTGGCGGCCACCGCGACGGATACCTCGGCCGCGCGCAGCAGCGACGGCAGCATCAGGCAGGCGGCCAGCAGGAGGATGCGCACAGGCATTCGTGACGTCTTGAAGAGGCGGTGCGGCAAGTATCGCCGCGTCCGTGGTAGTGTCGCTGCTTGAATCAGGAGACACCAGGAGACCCGGTATGCAAGCGGATACAAAGCTGCACATGAAGGTGCGGATGAACGTCAACGGGCAGGACGTCGAACTCGACGTCGCCCCCAACACCTTGCTGGTCCACGCCCTGCGCGAGCACCTGCGCCTGACCGGCACCCACGTGGGCTGCGACACCGCCCAGTGCGGCGCCTGTACGGTGCTGGTCGATGGCCGCGCCATCAAGTCGTGCAACACACTGGCTGTGCAGCACCCGGGCGCCAAGATCACCACCATCGAGGGCATCGCCGCACCCGACGGCACGCTGCACCCGATGCAGCAGGCCTTCAAGGACTGCCACGGGTTGCAGTGCGGCTTTTGCACGCCGGGCATGGTGATCAGCGCCATCGACCTGTGCCGCGCCCACCCGCAGGCCGACGCCGCCGAGATCCGCGAGCTGCTCGAAGGCAATATCTGCCGCTGCACCGGCTACCAGGGCATCGTGCTGGCCGTCCAGAAGGGGCGGGCCGCGATGGCCTCGTCCTGAGCGGCAAGGAGCACACGATGTACGCATTTTCCTTTGAACGCCCCGCCACCCTGGCCGATGCGAAGCGCCTGGCGGCCGCCGGCGGCAAGCCGCTGGCAGGCGGGCAGACCCTGCTGGCCTCCATGAAGCTGCGCCTGGCCGCCCCCGAGCAGTTGGTCGACCTGGGCGCAGTGAACGAGCTCAAAGGCATCCGCCGCGAGGGCGACAAGCTGGTCATCGGCGCCATGACGCGCCATGCCGAGATCGCCAGCGACGCCCAGGTGCGCGCGGCCATCCCTGGCCTGGCCGACCTGGCCAGCCACATCGGCGACCGGCAGGTACGCGCCATGGGCACGCTGGGCGGCTCGGTGGCCAACAACGACCCGGCCGCCTGCTACCCGGCCGCCCTGCTGGCGATGGGCGCCACCGTGCACACCACCGGCCGCACCATCGCAGCCGACGACTTCTTTCAGGGCATGTTCGCCACCGCGCTGGAGGAAGGCGAGCTGATCACCGCCGTTTCATTTCCCATCCCCCGGCGCGCGGCCTACATCAAGTTCAAGCAGCCGGCCTCGCGCTTTGCCCTGATCGGGGTGTGCGTGGCCCAGACCGACGCGGGTGTACGCGTGGCCGTCACGGGCGGCGGCAACGGCGTGTTCCGCCACGCGGGGCTGGAGGCGGCGCTCTCGCGCAGCTTCACACCGCAGGCAGCGGCGCAGGTGGCGATCGACGCCGCCGAGCTCTCGGGCGACCTGCACGCCTCGGCGGCCTACCGCGCCAACCTGATCAGCGTGCTGACCCAGCGGGCGGTGACCAAGGCCCTCGGATAAACCCATCATGGGGCCTGCCAGGCCGCCGCGAACCGTCCCCGTCGAGAACATGGCCGACTTGCCGCAATCTTCGAGCGTTCCCTTCGCGTCGGTCGACGCCGTGGTCGATGCGCTGGCCGGCGTGGGCTACTTCGCCGACCGGCGCCTGGCGACCGCTGTGTTCCTGGCGATCCGGCTGCAGCGTCCGTTGCTGCTGGAGGGCGAACCCGGTGTCGGCAAGACCGAGCTGGCCAAGGCACTGGCCACGGCCCTGGGCCGCGAGTTGCTGCGGCTGCAGTGCTACGACGGCATGGAGCTGCGCGAAGCGCTGTACGAGTGGAACTACGCCGCCCAATTGCTGCACATGCGCGCGGTCGAGCGGCACGCCGACGCGGCCCAGATCGAGCGCGAGGTCTACCAGGACCGCTACCTGATCCGCCGCCCCTTGCTGCAAGCGCTGCAGGCGCCCGAACCCGGCGCGGTGCTGCTGATCGACGAGGTCGACCGCGCCGACGAACCCTTCGAGGCCTTCCTGCTGGAATACCTGGGCGAATACCAGGTGAGCATCCCCGAACTGGGCACCATTCGCGCCCAGCGCACGCCGGTGACCATTCTCACCAGCAACCGCACGCGCGAGTTGCATGACGCGGTCAAGCGCCGCTGCCTGTACCACTGGCTCGACTACCCCGACCGCGAGCGCGAGCTGGCGATCGTGCGTGCGCGCGTGCCCGGCGCCAGCCAGGCCTTGTCGGGGCAGGTGGCGCGCTTTGTCGCGCGCTTGCGCAGCGAACCGGTGGCGCATGCGTTCCAGCGTGTGCCCGGCATCGCCGAGAGTGTTGAATGGGCCCGCGCGCTGGTGGCGCTGGACACGCTGGTGCTGGACCCGGAGGTGGTGTCCCATACGGCCGGCATCCTGTTCAAGCAGCGCGAAGATGTGGCGGCCCTCACCCCGCAACTGAGCGCGGACCTGCTTGACGAGGAGGGCGTGGCCCCATGAAGCCGGGCGGGCTGGCCGACCACATGACGGGCTTCGGGCGGGCCTTGCGCCGTGCCGGGGTGCCGGTCGACATGGCCCGCATCGCGCTCGCGCAGCAGGCGGTGGGGCTGGTCGGGCCCGAGCGCGAGGACGACTTTTCCGCCGCGCTGGAGGCCGTGATGGTCTCGCGCGAGCAGGACATCGCCGTGTTCCGCGCGCTCTTTGCAGCCTGGTTCCGGGCCCCCGATCTCGCCGGCGCTTTGTCCTCGCCCCAGTCATCAACCGTCGGCGAGCGCGCGCTGGCCACGCCCACGCAGCAGCGTGTGCATCGGGCGCTCGCACCGTCCGGACCGCAGGTCGCCGCCAAAGCCGGCGACGGCGATGAAGACGAAGCGCTGGCCTTGACCGCCAGCCGACTTCACCGCCTGCGGCACGCCGACTTCCGTTTGCTCGACGCCACCGAAGGTCACGACACAAGCCTCAATGACCAAAGCCATAGCTTCTACGCGATTGCCCGTCAGGCCCGCGCGTAAAGCGTCTGCCGCCGCCTCCCGCAGCCACTTGTCGCCAGGGCCAGAGCCCCCCGCACCCACTGCTGCGCCACATGCCCGCTCGGACGGGCTCTCCCCGCGCGGTGTGTCAGCGTCGATTTCAAGGTCCAGCGTCAGAAATTCCTCGTTTCGGCC
>JAZKDA010000098.1:0-10396 GCA_040387815.1 Pseudomonadota bacterium | reverse complement strand
CGATGCGGGTGAGGAACATCTTCATCTGCTCGGGCGTGGTGTTCTGCGCCTCGTCGAGGATCACGAACGCATTGTTCAGGGTGCGTCCGCGCATGAAGGCCAGCGGGGCGATCTCCAGGGCGCTGCGCTCGAAGGCCTTGGCAACGCGGTCGAACCCCATCAGGTCGTACAGCGCGTCGTACAGCGGGCGCAGGTACGGGTCGACCTTCTGCGCCAGGTCGCCGGGCAGAAAGCCCAGCTTCTCGCCGGCCTCCACCGCCGGGCGGGTGAGCACGATGCGTTGCACGCTGGCGCGCTCGAGCGCATCGACCGCGCAGGCCACCGCCAGGTAGGTCTTGCCGGTGCCGGCCGGCCCGATGCCGAAGGTGATGTCGTGATGGGCGATGTTGTCCAGGTAGACGCTCTGGTTGGGCGTGCGCGCCTTCAGGTCGGTGCGCCGTGTGTGCAGCACCAGCGAGCCGTCGGCGTCTTCGTCCAGCGATGCATCGCTGGCCAGCATCAGCTGAACCTTTTCGGCGCTGATCGGGCGCGCCGCCATCTCGTACAAGGCCTGCAGCACCTCCATCGCCCGCGTCGCGGCGGCCTTGGGGCCTTCGACGCGGAAATGCTCGCCGCGGTGCGCGATCTTCACCTGCAGCGCCAACTCGATCGTGCGCAGGTGTTCGTCGGTGGGGCCGCAAAGGTGGGCCAGGCGGGCGTTGCTCGCGGGCGAGAAGGCGTGTCGGAGGATCAAGCTGATAATTCCACGAAGGGGACACGCATGATAGGCAAATTGACGGGAACGCTGGCGGACAAGAAGGCACCCCAGGTGCTGCTGGACTGCAACGGCGTCGGGTACGAGGTCGATGTTCCCATGAGCACTTTCTACAACCTGCCTGCCGTGGGCGAGAAAGTCTCGCTGCTCACCCACTTCGTGGTGCGCGAGGACGCACAGATTCTCTACGGCTTCGGCTCGCCCAGCGAGCGCGAGGCCTTCCGCCAGTTGATCCGCATCTCGGGCGTGGGCCCGCGCACCGCGCTGTCGGTGCTCTCGGGCATGAGCGTGGCCGACATCGCGCAGGCCGTCACCGCGCAGGACAGCGCCCGCCTAACCAAGGTGCCCGGCATCGGCAAGAAGACCGCTGAGCGCCTGCTGCTGGAGCTCAAGGGCAAGATCGGCGCCGACCTGGGGCCGGCGGCGGCCGGGGCGGGTGCGGACGAGCAGGCCGACATCCTGCAGGCGCTGCTGGCCTTGGGCTACAGCGACAAGGAAGCCAGCGCGGCGCTCAAGGCGCTGCCCAAGGGGCTGTCGGTCAGCGAGGGGATCAAGACCGCGCTCAAGGCCCTGGCGCGGTGATGGCGCCCGCCTCCTACCAGCGCGGCAGTGGTGCCGAGCCACAATCGGTGGCTCGTGCATCCGAAGAGAAATCGATGAAAAAGACGGTTCCGGTCTTCCTTACCCTCTGCCTGGCGCTGCTGCTGGCCGCCTGCGGCGGCGGCGGTGGCGGTGGTAATACCCCGGCGGCGCCCCCGGCCGGTCTCGGCGTCACGCCCCTGAGCGCGCCGCGCATCGAGCCCTATGAACAAGGCACGACCCGCGCGCTGGCCAAGTCGGGCGCCAGCCTCGATGCCGCCCTGGTGCCAGGGCCGCTGGTTCGCCTGGGCGCGCTGTCGCCCGATGCGCTGGCCGGGGTCGCCGTGGCGCAGTCCTTCCAGGGCGGGCGGAACACGCCGCGTCAGATCGGCCTGAACCGGGCGCTCGTCGCGACCGCCACGGCCGCCGCCACGATGGGCCTGCTGCAATGGACCGCGCTGCCCGGCGGCGGCTCGGCCACGGCGGTGAGCTTTCGCGCCGAGGGCGCGGCCGCGGTGCGTCTGGCGCTGTCGGTCGAGCGGCTGCCGGCGGAAGCGGTCGTTCGTGTCTACGCCCCTGCTGGCGGCGAGGTGGTCGCCCTCACCGGCTCGCAGATCCTCGCGTCGCTGGCATCGCAAGCGGGCAACGGACCGCGTCCGACCGGCGCCACCCTGTTCTGGCTGCCTACCGTCAGCGGCGATGCGGCCACCCTGGAGCTGGCCCTGCCCGCCGGGGCCGACCCGGCGTCGGTGGCCGTGGCGGTGCCCAGCCTGTCGCACCTGTGGGTCGACCTGGCGTCGCCCAAGGCGCAGGCGCAGCTCAAGTTGGCCTCCTCCAGCTGCAATGTGGACGCGACCTGCATGGCCGACTGGTCGACCCCTTCGCGTTCGGTGGCGCGCATGATGTTCGTCAGCGGCGCCAGCGCGTACTTGTGCACCGGCACCCTGATGGCCGACGTGGCGGGCTCGGGCACACCGTGGTTGCTGTCGGCCAACCATTGCATCTCCGACCAGGTCAGCGCCAGCACGCTCGAGACCTACTGGTTCTACCGCGCCACAGCCTGCAACAGCGGCGCCCTGAACCCGGGCGCCACGCGGGTGTTCGGCGGCGCCACATTGCTGTACACCTCGGCCGCCAGCGACACCTCCTTCATGCGGCTCAACAGCGCGGTGCCCACCGGCGCGTACTTCGCGGGCTCGCTGCTGGCCGCGCCGCCACTGGATGTACCCATCGCCGGGCTGCACCACCCCGGCGGCGACCTGCTCAAGTTCAGCCAGGGGGCCCTGGTGGGCTACGCGGCCTGCAGCGGCGTCAACTGCACGCCCCAGAGCAGCAGCACCGGCGCGGACTACCTCACCGTGCGCTGGACCGCGGGCACCACCGAGAGCGGCAGCAGCGGCTCGGCCGTCTTCACGCCGGTCGGCGCGGGCCAGTACGTCACCGGCCACCTGTTCGCCGGCCTGGCATCGTGCACCACGCCGGACAGCCCCGACTACTACGGCCGCTTCGACGTCGCCTACCGCGCCGCGCTCCACCAATACCTCGGCGAGGTGGCGGGCGCGCGTTAGGCTCCAGACCCATGAGCATCCAGACCGACGATTTCGCCCCGCCACCGCGCCGTGTGGTGTCCGCCGCCCCGGCCTCACCGGCCGAGGAGGCGATCGAGCGCGCGCTTCGGCCCAAGCTGCTGCGCGACTACGTTGGCCAGGCCAAGACCCGCGAGCAGCTCGAGATCTTCATCGGCGCCGCCGCCAAGCGCGGCGAGGCGCTCGACCATGTGCTGCTGTTCGGCCCGCCCGGCCTGGGCAAGACCACGCTGTCGCACATCATTGCCCACGAGCTGGGCGTGAACCTGCGCCAGACCTCGGGCCCCGTGCTGGAAAAGCCCAAGGACCTCGCGGCGCTGCTCACCAACCTCGAGCGCAACGACGTTCTCTTCATCGACGAGATCCACCGCCTGTCGCCGGTGGTCGAGGAAATTCTCTACCCCGCGCTGGAGGACTACCAGATCGACATCATGATCGGCGAGGGCCCGGCCGCCCGCTCGATCAAGCTCGACCTGCAGCCCTTCACCCTGGTCGGCGCCACCACCCGCGCCGGCATGCTCACCAACCCGCTGCGCGACCGCTTCGGCATCGTCGCGCGGCTGGAGTTCTACAGCCCCGAAGAGCTCACGCTCATCGTCACCCGCAGCGCCCAGTTGCTGGGCGCGCCCACCGATGCCGGCGGCGCGTCCGAGATCGCGCGGCGCTCGCGCGGCACGCCCCGCATCGCCAACCGCCTGCTGCGCCGCGTGCGCGACTACGCCGAGGTCAAGGCCGACGGCCGCATCACCCACGCCATCGCGCAAAAGGCCCTGGCCATGCTCGACGTCGACCCGCGGGGCTTCGACCTGATGGACCGCAAACTGCTCGAGGCCGTCATCCACCGCTTTGACGGCGGCCCGGTCGGCCTGGACAACATCGCCGCCAGCATCGGCGAGGAGTCCGGCACCATCGAAGACGTGATCGAGCCCTACCTGATCCAGCAGGGCTACCTGCAACGCACGCCGCGCGGGCGCATCGCCACGCTGGCCGCCTTCCGGCACCTGGGCGTGACGCCGCCGCAAGCCAGCGGCGGGCTGTTCGCCGAAGGCGGTACCGGTCCATGAGCCAGGCCAAGCCCGAACCGCTCGCCGCCGCAAGGCGCCGCCGCTGGCCCTGGATCGTCGGGGTGGCATTGGTGGTGCTGCTGGCAGGCGCGATCGCCGCCCTCTGGCTGCGCCCCACCCCTACCGAGGCGGTGCAGGTGCAGCGTGCGCCCCTGGTGCGCACCCTGCAGTTCTCGGCGCGCGTCGCCACTTTGTCCCGGGTCGACGTCGGCGCCACTGTCACCGGGCGGGTCAGCCGTGTGTTGGTGCGCGAAGGCCAGGCCGTGCGAGCCGGCCAGGTGCTGGTGCATCTGGAACAAGACGAACTGAGCGCGGCCCTGCAACAGGCCCGTGCCAGCGAGCGCCAGGCCGCCGCCCGGATCGACGGCTTGCGCGGCACCGGCCGGCAAGCCGCCAGCGCCGCGGTCGCCCAGGCCGAGGCGCAATGGCGCAATGCACGCGCCGAACTGGTGCGTGCCGAGCAGCTGGTGGCCCAGGGCTTCGTCAGCGCCTCGCGCGTGGACGACGCCCGCCGTGCGGTCGACGTCGCCGCCGCCCAGCGGGACGCGGCTTCGGCCCAGTCCGGCGCCATGCTCGACACCGGCACCGACGTCGCCCAGGCGCAGGCCCAGCTCCAGCTGGCGCGCGCCGCCACCCAGGCCGCGCAGGCGCGCCTGGCGCAGGCGCGCATCACCGCGCCGGCCGATGCGCGGGTGCTCACCCGCACCGTCGAGCCGGGCCAGATCGTCCAGCCGGGGCGCGCGCTGCTCTCGTTGGCCCTGGCCGGCCCCACCCAGCTGGTGGCGCTGGTAGACGAGCGCTTCCTGGAACAGTTGCGCGTCGGCCAGACGGCCGGCGTGGTCGCCGACGCCTTCCCCGGGCAGCGCTTCGCCGCACGCGTGCTGTCGCTGGCGCCGGCGGTCGATTCGCAGCGCGGCGCGGTCGAGGTCAAGTTCGCGCTGGAGGGCGCGCCGCCGGCCTTCCTGCGCGAAGACCTCACCGTCTCCATCGAGGTCGAAACCGGCCGGCGTGACGCTGCCCTGGTGATCCCGCTGGCGGCGCTGCGCGGCACGGCCTCGGTGCTGGTCGCCCAGGGCGGCCGGGCGCAGACGCGCGAGCTCCAACTGGGTTTGCGCACGCTGGACGCGGCCGAGGTCACGCAAGGGCTGGAGCCCGGCGCGCAGCTGCTGATCGAGCGCGGCCTGCAGGCCGGCCAGCGCGTGCGGCCCCGCGTCGTGCCCTGGAAGCCTGGCCAACCCGCCGTGGGCGGCACACCCGACAGCGCCGCCTCCGCGCTCACCAACGCCATGGGGCGCTGAATGGGCTTCGAGCTGCGCGTGGCCCTTCGCTTCCTGCGCGAAGGCCGCATGCAGACCCTGCTGATCATCGTCGGCGTCGCCGCCGGGGTGGCGGTGGTCGCCTACATCTCAGCCCTGGTCTCCGGCCTGCAGGGCAACACCCTGGCCAAGACCTTGGGCGCCCAGCCCCATGTCACGGTGCGCGCGCCAGAAGAAGTGGTCGCGCCCCCGGCCAGCCTGCCGTCCGGCAGCGTCGGCATAACGCAGGCGCAGCCGCGGGCGCAGCGCCTGCGCTCGGTGGCCAACTGGCAGGCGCTGGTACCGCTGCTCGAAGCGAACACGGCCGTCGCCGCCGTCTCGCCGCAGGTGTCCGGCGGCGGCCTGGCTTTGCGCGGCGAGGCCAGCCAGGCCGTATCGCTCTTGGGTGTGGAGCTGGACCGGGCCGACCGCGTGATCGGCTTGCGCTCGAAGGCGGTGGCCGGCCAGGCGCGGCTGGAGCCGGGCGAGGCCATCGTCGGGCGCGAGCTGGCGCAAGACCTCGGCCTGCGCGTGGGCGACCGCCTTACGCTGCAGACCGCCGGCCGGTCCGATTCCGTGCGCGTCACCGCCCTGGTCGACCTGGGCGCGCGCGAGCTGAACCGCCGCAGCGTCTACCTGCCGCTGCGCAGCGCGCAGAACCTGCTGGGGCTGCCGGGCGGCGCCACCGGGCTGGACCTGAGCCTCAAGGACGTCTGGGCCGCGCAGGGGCTGGCCGAGGATCTGCGCCGCCAGCTGCCCTACAAGATCGAGAGCTGGCAGGAGAGCAATGCCCAGCTCGTCTCGGCGCTCAATGCGCAGTCGGTCAGCACCGGCCTGATCCGTGCCGTGGTGCTGGTGGTGGTGGTGCTGGGCATCGCCAGCGTGCTGGTGGTGTCGGTGGTGCAAAAGGGCCGCGAGATCGGCATCCTGCGCGCGATGGGCGCCACCCGCGGGCAGGTGCTGCGGCTGTTCCTGGTGCAGGGCGCGGTGGTCGGCGCGGCCGGCTCGGCGCTGGGGCTGGGGCTGGCGGTGGCGATGATCTGGCTGTTTACCCACTTCGTGCGCGGCTCGGACGGCCTGCCGCTGTTTGCCATCACCCTGTCCCCGCGCACCGGCCTGGAGGTCGCGCTCGTGGCCACCGTGTGCGGCGTGCTGGCCGCCATCGCTCCGGCCCGGCGGGCCGCCCGCATGGACCCGGCCCAGGCCATTCGCATATGAAGGCGTCATGACCACGCCCTGGCTGCTCGAACTCGACGATGTGCGCAAGCGCTACAACATTGGCCTGCCCAGCGAGGCCGAGGTGCTGCATGGCGTTTCGCTTCGGCTGGCGGCTGGCGAGTTCACCGCGCTGGTGGGCCCCTCGGGCTCGGGCAAGAGCACGCTGCTGAACATCCTGGGCCTGCTGGAGCACCTGAGCAGCGGCAGCTACCGCCTGCAGGGCGAACCGGTGCAAGACCTGGACGACGATGGGTTGACGCTGCGGCGGCGCCGCACGTTGGGCTTCGTGTTCCAGTTCCACCACCTGCTGCCGGCCTTCAGCGCTTTGGAGAATGTAACGCTGCCCGTCCTGGCCGCCGAGGGCCGCGTGCCAGACACGGTGTTGCAGCGCGCGCGCGAGCTGCTCGATGCGGTGGGTCTGTCCGGCGCCATGGGCAAGCGCCCCGCCGAGCTCTCGGGCGGCATGCAGCAGCGCGTGGCCATCGCCCGGGCCCTGGTGCTGCAGCCGGCGCTGGTGCTGGCCGACGAGCCCACCGGCAACCTCGACACCGTGTCCTCCAACGAGGTGTTCACCCTGTTGCGCCGCATCCATGCCGAGCGCGGCACGGCCTTCATCGTCGTCACCCACGATTCGCGCCTGGCCGCGCGCTGCGACCGGCTGATCGAACTGGTCGATGGGCAGGTCTCGCGCGACGAACCCCTGGCGCGTGCCGTGGGGCTTGCGCCTTAGGTCAGGGCCCCGCGGGCGTCCACGCGCACGATCCGGTCCACCTGGCCGCGCGCCAGCCCGCCGCGCACGCCGACCATGAAGTCGTGCAGATTCACCGTCGGGTCGCAATGGCCGGGGATCAACCACACCGTGTCGCCCAGTTTCGGCAGCGCGCCGCCGGGCTCGTCGGCGCGCAAGATGCCATGCTCGTCACCGCCGTTGTGGTAGCTCAGGGTCAGGCGTGGCGCACCCTCCGGCAGGTGGATGCGCGGCATGCCCGAGTCGATGGCGTGGCTTTTGTGCCCGGCATCGCACACCACATGGTCGGCGGCAACGCTCATCACCTGCGACTTGACGAACAGCGCGTGCTCGAAGTTGGGTTGCGCCGGGTCGCGCTCATTGGCGGCGTAGTCGGCGTCCATGAACAGGAAGGAGCCGGCCTGCAGTTCGTTGAATTGCCCGCTGGCGGCCTCGCACACCAGGGTGCCGGTGCCGGCGCCGGTGACGCATTCGACCTTCAGGCCCTGCGCCTCCATCAAGGCGCGGGTGGCCTGCACGTCGCGCACCACACCGGCGATGGCTTCACGGCGCTCGCGCGCCGAACGCAGGTGCTGGGCCTTGCCGTGGTAGGCCTGCAGCCCCGCCAGGCGCAGGGCCGGGTGGCGCCGCACCTCGTGCGCCAGCGCCACGGCGGCCGCGCCGGGGGCCACGCCGCAGCGGCCTTGCCCGACATCGATCTCGACGAACACGTCGATCACGGCCGGGGTCGCGCCGCCGGCCCGCGCCGCGTTCATGGCCTGTGCCAGCCAGGTGACGCCCTCGCCGCTGTCGACGGCGATCGCCAACTGGCCGCGCTCGGCGGCCAGCTGGTGGGCCAGCGCCGCGACCCGCGCGAGCTTGGCCGGCGCCACCACCTCGTTGCTGATGTAGATGTCGTGCACGCCCCCCGCTGCCATGATCTCGGCCTCGGCGGTCTTTTGCACGCAGACCCCGCAGGCGCCGGCCTGCATCTGCAGCCGGGCGATGGTCGCGCTCTTGTGCATCTTGGCGTGCGGGCGCCAGCGCACCTCATGCTTGCGTGCGAACTCGGCCATCCGGCCCAGGTTGCGCTGCATCGCATCGAGGTCGAGCACCAGGGTCGGCGTGTCCAGGGCCGAGACCGGATGGCCCACCAGTTTCTTCAGCAGCTCATGCGGTGGCTTCATCGAGGGATCCGTTGTCAAGATGCTGGGTGTCGCACCAGCCGATCACGGCGATGCCCCCGGGTGTCCAAAGCAGGCGGTTGATGGCGCCGTTGGGCAGCTCCCAGGTGCGCGGTGAGTTGACGACCTGCCCGGTGGCGACGCGGTACAGCGCATCGAGTACGCCACCGTGCGCCACCATCACGATCGCCTCGCCGGCATGCCGCTGCGCGATCCGGTGCACCGTCTGGCTGACCCGTTCGCGCAGTTGCAGCAGCGATTCGCCGCCCTGGGGCGGGCGCCATTCGGGCACACGGCTGCGCCAGGCGCGGGCTTCGTCGGGCAACTCCCGCTCGATCTGGTGGAAGGTGCGGCCCTCGAAGCCGCCGAAGTGGCGCTCGCGCAGGCCCACATCGGGCAGCGGCGACAGCCGGGCCGCGCGGGCCAGGGGTTCCGCCGTGGCCCACGCCCGCTGCAGGTCGCTGGTGTAGATCGCGGCGAGCGGCTCGCCGGCCAGCGCACGGGCGACCTGGCGCGCCTGCCAGTGGCCGCGCTCATTCAGGCACACGTCCTGCTGGCCCTGGATGCGGGCTGTCGCGTTCCAGTCCGTCTCGCCGTGGCGCACGGCGATGATGCGGGTGGCTTCCATATCCGACGATTCTAGGCAGTGGCGGGCGCGATGCCCATCCACCTGGGCGCGGGGCGGTGCGCGGTTTCAGCGTTTTTCACCACCCACCTGCAGATCGACCCGCCGCAGGCCCTGCGGCGGGTTCGGAAAACCGTTCATCGCGGCCTTGAACATCGCGGCCAGCACGGTGTTGCTGTCATTCCAGGGCCCTTCGTTGACGGCACGGCTCTCGAAGACCACCTGGTTGTTCGCCAGCGATCGCACCAGCACGCTTACCTCGCGGTGCCACCAGGGTGGGGCGGGCGGAAAAATCGGATAGCCCAGGCTCATGCCCACGCCGCCATGGCGGCCCACGCCGACGCCCAAACCCAGGTTCCAGCCAAAGGCCGCCGAGTTCCCCCACCAGGGGTCGGACCAGGGCGACAGCACGCGGGCGGCCCGCGCCGACACCTGCACCGCATAACGTGGGGCGGCATCGTCGCGGCGCAGCCCCGCTTCGAACAGGGCCGGATCGGCCAGGGCTTCCAGTTGAGATTGAGCCGCCTGATCCGCGCTCTGCGAAGGCAGGCGCTCGAAACGGTAGGTGGGATTGGCCGGCAGCACCGGCAGCGCCGAGAACGATTGCACCGCGTTGTCGAGCTTGTAGCCGGTGGCACACCCGGCGAGCAGGGCCGATGCGGCGACCAGCAAGAGCGCGGCCCGGCGAAGCAGGGATGACGACATCAGCGAAGACGAAAGCGACGACGAAAGTGACAACGAAAGCAAGGGCATAAGCGAGCGGGCTCCGGTGGCGCGTCTTGCGGCCGCTTGGTGCAAAGCGGCCTGAAGCGGTCAGACGCGGACGACCTGCAGGCCTGGCAGCGACGCCGGCGGCGCCTCGAACGATTCGGTGTCGAAGGCCTTGTCGCCGTCCTCGCTGGCCACGCCCGTGGCGGTCAGACCGCGAAAGTCATACAGCGTTCCATCGGCCAGGTGAGAGGGCACGACATTTTGTAAGGCGTTGAACATGTTCTCCAGCCGGCCGGGGTGCTTTTTCTCCCACTCGTTCAGCATGGCGGCCACCTGCTTGCGCTGCAGGTTCTCCTGGCTGCCGCACAGCGTGCACGGAATGATGGGGAACTGCCGGTGCGCGGCCCAGCGGACCAGGTCTTTCTCGGCCACATAGGCCAGCGGGCGGATCACGATGTGCTTGCCGTCGTCACTGACCAGCTTGGGTGGCATGCCCTTGAGCTTGCCGCCGAAGAACATGTTGAGAAACAGCGTCTGCAGGATGTCGTCGCGGTGGTGGCCCAGCGCGATCTTGGTCGCGCCCAGCTCGTCGGCCACCCGGTACAGGATGCCCCGGCGCAGCCGCGAGCACAGGCTGCACATGGTCTTGCCCT
>JAZKDA010000097.1:0-5426 GCA_040387815.1 Pseudomonadota bacterium | reverse complement strand
ACACCGGCTGGCTGAAGGTGCACTACACGGCCGAGTTCTTCTGCGCCAACATGACCGTGGAAATGGACGACACCGACAAGCTCAAGGTGCTGTTCGAGGATGCGGTCAAGAACTTCGGCATCACCTTCGAGCCGCCCGATGTCAACCGCGGCAACCACCGCTTCGAGCCGGTCACCGACAAGGTCATCCGCTACGGCCTTGGCGCCGTCAAGGGCACCGGCCAGCAGGCCATCGAGGCCATCGTCAACGCGCGCCAGGAAGGCGGGCCCTTCAAGAGCCTGTTCGACTTCTGCCTGCGGGTCGACCGCACCCGCCTGAACAAGCGCACCGTCGAGGCGCTGATCAAGGCCGGCGCCTTCGATGCGCTGCAGCTCAATCGCGCTTGCCTGGTCGCATCGATCGACCGGGCCTTCGATTTCGCCAACGCCAGCGCGGCCAACGCCAACCAGGGCGGCCTGTTCGACATGGGCGATGATTCCCACGGCGCCAGCACCACCGAGCCCGACCTGGTCGAGGCCACGCCCTGGGGCGTGAAAGAGCGCCTGACCTATGAAAAGACGGCGGTGGGTTTCTACCTTTCGGGCCACCTGTTCGACGAAGTGGCGGGCGAGGTGCGGCGCTTCGTGCGGCGCAGCATTGACGACCTGCTCGACTCGCGCGAGCCGCAGCTTTTGGCCGGCATTGTGAGCGACCTGCGCGTGATCAACGGCCAGCGCGGCAAGCTGGCCATCTTCAAGCTCGACGACAAGTCGGACCAGATCGAGGCCACGGCCGACGAGGCGGTGCTCAACGCCAACCGCCACCTGCTCAAGGACGACGAGCTGGTGATCGTGATGGCCAAGATGCAGCCCGATCGTTTCTCGGGTGGTTATCGTTTGAGCGTGCAGCAGGTCTGGGACCTGGCCACCGCGCGCTGCCGCTTCGGCAAATACCTCAAGGTGGCGGTCAACGGCCGCGTGCCCGACATCCCGCGCCTGCTGCGCGAGTTTCCGGCGCACAAGGTCGAGAGCGAGCAAGGTGTGCTGCTGCGCGGCCTGCCGGTGCGCCTGGCCTTGCGGCGCGAGGAGGCCACGGCCGAATTGCAGTTGGGAGACGATGCCAAGTTCTTCCCCAGCGATGCCGCACTGGCCAGCTGGATGGCGCAGGCCGACGGCGGCCAGGCCCAGATCGTTTACGAGGCCTGACTTGCGTCATCCGCCAGTGGCGGTGCCCTTGGTGTCCGGCTGCGGTGCCATGGCCATGGCCTTGGCGGGTTCGAACTTGGGAACCTGCCGCGGGCCTGAGGTGTAGATGCCGTCGGTGTGGATCTCGGCCAGCTTCGGCTCCTCACCCGCTTTGCCCGGATCGATCACGAACTCCACGGTGAACAGGCTGGTGGCCGGCTCGCGCAGCCTGGAGAACCCTTCATCGGCTTTAGGGTCGCTCACGCGGGTGAAGGTCTGCGAGACCGATCCCCTGACCACCCAGCGCCCGTCGTCGCGTTGCCGCACGTCCTGGGCGTTCATGCTGGCCGATTCGTTGCCTCGGACGGCCGGACTGATCGAGTTCTCCATCACATGCACCATCACCCGGTTCAAGGCGAACTGGCTGACGCAGCAGCTGGCCAGCAGCGCGAGCTGGTCCCCCTTCTTGCCGGCGGGAAAGCCCGCTCGAAAATCCTGGGCAAAGGACTCTGGATCACGCGCCAGTGTGCGGCCCGCCACGCTGAAACTCGCGCGGTGACAGTCCGTCACGACCTTACTCGAGAGCGCGTACGTCGTGCCGTCGGGCTGGGTCGTCTGGACGTGGTCTTTCCGGTCGCGCATCTCCTGCACGCCCTTCGCGAGGTCCGCATGCAGCGCGGTCAGGGGGGAGGGCTGGGCCGCTCCGGCTGACGCGGCCCACTGTTCGGACTTCGTGCTCGCATTCAGGGTGAACTTCTCGGGGACGAGCTTGCTGATCGAGGTACCCGCGATGCACGCTGTGCCGTCACTGGTGGCCGACCCGGACAAAAGCTTGCGGGCCAGCGCCGTGGCCTGGGTCGCATCCGGGTTCATCGCGGCCAGCGAAAGAATCTGCCGCGCCCGTGTCTCGGACATCCCTGGCGCCTCGCGCAGTTGCTGGAACAGGCCATTGGCCTGCTTGACCGCGTCGGCCAACTTGGGGCCGCCGAGGGTGGGCGCGAACAGGTCTTGCCCGAGGGTGACCAGGGCCAGGAGATGGCGCAGCTCGGGTGTCGACGGCGCACTGCGAAAGCTCGACGGCCCAGCGCTGACGGCCGCTGGCTGCGTGGTCTTCGCACCGGGCTTGGCGCCACCCAGGACGTCGTCGATCCCTACCTGCATCGCCGATTCCGGCGCCGCGCGCTGGACCTCGGTGGCGGCCATCGCCGCGTTGAACAGCCCGATGTTCACCGCCCGCTGGTCGCTCAGGTTGTGCGCGCTGGCCATCGCGGCGCCGGCATCCAGCACCGTGAGCGAACGCTCCCCAAGCGCCGGAAAGCTCATGGTGGCAACCTCGTGGCCATGGTCCATGGCAAGCGCCGATCGAAAGTGCAGGTTCGTGTCGGCCGCCGGCGTAGCGGCCGCTTGCTGCGAAACAGCGGGTTGCCGCGTCAGCGCGCCGACCAGGCTGTCCCATCGGCTGGGTGCCGCCTTGGGGGCAAGCAAGCCCACCTGCAAGGCATCGCCATCACCGCTGGTGACTGTGATCCGCTGCGCCCCCTGGTTTGGCGCCGCCTGGCCGACGGCCGACATGAAGGGCTGAAGTCTGGAGGCAGATTGCATGGCATCCCCCGAAGTATTGACAGTGACTCATCCGTTGAGCACTTTTAACGGATGAGTAGCCTTTAAGCAATACCGTCGGATGCAATCACCGGCCGTTCAGGGCGTGTCTGCCGCGTGGCATCGGCGCCATATCCTGAGGTTTGACAGGGAAAAGGCTCAGCTGATTCAATGCACCCGCCTCTGAAGGGGAGTAGCGCAGGCGCGGTCCGCATTCGCGCAAGCGCCTGTCGCGGTGCCGTCAATACGTGGCGCCCGGTTGTCCGGTGCGCCACCGGTGCCCGGGGCGCCGCGTGCAATGCGCGGCGTGGCGCAAGACCGACATGGCAAGGTCGTTTCGTCCGCCGGTTCGCCGGTATCGCTACTTTTTCAGAGAGTCTTCATGAGCATTGCCACGCCCATGATGTGGACCGTGTTCGCCGCTTTCGTGGTGTTCGCGCTCCTCGTCGATTTCCTCACCTTGCGCCAGCAGGGCGCGCACACGGTATCCATGAAAGAGGCCGCCTGGTGGTCGCTGGTTTGGGTCGCCGTCTCGATGTTCTTCGCCGGCGGCCTGTGGTGGTGGCTGGGCGGCGGCTCGGGCGACGCGCAGCGCGAGCTGGTGGCCAACGAGAAGACCGTCGCCTTCGTCACCGGCTACCTGGTGGAAAAGGCGCTCGCGGTGGACAACATCTTCGTGTTCCTGATGCTGTTCACCTACTTCGCGGTGCCGCCGCAGTTCCAGAAGCGCCTGCTGATGATCGGCATCCTGGGCGCGGTGGTGTTGCGCGCCATGATGATTTTGGTGGGCGCCTGGCTGGTGACGCAGTTCCACTGGGTGATGTATATGTTCGGCGCCTTCCTGGTCTTCACCGGCGTGAAGATGTGGTGGGCCGCCGGCCAGGAGCCAGACCTGGACAACAACCCCATGCTGCGCTGGATCAACCGGCATATGAAGGTGGCGCCCGGCTTTGACGGCGAGCGCATGTTCACGGTGGTCAACGGCGTGCGCATGGCCACGCCGCTGTTCGTGGTGGTGCTGCTGATCGGCGTGGTGGACGTGATCTTCGCGGTGGACTCCATCCCGGCCATCTTCGCGATCACCACCGACCCCTTCATCGTGCTCACCTCCAATGTGTTCGCGATCCTGGGGCTGCGCGCGATGTACTTCCTGCTGGCGGGCATGCACGAGCGCTTCCACCTGCTGTCCTACGGCCTGGCGGTGGTGCTGGTGTTCATCGGCACCAAGATGCTGCTGATCGACATCTACAAGATCCCGGTGGTGTGGTCGCTCGGGGTGACGCTGACCATCCTGGTGGCGACCATCCTGCTGTCGCTGCGGGTGCCGGCGCCCGGCACGAAGGTGGGGGCTTATCCCTTTGGGGCGAAGGAGCGGCCGCAAGGCGCCACGCAAGAGTGAGGCGCGGGCGTGCTGCTGCTCAATCGCGCGGACGGAACTCCATCAGCAAGGGGCTGTGGACCCGGCCGTCGAGGTCGCGCGGCAGCACCTCGGTGCGGTCCAGCGCCCGCAGCACCGCATCGTCCCAGGCCTTCAGGCCGCTCGACTTGGTGATCTTGCGGCTGGTGATCGTGCCGTCGGGCGCCATGCGCACCTCGACCTCGGTGACCGCGTTGCCCGACACCGGGTCGGTGAAGACGATGTTGGGCCGAACACGGGCGCGGATGCGACCGCCGTAGCTGTCTGACGGGCCGGCCGCGCGCTGGGCCGTGCCAGTCGCCGTGGGCGCGCCCGTGGCGCCCGCCAGGCCCTGGATGCGGCGCATGTTCTCCTCGCGCAGCTGGGCCATGCGGCGGGTCTCTTGCTCGTCGCGCTCGCGTTCGCGCTGCTGTTCGCGCCGGGCCTGTTCGCGCTTTTTCTGGTCGGCGGCGCGCTGCTGCTCGGCCAGTTCGCGCTTGCGCGCCTCGGCCTTGTCGGCTTGCTCTTTGCGCAGGCGCTCGGCCTGCTCCTGCTGCTGACGGCGCTGGTCGGCCTGGCGCTTTTTCTCGCGCTCCAGGGCGATGTCGGCCTGCGCGGGGCCGGCTGGCGCCGGCGGCGGCGGCCGCACCACGGGCGCGGGGGGGGGGGGCGGCGGCGGTGCTTCCACCGGCTTGGGCGCGGCCTCCTGGACGGTGGGCGCCCACAACTCGGCGGCGGCCGACAGCACCTTCGGGTCTTCGCGCCAGTTCACGCCCCAGGTGAGCGCGCCGATCAGCAGCACGTGCACCACCACCGCCGCGCCAATAGCGCGCCAACGCCCGGGCGGGGGCGGGGGTGCATAACGGTCGGCGGGTCCGGACACGGGGAGCAATTCCATCAAGGCGCGAGCTGGACCGACAGGCCCACCCGCTGGACGCCGCCCTTTTGCAGCGCGTCCATCAGCTTGACCACGGATTCATACCTCACGTTGCGGTCGGCGCTGATCACCACCGCCGTGCCGCCGGCGGGCTGGGCGGCCTGCGCCTTGAGCACGGCGTCGCGCACGTCGCGCAGGGGCAGCTTCTGCGTGCGGTTGTCGAGCTTTAGCTCGAGGCTTTCGTCCTTTCGGACCACGATCTCGATTTTCTGGTCGGGCAGGCGGTTGGCGCGGCCGACCGAGGGCAGGTCGATCATGCTGGGCGTGATGAGCGGGGCGGTGACCATGAAGATGATCAGCAGCACCAGCATCACGTCGATGAACGGGACCA
>JAZKDA010000096.1:0-9654 GCA_040387815.1 Pseudomonadota bacterium | reverse complement strand
CGATCAGCGAAGCCTCGAATTATCACACGGATTTTAGTGATCCGTCAAACTTTTTGGTTTTCGTTGCTTGAAGCGACGCTGCCTCGGGGCAGATCCACTTCGTGTAGCGAAGCCTTGCATTCTATACCGAAAAATCAGCGCCTCCACGTCCTCGCCAAGAATCTTCGGCCAACGCTATCGATCGTGGCGGCCGCACGAGCGAACTTGCAGCGACCGCGCGACATGGGCCGCGCACGTGCTTCGGCGCTTCGGCCGCAGGCCCGGCTGTCGGGCCTGCGGCGAGCGTTGAAGCCAGAACCGATTGCCGGACTAAGGCTGCCTCAGCGTCACCTCATGGGTGCTACTCTCGCGGCCGACATTGCCATGGCCCTACTCACTCTTTCCAACGCACAGCTTGCCTACGGGCACCTTCCGCTTCTTGATCACGCCGATTTCGCCCTGGAGGCTCGCGAAAGGGTTGGCCTGATTGGGCGCAACGGTGCGGGCAAGTCGTCGCTGCTGAAAATTCTGGCCGGACTCGAGGCCGCCGACGACGGTGTGCTCGCTCTACAACAAGGCCTGCGGATCGCCTACGTGGCGCAGGAGCCGCAACTGTTGGCCACTGCCACCGTCGCCGAGTGTGTCAAGGAAGGACTGGCACCCCTGCTGGAAATGATCGCCAAGTACTCCGCCGGACACACAGAGCTCGACCACCTGCAGCAACAGATCGAGGCGCAGGACGGCTGGACCTGGGAACAGCGCATCGACGAGACGCTACACAGGCTGCGGCTCGATGGCACTGTCCGCATAGAAACGCTCTCGGGCGGCACACGCAAGCGCGTAGCGCTCGCGCAGGCGCTGGTGCGCCGGCCCGATGTGCTGCTGCTTGATGAGCCGACAAACCACCTCGACCTCGATGCCATTGAATGGCTTGAAGATCTGCTGTTGGATTTCAATGGCAGCGTCGTCACCATCACCCATGACCGCGCGTTCTTGGACCGGGTCGCGACTCGGATCGTCGAGCTTGATCGCGGGAGACTTCGCTCGTATGTAGGCAACTTCAGCCGCTACCAGGTCCTCAAGGAGGAGCAACTGGCGCAAGAACTCGTCGTCAATGCCAAGGCGGACAAGCTCCTGGCGCAGGAGGAAACCTGGATCCGAAAGGGCGTGGAGGCCCGGCGTACCCGCGCACAGGGTCGGATCAATCGGTTGGAGCAATTGCGGCGCAGCCGGGTGGCGCGGCGCGACGCCCTTGGGGGCGTCAAGCTCGACGTCGTATCGGGCGTGCGCAGCGGCAAGATCGTGGCCGAGTTGGCCGATGTGACGAAGTCATTTGGCGAACCTGGCGCGCTGCGCACGGTGGTGCGACAGTTCTCCGCCACGATTCTTCGCGGTGACAAGGTGGGTTTGATCGGGCCGAATGGCGCCGGCAAGACCACGCTGCTGAAGCTGATCCTCGGTGAGCTGCAACCCGACTCGGGGACGGTTCGCCAAGGCGCGAACCTGCAGGTCGCCTACTTCGACCAGATGCGCAATGCGCTTGACCTCGACGCGACGCTGGAGGACTTCATCAGCCCAGGCAGCGAGTGGATCGAGATCGGCGCGCAGCGCAAGCACGTCAAGAGCTACCTGGCCGATTTTCTCTTCTCGCCCGCCCGCGCGACCTCCCCGGTCCGCTCACTCTCCGGGGGCGAGCGCAACCGCCTTCTGCTGGCGCGTCTGTTCGCGCGACCCGCCAACGTTCTGGTGCTGGACGAGCCGACGAATGACCTGGACATCGACACACTCGAGTTGCTGGAGGAGCTTTTGCAAGACTACGACGGCACCGTGTTCCTGGTCAGTCATGACCGAACATTCCTGGACAACGTGGTCACCAGCACGATCGCATTCGAGGGCGATGGCCGCTGGCGCGAATACGAAGGCGGCGTGCTCGACTGGCTGACCCAGTCGCGCCGTTCCGCGGCCAAGGCACAGTCCGCTTCCGCGCCCGCAGCATCACCCGAAACGTCGTCTGCTCCGTTGGTGACGGACGGGGTCAATGCATCGCCACCCGCCAACACTCCGTCGACGCGCCGAAAGCTCAGCTACAAGGAGCAACGCGAGCTTGAGTCGCTGCCGAACCTCATCGACTCGCTGGAACGGGAGCAGACATCGATCCAGGGACAACTGGCTGACGGCAGCCTCTACCGCACCGACGGCGCACTGGCCGCTGCGCTGGCCGCGCGCAGTGTCCAGATCGAGGAGGACTTGATGACCGCTCTGGAGCGCTGGGAGGCGTTGAGCGCAATGTAACGTGAAGGCCGACCGAACCAGCTCGACTGTGCGTGCAGGCGCCACGGTCAGCGTTAGAGTGCTGCCATGATGACACGCCCATTCAAGCAGGTCGACGTGTTCACCGACACGCCCTACCTCGGCAATCCACTCGCTGTGGTGCTCGACGGCACCGGCCTCACGTCCGAGGAGATGCAGCGTTTCACCGATTGGACGAATTTGTCCGAGGCCACATTCCTGCTGCCGCCGCTGCACCCCGAGGCTGATTACCGCGTGCGCATCTTCTGCCCAGGCCGCGAGCTGCCCTTCGCCGGCCATCCCACTCTGGGCAGCTGCCATGCCTGGTTGGAAGCCGGAGGGAAGCCCAAGGGCGCACTGATCGTGCAGGAATGCGGGGTCGGCCTCGTGCGGCTGCGGCGCGACGGGCAGCGATTGTCCTTTGCCGCTCCCCCGCTCCTGCGCAGCGGACCACTGGATGAGGCAGACGTGGCCCTGATCGCCCGCGGCCTGGGCATCGCCCGCACCGACATCGCCCACCATGCCTGGTGCGACAACGGCCCCGGCTGGCGCGCCGTCGTGCTGCGCTCGGCCCAGCAGGTGCTGTCGCTGCGCCCCGACCGATCGTTGCTGGCGGGGTTGTTCATCGGTCTCGCCGGCCCCCATTCGCAGGGCGACTGCGCATTCGAGGTGCGGGCCTTTTTTCCGGGCGCCGACGGCCTGACCGAGGATCCGGTCACCGGCAGCCTGAACGCTGCCCTCGCCCAATGGCTGATCGCCGCTGGTCTGGCGCCTGAGCGTTACGTTGCGAGCCAGGGCACCGCCTTGCGTCGGGCCGGGCGCGTCCACGTCGAGCGCGACGCCGAGTCGCCGGACACGCTCTGGGTCGGCGGCCACGCGGTCACGTGCATCGACGGTCAGGTTCGGCTCTGAGCGGCGCCCAGTTGGCTGCGGCGCCAATCGTACGCCTGGGCCGGCCGGTAAACTGCCCCTGAAGACCTCACCATGAGCACCGCCTCCGCGCCCTCCTCCGCAGCCGACGACGACTGGCTCGTGATCTGCCTGTGCGCCCAGTGGTGCGGCACCTGCCGCGACTGGCGCCCGGCGCTTGAGCAGCTTGCCGCCTCGCAACCGGGCCTGCGCTTCGCCTGGGTCGACATCGAGGACCAGGCCGATGACGTGGGCGACATCGACATCGAGACCTTCCCTACCCTGCTGATAGCCCGGGGCCCGAGGGCCCGTTTCCTCGGGCCGGTGTTGCCTCAAACCGCTCAGATCGCACGCCTGCTGGCCAGCTTGCGCGACGACGATCGCGCGGGCGCCCCGCCACGTGAGGCACAGGCCCTTCTCGATCGCCTGCGCAGCGCCAAGCTCGAGCGCATCTGAGCCCAGCCCTATGCAGGGCACGTCTGGTCGGAGCGCGGGGTTTCGTCCTACGAAGCTCTGCTTCCCATCCTGACGAGACGGTAGACGCACCAATCGCTCAATGCATGCATGGTCGGTGCAGCGGTGCCGACCATGAAACCCACAACGCCTGACTCAAGGAGCATCACCATGGCACCCAGTAACCCCAGCGGCAAGAGCGGAAGCTCGAACCGTGGCTTCGCATCGATGGACCCGGCCCGCCAGCGTGAGATCGCCAGCCAAGGCGGCCGCGCCGCGCACGAAAAAGGGACGGCGCACGAGTTCAGTTCGGAAGAAGCGCGAGAAGCCGGCCGCAAGGGCGGACAGGCGCGAAGCCAGAACCGCGCGAAGACCCAGAGCAGCGCCGGCGGCGCGCACCACTGAGCGCACACCGGCCGATACGACTGGGCGCTTCGGCGCCCTTTTTTGGCCCATCAGTTCATGAGCGGGTGCACAGGAATCACCCGCCGGGACCGCGCGCGCAGCTGTCCGCAGCCGCCTTCCACATCCTGGCCCGCCGACTGCCGCAGCTTGGTCAGCACGCCGCGCCGATGCAGGCTGCGCGCGATTGCGGCGGCGCGCTCCCAGGAGGGTCTCTGGTATGAAAGGCCGTCGACGCTGTTGAATGGGATCATGTTCATCACCGCATACTTGCCAGCCAGCAGGCGCACGATGCCGTCGAGTTCGTCATCACCGTCGTTGACGCCTTCAATCAGCGTCCATTGATACTGGATCGGATAACCGGTCGCACGAGCGTAGCACTCGCCCTGCTCCACCAGCTCCTCGGGCGACATCCGTGGTGCGCGTGGCAGCAACCGCGCGCGCAGCTCGGCACGGGTGGTGTGCAGGGACAATGCCAGCGCCGGCTTCACGCGTCCCCGCGGCAGCCGTTCGAACACACGCGGATCGCCAACCGTCGAAAAGACCAGGCTCTTGTGGCCGATATTGCCGACGGTCCCCAGCAGATCGATCGCCTCAAGCACGTTGTCGAGGTTGTGGGCCGGCTCACCCATCCCCATGAAAACGACTTTCTTGACGGGCCGCCGCGCACGGGCCAGTGCGACCTGGGCCACGATCTCACCGCTATCGACCTGCCGCAGCAGGCCCTCACGCCCGGTCATGCAAAACACGCAGCCCACCGCGCATCCAACCTGCGTGGACACGCACAGGCCGTCGCGTGGCAACAGCACGCTTTCCACGGTCTGTCCATCGGCCAGATCGACCAGCAAGCGCTCTGAGCCGTCGGCGCCGGGATGGGCCGAGCGCAGGCGCGCCAGAGCTGCCAGCTCGAGCGCCAGCGCCGGCAGGGCTTCGCGCAAGGGCCGCGGCATGAAATCTTCGAGTCGGCGGCGGCCGCTGTGCTGCGGCAAGGCCTGGGACCACAGGCGAAGGAACCGCTGCTCGTGCGCGGGACCGGCCTGCAACTCGCGAAGCCGCTGCCTCAGGGTTTCGATTTGCATGGGACAAGCTTAGCGCCGTCCCGGCCCATGATCCGGCTGATTTCGTTCTGGCGGGGCTTGGCCCCGCTCACCCCGCGCCGGGGCTACCGCACCGTACCGCCGGAGCGGTCCGGCTCGGACGGCTCCGAGATATCCCCCAGCGAGGCGGCGACGTCAGCGTCGGCGGTGAGGTTCTTCGCCGCGATGTCGCCGAGCGAGATGATTCCCACCAGCCGGTCGCGGCTGTCGACCACCGGCATACGACGGATCTGCGCCGTACCCATTTCAGCCAGCACATCGTCGACGTCATCGCCCTCGTGCACGGTTCGGACATGGCCGCTCATCACATCCGACAGCTTGCAAGCTGCCGGGTCGACCTCGCGCGCCACGCTGCGCAAGACGATGTCGCGGTCAGTGACCATGCCGACGAGGCGTTCGCCTTCACACACGGGAATGGCGCCCACATTGAGTTCGGCCATGGCCTGGGCGGCCTTCACGACCGAGTCCTGCGGGGCGAGGGTGCGTACATCCCGGGTCATCATTTCGGCAACAGTTGCCATTGCAGCTCCTTCAGGGGGACCGGCCGGCGGCCAGCTCAGAGGCCAATCTAGGCGCCACGCCGGCCGCCGCCATCGGCCACCTCGCAAGCTGGCGTAGGACGCTGCGGACGACCGGCGCTCAATCGGGCTGGGCCGGCCGAGCCACCAGGGTCGACAGTGGCAGCCGCGCCACCTCGGCCAGCAGCAGCGCGAGTTGGCGGCCGGCCGCCTCGACGACCGCGCGGCCCTTGTCTGGCGTGGCCAGCGTGGCGTTGCCCGCCGCGCCCTGAGCGTTGTAGTCCTGCATGTGCCAGCCGAGCTTGGCGCTCGTGCCGTTGCCCAGGATGGGGTAGTGCGCCGCGCGGTCCTGCGAGCTGGAATGGAAGTCCCGTGCCTGCCCCATGTCGACGAACTGGGGACGCAGCGCCAGCATCATCGAGGTTTCGATGTCGCCCGCATGGATGCCAAACCTGTGCTCCTGGTCACTGAACCGCTCGGTCACCGCTTTGCCCAGGGGCAGGCCCCACCAATTGACCGAATACACCAGCATGTCGCGGCGGGTGCGCAACTCGCGCGCCACGATGTCCATCACGCTGACCTGCCCGCCATGGGCATTGAGCAGCACCAGCTTGACCACCCCGGCCCGCGCCACCGATTCGCCGATCTCGGTCCACACCCGAATCAGCGTCTCTGGCGAAAGGGTCAGCGTGCCAGGAAATTCAATGTGCTCATGGCTGGTGCCCACGGCCTGGGTCGGCAGGAACAGCACCGGCAGCTCTGGCGCCAGATGGGGCAGACATGCGGCCACGACCCCATCGACCAGCGTCGCGTCGACGCTCACCGGCAGGTGCGGGCCATGCTGTTCGACGGCGCCCACCGGCAGCACCGCCACGGTCTGGGCGGCCAGGCCGCTGGCCTGGCGGTGGGCGAAGTCGCGCGTACTGAGATCGGCCCAGAATCGGGATGTGACGGTCATGGGGCGATCTTAGGGGCAGGGCGGCGGGCGGTCGAGCCGGACCCGCGGCGTTTCGCACCCCGTCAGCGCAACGCGTAGCGTGCAGCCTCCACCACCGCCTGGGCATCCACCTGGAAGAAGCGCCGCAGCGCCGCCCGCGTGTCACTTCGGCCAAAGCCGTCGGTACCCAGCGTGATGTAGCGCCGTCCCTCGGGCACGAACGCGCGGATCGCCTCCGGCACGGCGCGCACATAGTCGGTCGCGGCGATCAGCGGTGCACGGCCCTCGCCCAGCGCAACGTGGAGATAGGGCCGCGTGTCGGGCTCGCCGCGAATGGCCCGCTGCTCGCAACCGATGCCGTCGCGCGCCAGCTCGCTCCAGCTGGTGACGCTGAAGACCTCGCTGACAATGCCTTCGCTGGCCAGCCGCTGCGCCGCGGCAATCACTTCGTTCAGGATCGCGCCCGATCCCAGCAGCGTCACGCGGGCCGGGCCCTCGCCGTAGCGGGCAAATCGGTACGCACCTCGCAGGATGCCCTCGCGTGCGTCCGCCGGTACATCCGGCTGCGCGTAGTTCTCGTTCATCAGCGTGATGTAGTGGAAGACGTCCTGCTGCTCCACCAGCATCTCGCGCATGCCCTGGTCCACGATCACCGCCATCTCGCCGGCGAAGGCCGGGTCCCAGGCCTTGCAGTTGGGGAGGGTGGCGGCCACCAGGTGGCTGCTGCCGTCCTGGTGCTGCAGGCCCTCGCCGCCCAGCGTGGTGCGGCCCGACGTCGCGCCCAGCAGGAAGCCGCGCGCGCGCTGATCGGCCGCCGCCCAGATGGCGTCGCCCACCCGCTGGAAGCCGAACATCGAGTAGTAGATGTAAAAGGGCAGCATGGGCAGGCCATGCACGCTGTAGCTGGTGGCCGCGGCCGTCCAGCTGGCGATGGCGCCGGCTTCGCTGATGCCTTCCTCCAGGATCTGCCCATCGAGCGCCTCGCGGTAGGACAGCACCGAGCCGATGTCCTCGGGTTCGTAGCGCTGGCCCACGCTGGAGTAGATGCCCACCTGCTTGAACAGATTGGCCATGCCGAAGGTGCGGGCCTCGTCAGCCACGATGGGCACCACCCGGGGGCCCAGCTCACTGTCTTTCATCAGGTTGCCCAGCATCCGCACGAAGGCCATGGTGGTGGACATCTCCTTGCCGCCGGCCGCCACCGCGAACTGGGCATAGCTGGCCAGCGGAGGCACCGGCAGCACCGGGCATTGCGATGTGCGTTGCGGCAGGCAGCCGCCCAGCGCGGTTCGCCGATCGTGCAGGTAGCGCATCTCGGCACTGTCGTCGGCCGGCTTGTGAAAGGCCAGGCCGGTGGCCTGCTCGTCCGACAGCGGCAGGTTGAAGCGGTTGCGAAACTCCAGCAAGGCCGCCTCGTCCAGCTTCTTCTGGCTGTGGGTCGTCATGCGGCCCTGGCCGGCCGTGCCCATGCCGTAGCCCTTCTTCGTGTGCGCCAGGATCACGGTCGGCTGGCCACCGTGCGCGGCGGCAGCCGCATAGGCAGCGTGGATCTTCACCAGATCGTGCCCGCCGCGCTTGAGGCGGTCGATCTGCTCGTCGGTCATGCCCTGCGCCAGCCGTGCCAGCGCCTCGTTCTGGCCGAAGAAGGTCTCGCGGTTGAAGCGCCCGTCCTTGGCCGCAAAGGTCTGCATCTGTCCGTCCACCGTGTGGGCGAAGGCCTTGACCAGCGCCTGTGTGGTGTCGCGGGCGAACAGGCCGTCCCAATCGCTGCCCCACAGCAGCTTGATCACATTCCAGCCGGCGCCGCGAAACAGCTTTTCCAGCTCGTCGACGATCCGGCCGTTGCCGCGCACCGGGCCGTCCAGACGTTGCAGGTTGCAGTTGACCACCCAGACCAGGTTGTCCAGCTTCTCGCGCGAGGCCAGGGTGAGCGCGCTCATGCTCTCGGGCTCGTCCATTTCGCCATCGCCGAACACGCCCCAGACCTTGCGGCCGGCGCAATCGAGCAGGCCGCGGTGCGTGAGGTAGCGCATGAAGCGCGCGTGGTAGATCGAGCTGATCGGGCCGATGCCCATCGAGCCGGTGGGGAACTGCCAGAAGTCGGGCATCAGCCAGGGATGCGGGTAGCTCGACAGGCCGCGCGCGCCCTGTTGCGGCGCGGTGATCTCCCGCCGGTAGTGGGCCAGGTCCTGCTCGGTCAGGCGCCCCTCCAGAAAGGCACGGGCATACACGCCAGGCGCGCTGTGCGGCTGGAAGAACACCAGGTCGCCGCCGTGCGGCTCGTTGCGCGCATGGAAAAAATGGTTGAACCCGACCTCGAACAGGTCGGCCGCGCTGGCATAGCTGGCGATGTGGCCGCCCAGCTCGCCATAGGCGGCGTTGGCACGCGCCACCATCGCCAGCGCATTCCAGCGCATCAGGGAGGCCAGCCGCTCCTCGATGGCCAGGTCGCCCGGGAATACGGGCTGGCGCTCGACCGGGATGGTGTTGACATACGGCGTGACCAGCTCAGGCGACCAGCCCACCTGGGGGCTACGCCCGATCACGGCGATCTCATCGAGGATGAAGCGGGCGCGATCGGGCCCGTGCGCGGCCACCAATGCCGACAGGGCCTCGCGCCATTCGGCGGTTTCCTGGGGGTCGAGGTCACCGTCCTCGGTGGCGGAAAGATAGCGGCGGATGCTGTGGTCGGTCATGCAAGGCTCCCGGAAGGCCTCTCACTTTACGGTTGGCAAAGCCGCATTTGGAGCCGAGATCGCGGCGCACCCGTCGCGCGACAGCATAAGATGCCGATCTTTCAACATCCAGCAGAACAAATGCAACTGGACAGCATCGACCTGCGCATCCTGGCCGAATTGCAGCAAGACGGCTCACTCACCAATGTGGCCCTGGCGCGGCGGGTCCACCTCTCGCCCTCGCCCTGCCTGGCGCGGGTGCGCGCGCTCGAATCGGCCGGCGTGATCCAGCGCTACGTGGCCTTGGCCGACCCCAAGTTGCTGGGACTGGGCCTGAACGTCTTCATCTCCATCAGCCTGAAGACGCAGTCGCGCGAGGCGTTGGCCGAGTTCGA
>JAZKDA010000095.1:0-13881 GCA_040387815.1 Pseudomonadota bacterium | reverse complement strand
AGGAAGCGCGACTGTCTGAGCCCCGCAGGGGCGAGTTCGAGCGCTTCCCCGCCCGACGCGAGCACCGCAGGTTGCCCCGAAGCGCCGTAGGCGCGCAGGGGACGCGGACAGTGGGGTCGCCTTTCTTGGGTTACCTTCTTTGGCGAGACAAAGAAGGTAACTCGGCCGCCGGGCCGAGACCCGGCTTGCCACGAACGCTACAAAACCAACGACAAAGAGCACTCCCGACAGAGCCGACGCTACAGAGGACCCACTAAATGCTCACAGTCAAAAACATCAACCAGTACTACGGCGGCTCCCACATCCTGCGCGACGTGAGCCTCGAAGTCCCCCCCGGCCAGGTCACAGTCTTGCTAGGCCGCAACGGCGTAGGAAAAACCACCTTACTCAAGTGCCTCATGGGCCTCATCCCCATCAAGACCGGCACCATCGACTTCGACGGCAAACCCATCCAGCAGGCCACTCCCTACCAACGCGCCCGCGCCGGCATCGGCTTCGTCCCCCAGGGCCGCGAGATCTTCGCCCGCCTCACGGTCGAAGAAAACCTGCGCATGGGGCTCGCCTCCAAGCCCGCGTCCACCCCCATCCCGCCGCAGCTGTTCGAGCTGTTCCCGGTGCTCAAGCAGATGCTCAACCGGCGCGGTGGCGACCTGTCCGGCGGTCAGCAGCAGCAGCTGGCCATCGCCCGGGCGCTGGCGGCGCGGCCCAAGCTGATCGTGCTGGACGAACCCACAGAGGGCATCCAGCCCAGCATCATCAAGGACATCGGCCGCGTGATTCGCATGCTGGCCCACGAGGGCCTGGACGGCCAGCGCGTCACAGTGCTGCTGGTCGAGCAGTACTTCGACTTCGCCCAGGAGCTGGCCGACCACTACCTGGTGATGGAGCGTGGCGAGTTCATCGCCCGCGGCCCGGGCAGCGAGATGGAGGCCAAGGGGATTCGCCAGCTCGTGGCGATCTGAGAAGGTGTGAACGAATCCGACATGCCCGCTCGTGCCGCCCAAGCGGGCCCACTCGTCGTTGCAAATGCTCGCCGTAGCCCAAGCTACGGCTGCGCTTTGCGCCTAGATTGGACCCGCTTGGACGTCCCGCTCGGACACGCCGAATTCATTCACACCTTCTGAGGCCGCCCCCCACGCTTGCGCCGTCCCCCTCAGGCGCGAAGGTCGAGTTGCGCCCGGATCGCCGCTTCCATGGCTGATGAGATGGGCGATCGCTGCGCTCCCGGCTCCGCCAACACATCGAACGCTTCGCGCAAGTCCGCCCATTCGCCGTCGGAAAGGGCTTCTCGCAGGGGCCTGATCGCTGCTTGCACGTCCTTGATGGACCCTTTCGCAACAACGTTTTCGAGCACGCTGACAAGTGCGTCCTTGGGCATGCGAGCGCCGGGCTCATTCAGCGCTGGAAGTTCCTCGTCCGCTCCCGCAGGCAGGGCGCCGGCGAAGGGTTGGCGGCTGGGTGGATTGCGAACAAGCCCGGGCAGCATGCCGACGAATCCCGGTTGCACGGCCTGCTGCGGAGACCTTTCCGATGGGCGACGCGGTCGGGTTTTCTTTACCAGCTCGTTCACGGCGGCGTTGACGTCAGCGGGCGCCTGCTCGTCGAGCATCCACTTCAACTTGCCCGGATCGATGGGAGGGATCTCGGTGAGCCGTGCGCTCTTGTCGGATGGGTTGGACAGCATGGACACGAAGCAGAAAACCGCCTGTTCATGCCCGTCTCGGGCCCGCAGCGTGGTCAGAGCCCTTCCTGCCAGCTTGTACGCGTCTGATCCTTCGGTCATCCACGCCGGGCGGTTGCCGTTGTCTTTGTCTGGGGCGCTCACTGCGCCGGCAATTGCGAAGGCCACTTGCACGGGTATGTCGCCCGGGGCGTTTTTCAGCGCCTCGTGGATGGATTTCGCTTCGCGGCGCTGCATGATTTCATTGACAGCCCAGCCCACCCAACCGCAAGCCTCGGCAGGATCGCTCTGCTGCAATGCCGCATGCGCTGGCGAAAACACGATGGCCGCTGTCGCCAGAAGGTCCGTCGCGTGGATGCCCTCGCCGCCCAGCACCTTCTCAAGTACCAGCCCCATGAGCGTCGTGTAGTGTGACGAGGCGCCTTGTGCTTTCGGATCGCCGATGGCGGTGGCGCAGGCCCGCAGCAGGTACTGCAGATTGGCGTCGGTGATGCGACGGCCTTCGTCACGGGGCTGCTCGCTGCGCCAGTGGTCCATGCGCTCGCTCAGCATCTTGAAATTCGGCGCGGCGGGGTCTGCGAAGGCCTTACGCAAGTCGTTGTCAATGACGCGGGCCAGGGGAGGGTCGAACGTCGGTTCAGGTTCTCCCATCGCGACGACCGGCGTGTGCTTGAAATCGGCCTCGCGAATGGGCTGGTGCGCAACCGGGGTTCGGAACAGCGCCTCGTCCGGATCCCACGGCGGGGCGGAGGGCTCGGGCTGATGCTTCACCGGGGTCAGGAACTGCGCCTCGTCCAGATCCAATGGCGGGGCTGAGGGCTTGGGCTGGCCAACCCTGTCCTTGACAGGCGGCGCCGAAGAGCTCTTCGAGTCGATGGCGCTGGATGTTGCGGGAATATTCTGGAGCGACTTCCACGCCGGCGGCAGTTTTGGCAGCAACTCCCGCCAGGACCCTTTGTGGTCAATGATCCGAAGGAGAAGGTCGCGCGCCTGATCGACGTCGAGCTGCTTCTTCAGCAAGCCCACTGGTTTCGACAACCCGCACAGAAGCGAGGTATTTGGACGCGCCGAGGAGGCTTGGCTCGTCAGCAAGGCACGGGCGCAATCTTCAAGAAACTGGCTGGCCTCAGGCCGGCTTTGAACCGCGGTTCGCGCCTCCGCGAGCCCTGTGCCCACCGCTAACGGGCCGAGCCTTAAGTCGGGGCACGAGCGAAGGCTCTGGTTCAGTAAAGTTGCGACGTCCTTGGCCGCGTGTCCCCCGGTGGCGAGGGTTTCCATCGCGGGGCGTACACAACTATGCAACACCATCACAATGTTGCTGGCCTTTTCCAAGTCCGAGGTTATACCGGCTCGTATAAAGACATTGGCGAGCAGTTCTTCGAACCGTTCCAAGGGCTCGTGAGCGTCGGCCAGCACCTTGCAGTAGGCGCGCGCCGCCTCCCCCACGAATCCCGGCGCATTCGGGAGGGCGAACAGGTGGTCGAAAAAGACCCCGCGATCACCTTTGGCCGAGGGTTCGGCCAGGGCCGTCGCAAGACTCTGGAGCTCACGCGCCCGGTCGGCCGAGGACATCTTTCGAATGCCGGTCAGCCTGCTGCGGATGTCGCCCTCGGCCGCGAAGGCAGAGCCAGCCCCGCCGAGCACACCCCGAAGTTTGCTCACCAGTGACGGCCCGGAGGCGGGCGACGGTTGCCCGCCAGCATAGTGCGAGAACCCGCCGTTCTTGGCGCCCGCCCCTTCCGGCTGCGGCTTGGCGGTTTTGTTGTCAAGGCCTGCGGACGAGGATCCCCGCCCGTGGCGGGGTGGTGGCGTGACATTGCTCATGGGTGCTTCCTTGAGGTCGGCGCGAGGGCGGCTAGCCTGTTTACGGCTGAGTAACCGACGTGTGTCGCAAGTTCCTGCCGCCGGCCGTGGAGGCCAAGGGCATTCGCCAGCTGGTGGCGATCTGACCGCGCACGCAGCGTTCAGGAGGCGTGCTTTTGATCGGCCCGTGGGGCGGACTTGGACGAGAGCTTCAGGCCCAGGCCCAGTTCGCCGGCGCGCAGCAGCACCGGCATCACCGTGTCTTCCTGGGGCAGCTTGACCTTCTGGACGCCATCGAGCACCCGCGCGGTCCAGTCGCCGGCCTCCATGCTCTTGCCGGACGCGGGTGCGCGCAGCGTCTCGGCCAGTTTCACACCCAGGGCCTTGAGCAGTTCGGCGCACTCGCGGTCCGGCCGGCCCGACTCGAGGACGGCGCAGGCCATGGCGGCGGCCGCATCCGGCCGGCCCGACGCGAGGGCGGCCTGGGCGGCGGAGCCGAAGCCCCCTTCGAAGGCATGGCCCACCTTGAGCAGGTCGCACTTGTCGGCCAGGCTCAGGCGCTCGCTGCGCACGATGGCGCGAACGAAGTCGTGGATGGCCTGGGCGCGCTTGCCGGCGGGGGCCTGCGAAGTCGGGCTGGTGGCCATGGCATGCAGCATGGGGCCGTCGTTCAAGGGGCGCGACAGCAGCCAGCGTCGCAGCGCCAGGTCGTCACGCGCGCCGTCGGGGCAGGACAAGGCCCGCTCGACGTGCGCCATGCAGGCGTCGGTGTGATGCAGCATTTGCCCGGCCTGGAGCGCGGGATGCGCCACATCGAGCGCATCCCGCCATGGCCGGGCCTGAGCTTGCGCGCGTGTCTGCTCGTAGATCGGCCGCAAGCGCTCCAGCGGCAGCAGGTAGCGGATGCCCTCGAACTGCATGTCCGGTCCCTGGCGGGTTCCCGTGCGCAGCCGATAGCCCTCCAATCCGGGGATTTCGCGCTGCGCGCCGCACACCATGAGCGATGGATTGCTGTCCAGGCGCAGGGGGCGCAGGCCGGCCTCACGGAATACCGTGTCGGTATGGACGGTGGCGTCGAACGCTGCCAGTGTGTCGGGCTGCAGCAGCGCCAGGGCCTGGGGCGATTGGCGGGGATGCGGGTGCGCGATGACTTGCGGGTAGGGCGCCAGCACAGTGGCCACAGTCGCTGCCGCAAGTCCGCTGTCGGGCAGGGCCGCCACGATGCGCGCCAGCCATTGCGACGCGTCCGGCTCGGTGGATGCGGCCAGGCGCTCAAGCAGCGCGGCGAGGTCGACGTCGAGCGCCTTGAGCAGCTCTTGTCGAAGGGCCTGCGTTGCGGGCGCCTCAAGGATGGCGCAGACCAGGGCGCCTGCATTGACATGCCGGCCTGCGCGGATCGCAGCTTCGCAGGCGCTCAGGCCGCCGGCACCTGCGGCCTGGCCCGATGCTGGGTGGCGCGCGACGATCAGCCGTTGCGCGTCGTCCACCGGCAGGCCGGTCGCGGCGAGGATCTCATGAACGAAGTGGTAGATACCTTCGCGCAAGCCCTGCGCGCAGGCGGGGGGCGCGACCTTGCGCAAGCACATGGCCGCAGACAAGACCGGTACGCCCGCGTCGTCCTTCTCGGACAACAGCGCCACGGCCATGGCGCGAGGCAATGCGGCCGGGTTCGCCGCAAGCAACTGGCGCACGAACGCACCGGTCGCCGTTGGAACGAAGAAAAGCGCCGTCCGCAGAGGGGTGAAGCCGCGCGGCTGCGTGGGGGGCACGACGGCAAGCGACAGCAGATCGGCCCGCTTTCGGGCGGGCAGCCGTGCAGTGGGCGCGTCGAGGAGCTCGGCCACATAGGCCATGGCGGCATCGGCGCGTTCCTCTTGCAGTGCCACGGCCAGGCCCGGGAAGGTGCTGCTGACGGCGGCCAGGCGGACTTCGGGCTCGGCCGGGCCGGTGGCGCTCAGGATGTCGCGCACGCTTTGCGCCACCGCGGGAGCCTGCCCCGACCGCAGTGCCTGGTGCAGGTAGCCCGCAGTGACACGATCGTGCGCACCGAAGCCGATGCACTGGCCCGGGCTGGCCGGCATCCTGGGCTCGGGCCGGTTCACATGAACCTGGTGGAGGGCGGCGACCTGGAGCGAGCCGGGGTCGAAATACGTCTCGGTACGCGAGCCGGTGAAGGTGCGCAGCGACAGGGACTTGATCCGATCGAGTGCACGCGAGGTGACGCGTTCGTGGGTCAGGGTGGCATTGGGATCATAGAAGTTCACCACGCATTGCGGCGGTTCGCCCGGGCTGCCCGGCTTGAGCCGCAGGTCCAGTGCCATGGCGTGGTTTTCACTGCTCAGGTAGAACAGGCGCTGGTCTCCCGGGGTCATCGTGCGGAACTGGGCGTGCAAGGCCTCGCCCAACCGGTCGATCGGCACCAGCACGTCGGCCGGCACCTTTCGCATCTCGTGGATGGCACTCTCGGTCGAGGCGGGTACGTGACGTGCGATCGCTTTGGCGTCGTGGTAGTTGCCGTACCAGGCTTTCCTGCCCGCAGCGCGGTCCGTGAGCCATTGCAAGGCCAGATGACGGCACACGATCAGTTTCCGCCCGGCCGCGCCGCGCGAATCGGAGGCCTTGGTCTCGGCGAAGGGTACCTGGGCATTGAGGTTCGCATCGATGACGGCCTGCTGCGTGCCGGCCCAGACGCGAGAGTCCTTCCTCGTGTCCGCGAAGTCCTTGGGTTGGTGGAAGTAGACGATGCCGTCCAGCGCCGAGGGCTTGCCCAGGCTCACCCCCTTGCCATCCGCAGTCTGCCGGCTGGGTTTGCCAGGGTGGGCGAGGTGGGTGGCGACACCCCGCGTCTCCACCTTTGAACCTGCTGGCACGGTCATGCGCCAGCCGGCGGGGCGCCAGCAATCGAGCCGCACGGTGAGGTCACCGTCGCCCTTGTTCAGTTCATGCAGGTGGATGCGTACCCCGGTCTCGGGCACGGGCAGGTTCAGTGCGCGCAGGCCGGTCAACTGGTTCAGCCCCTCGATGACGCGGCCCAACTGCTGGTTGTCGCGCGGGGTCGGAAGGTCCACCGTGTGCAGGCCGCCAGGGCAGGCCGCATTGAGCAGGGCCCACGCCTTGGCCGGCAGTGCATAGACCGCGTCGCGATCCGCCCCTTCCATCCAGCGCAGGGAAAGGTGGCCACCGTCCAGTCGCGAGAGCAGGTCCTCGGCCAGCGCCGCCTGGCGCTCGGGCTGCGCCGCGCCGCCCAGGGCACCGGCCAGCTGCTGGAGCGGGGCCGCCTGCGCGGGCGGCCCGTCGGGTCCGCTGTTGGTTGGCGTCGTGATGCGCCCGGACGCCGGCCGGGGCAGCGGGGAAACCTCGTCCAGGGGCATGCGAGCGCTTCGCGTCGATGGTGGGCTCCCTGGAGGACGGCGCCTGAAATGCCGCACGCCGCTTTATTGTTGAGCTGAAAGTATGCATGCGTTCGCCCGGTGTGCCAAGTCGGCGATCAAGGCCGTCTGCCATCGGGGGTGTTCAGGCCTGCCGCGGCGCGTTGGCCAAGGCCTCCAGCGCCTCGGCCAGCGCGGCCGGTGAGAAGGGCTTGGGCAGCACCCGAAAGCCCAGCGCGGTGATCGCCTGGATCTGCTCCGCGTAGCCGGTCATGATCAAGATCTGCACCTGCGGATGGCGCGCGCGCACCGCCTGGGCCAGGGCGGCGCCGTCCATGCCGCCCGGCATCAGCACGTCGGTCAGCAGCACATCGAATTGGGTGCCGGCATCCAGCGCCTGCAGCGCGGGCGCGGCCGTCTGCATGTGTGTCACGGTGCACCCCATGTCCTCCAACACCGGGCGCACGACGTCGGCCACCTCGGCGTTGTCCTCGACCAGCAGCACCGTCCTGGGTGACACCGCCTGCGCGGGGTCCGGCACGGAGGGGGGTGGCACTTCGCGCTGCGAGGCCGGAAAGTGCATGCGCACCACCGTGCCACGCCCCGGCGCGCTGATCAGGGTGACGCTGCCGCCAGCATGACGGCACAGCGCATAGACCTGGCTCAGGCCCAGGCCGGTGCCCTTGCCGGCCGGCTTGGTGGTGAAGAAGGGATCGAACGCCCGCGCGGCCACGGAAGGGTCCATGCCCTGCCCGGTGTCGATCGCATCGATCACCACGCTCGCCGGCGCTGCGGTGCCCTCGCCGGAGGCTGCCGCGTTATAGGCGCGCAGCGTGAAGCGGCCGCCCTCGGGCATGGCGTCGCGCGCATTGACGGCCAGGTTGATCAGCGCGAGCTCGAGTTCCGCCACATCGACTTCGAGGGGGGCCGTGTCCCGGGCGACTTCCAGCCTGAGTTCGATGTCCTTGCCCAGGGTCGGCTCGATCATGTCCCGCAAGGCCGGCAGCCGGCGCTGCAGTTGCACCGTCTCCAGCGACAGTGCCTGGTGGCGTGAGAACGCGAGCAGCTGGCGGGTGAGCCGGGTGGCCGAATCGACCGCGCGCCCGATGGCGTCGAGTTGGCGCGAAGGCTGGTTGGCCGAGGCATGACGAAGCAGATGCAAGTTGCCGCTGATGACCATCAGCGCATTGTTGAAGTCGTGCGCGACGCCGCCGGTGAGCCGGCCCAGGGCTTCCATCTTCTGCGACTGGAACAGCGCCTCTTCGGCCTGGCGGCGCGCCTCCGATTCCTGCTGCAGCCGCGCGGCGCTGGCCAGGGCGTCGCTCGTGCGCCGCATGGCCAGCCAGGCGGCCAGGATCAGTCCGAGCACCGGCACGCCGGTCACGGCCACGAGCAGTCCGAGCTCGTCCATCAGGTCGCGCTTGAGCGCTCCCACCTCGCGGCCGACGCCGATGTAAACCGGGTAGTCGCCCAGCTTGCGGAACAGGATGATGCGCTTTTGCCCATCGAGCGAGGAAATGTTTCGCACGGCGCCCGCGATCTCCCCGCGCAAGACGCGGCTGAGCACTTCACCGGTGGGCGACATTCGCTCTGGCGCGCGTTCCAGGGCGGGCCAGCGCGAATACACCACTCCGTCCTGGCGGAACAGGGTGATGGCGACGCCCGGTTCTTCCGCCGCGAGGGTGGCGTGAAAGCCGGCGAAGTAGGCCGGGTTCATGGTGATCGAAACGATGCCCCCGAAGCTGCCGTCTGGCGCGAAGCGCGGCAGGCTCATCTGGAAGAACTTTTCGCCCGAGACGACGCCGGTCATCACCTCGGAGACCTGGAGCGTACCCTTGCCTTCCCGGTGCCAGCGGAAGTAAGGCCGGTCGGCGCTGCTCAGCCCCGCCGGAATCTCCGCCATGCGGCTGCCGGCCCGGGGCCGGCCGTCGCGGTCGAAAATCCAGATCGCCTCCACCTGCGGCTGACCACGAACCAGCTCTTTCAGGCGCTTATGGTGCAAGCCAGGCGCATCGGCCGCGGCAGTCGCCGGCGCGAGGTCGCGCAGGTGCTGCAGGAGCGCCTCGTTCGCGGAGAAGATGCGCAGGTCATGATCGTGTGCGATGCGCAGGCTGCGCTGCAGGCGCACTTGTGCCTCGGCCTCGAGCTGCTGGTTGCGGTAGGTGACGAAGACCAGCAATTGCAGCAGCGGCACCACGATACAAAGCACCAACAGCACGCGCAGCGACCCTACACCCGTGCCGCTCGCCAGGAGCCGCTTCAGCGCGCGACGAAGCCATCGGATCCGTGCTGTGATCCACGGGGGAGGCAGGACCATCCAGGGCTCGCTGTGGGCAGTTGTTGAGTTGCCAGTATCCCCACTCTTGCCCGCAGCCGCAACCAAGGCGGGGCCCGGCCCTGGAACGGCCGCCCACCGCGCTCACGGCCGGTGAATGTCCGTGGCACGGCTCGGTGCGCGCCCAGCCTGCGGCCGCAGCGCCTGGCGCTCGGCGAGCAGGGCCTGCGCCAGGGCGGGCTGGCCGCACCGCTGCGCCGAGGCCAGCAAGGTCAGGTCGATCACGTCGCGCTGCGCATGGCTGCCGCCGAAGCGGTGCGCGCCGCTTCGGATGTCCCGCAGCAGCTCGGTGCAACGCGCGTGGTCGCCACGGCCGAACGCATGGAAAGCAAGGGCGGCCGGATGGCCGGCCGCGCGGGTGAATCCGGCGTTGTCGTCGGTGCCCGCCATGGCCTGTTCCAGAACCTGCAGCAGGGTGTGCTGGTCGTCCTCGCGTTCGGCCCCCACCAGCGCCATCATCATGTGCAGGTCGTTGAACGCGAAACGGCCCGGGCGGCCCGCCGCCAGCCAGCGTGCGGCCAGTGCGCTCCAGCGCTCGCCCAGGTCGACGCCGCGCAGGTGCAGGCGCCACAACAGGGCGCTGGCATCGATCAGGTCCAGGATGACGCTGGAGCCGGCGCCGCCGACCGCCTCGTCATACAGGCGCAGCACCGCTTCTTCGTCGCCCAGCGCCAGGTGGAACAGGGCCAGGTGCCACCAGTTGTGCACCGCAAAGAAGCTGCCTTCGCTCCAGGTGGCGGCGTTGGGCCCGAGCCATTGGACACCGGCGGCCGGATCGTTGCGCATTTCCAGCACATGGGCCACCGCATGCCAGCCCCAGCCGTCGCGCGGCTCCAGCTCGACGGCGGCGCGGCCGTGCCGCTCGGCCAGACTGTAGTCGCCGCATTCCTCCAGGCCGAAGGCGCGCAGGCTGAGCACCGCATGGTAGCCCGGCATGCCGCGCTGCCAGTGCGGCATGGCCCGGGCGATGCGGTCGCGCAGCATGCGGGCGTCACCGGTGAAGTAGTCCACCTGCTGGCCGGCCTGCAACGCCAGCAGGTCGAGCGGGTAAGCGATGCTCAGGTCTTCCAGCACCCGCCCGGCGCGCGCCCACTGTCCCTGGCTCAGCAAGGTTGCCGCGCGCAGATGCAGGCTTTCGCGTTCGTTGGCCGGCAGCTGGGCAGCGATCGCGCAGGCGGCCTGCGCGACCGGCTGGCCTGCGGGCTCGGTGCCCAGCAGATGCAGCCAGGCCATGAGCACATGGGCCATGGTCATCTCGGGGCTGGCGGCGATGGCGCGCTGTGCGTCGGCGACCGGATCGCCAGTGAAGCACCTGAAGTTGTCGAGTGCGGCCTGGTAGGCCGCCAGCGCGGATGCGTTGGCTCCGCTGAGCGATTGCCCCTGGGCGTCATTCATGGAAAGCTCCTGGAAAAGCGTGATTCGGTGCTGTCAGTGTGGAACTGGATCGAAATCTCGACTAAGGTGTTTCAAGCAACAAACCGGTCATTTCTGCCATGCCCGATGCCCACGCCCCGATCACCGTCGCGCTGCTTGCGGCGCAGGAATCCTCCGCCGCGACCATCTTCGGCTTCTTCGATGCCCTGGCCAGTGTGCGGCGCGACTGGACGCTGCTGCATGGCGGCCCGGTGCAGCCTTCGCCATTCCGTCCACTCGTGGTCACCGCCGACGGCCGGCCCGTCACCACCCTCAACGGGGTGCGCCTGACCCCGGACGCCGGCTTTGCCCAGGTGATGGCGCCGGACGTGGCAGTGGTCACCGACATCAATGTGGCACCCGATACGGACCTGGGCACGCGCTTCGATCCCGCCGTGCGCTGGCTCACCGCCTGCCATGCCGAGGGCGGCCTGCTCGCCTCGGCCTGTTCAGGGGCGATCGTGCTGGCGCGCACCGGCCTGCTGGACGGGCTCGATGCGACCACGCACTGGGCCTATTGTGAGCACCTGAGCCGCAGACACCCGCTGACACGCTGGCATGCCGACCGCGGGCTGGTGGTGGCCGGCGAGGGAAACCGCATCCTGATGGCGGGCAGCGGGGTCTCGTGGCACCTGCTGGTGCTGGCGATCATCGCCCGCTATGCCGGCCCGCAAGAGGCCATGCGGGTGGCGCGCATCAACCTGATGGACCTGAACGCCGCAACGCCGCAAGCCTATGCGTCGCTCACGCATGGCTGCCACGCGGCGGACCCGGTGATCGCCAGTTGCCAGCAGTGGGCCGCCCTGCACTATGCCGACCCCGCGCCGGTGGCCCGGATGGTCGCCTTGTCCAAGCTGGCCGAACGCACCTTCAAGCGCCGCTTCAACAGTGCCACCGGCATGGCGCCGCTGGAATACATCCATCATGTGCGGCTGGAGGAGGCCAAGCAGATGCTGGAGGCGGGCGACGATCCCCTGGAGGCCGTTGCCACGGACGTCGGCTACAGCGACACCAGTTTCTTCACACGCCTGTTTCGCCGCAAGGTGGGCTTGAGCCCTTCCCAGTACCGCCAGCGTTTCGGCCGCCTGGCCCGCCAGGTGCAGGGGCCGCCCCCGCGGTAGCGGCCCGCGCTGCGTTCACAGCGCCCAGGTTCGGGGCGGATGCGCCGGCAGGCCCCACAGGGCCGGACGCCAGGCGTTGCGAATCGACTTGAGCAGCGCCAGCGCCGGCTCCACCAGGGGCGCCAGCACCCGCACCGCGACGACGCGGCCGTTGGGGGCAGTGGCCCCGGCGGTGGCGCGCAGCGGGTGCGCCTCGATCAGGTCGCGTGCGGTGGCCAGCGCCAGTTCGCGCCGCTCGCGCGACAGCTCGCTGCCGGTGGCCAGGAACAGGGTGGCCAGGCAACGATGGCCGGCCAGGCCGAGCGGGCCGTCCATCAGGCGAGCGTCGTCGGCGGCGACCAGGCCGCGCTCCAGCCAGGCGCCTTCCAGCGATAGATCCTGCAGCAGACTGCCACGCTCGAAGGGCTGGCCGGCGGCGGGCAGCCCCAGCGCGCTCACGTCCCAGCCGACCAGTTCGGCCCCGGGCTCCAGCGCCATGTGCAACCGGTTCTGCGCCCGGCAGCCGCTGTAGCACAGGGCTTCGAGCGGCAGCCATTCGAGCCGCGCGCCCGCGCCCACCTGGATGCGGGTGCGCTGCTCGGCGGCCGGGCCGTCGGTGCGATAAAAGCGCGTGGCGCCCGGTGTGGTGATGAGGCCGTGGGCGCCGGGGTCGACCCTCACGTCGATGTCGAGCACGTCGCCGCCCACCAGGCCGCTGGGCGGATGAATGAGCACGTTGTGGCAGATCCCCGGCCCCTCGGGATGCAGGCTTTGCAGGATACGCAGCGGGCCGCTGTGCTCGAAGCGCGCGAGCGTGCGCTCACCTTCGCGCCGGTAGTGCAGCCGCAGCCGCGCATGCCAGGACATCGGGCGTCACTGCATCTGAGAGCCGCGATGCGCCCAGGCGGTGGTGTGTTTCTCGACGTAGCTGAAAAGCTCGTACATCGCCATGGCCATCGCGCCCACCACCACCAGGCCGGCGAAGGCCAGGCCCATTTGCATCGCGGACCCCGCCGAGATCAGCAGGTAGCCGATGCCTTCGTTGGCCGCGGTCATCTCGGACACGGTGGTGCCCACGAAGGCCAGGGTGATCGCCACCTTCAGCGAGCCGTAGAAGTAGGGCATGGAACGCGGCAGCCCCACCTTCACCAGCACATCCCAGCGCTTGGCGCCCAGCACCCGCAGCACGTCCTCGAGCTCGGGCTCGAGCGTGGCCAGGCCGGTGGCGATATTGACGGTGATCGGAAAGAACGAGATCAGGAAGGCCGTGAGGATGGCCGGGCCGATGCCGATGCCGAACCACACCACCAAAATGGGAACGAAGGCCGCCTTGGGCAGCGCGTTGAACGCCGTCATCAGCGGGTACACCGCCGCATAGGCCAGGCGTGAACTGCCGATCAGAAAGCCCAGCAGCACACCCACCACGATGGCGATGCCAAAGCCCGCCATCGTCACCCAGTAGGTACGCCAGGCATGGGCCGCGATCACGCCGCGGTACTCGACCATCTGGGTCCAGATGCGCGCCGGGCTGGGGAAGATGAACTCCGAGACCTGGAAGGCGCTGCACACGGCCTGCCACAAGGCGATGGTGATCGCCAGCAGCACCCACGGCGACCAGGCCTGCACCCGTTTGCTATTGGCCATGCTCATGCAGCGGCCCCCGCAGTGGTCTTGCGGATGGCACCGATGTGGCCGCGCAGCTCGTGGACAACGTCGGTGAACTCTTTGGTGTAGGTGAGTTCCAGCTCGCGCGGGCGCGGCAGCTCGATTTCGCGGCGAACGACGAAGCGGCCAGGGCTCTTGCTCATGACATAAACCGTGTCGGCCAGGAAGACGGACTCGCGCAGATCATGCGTGACCAGGATGACGTTGAAGCGCTGCTCGGTCCACAGGTCGCGCAGGATGCACCACAGCTCCTCGCGGGTGAAGGCGTCGAGCGCGCCGAAGGGCTCGTCGAGCAGCAGCATCTTGGGCTCGTGGATCAGCGCGCGACAGATGCTGGCGCGCTGCTGCATGCCGCCCGACAGCTGCCAGGGGTACTTGTCCTCGTAGCCGCCCAGGCCCACCTTGCGCAGCAGCGCGCTGGCACGCTCGGCGTACTCGGCGCGCTTTTGCTTGAAGTTGGAGCGGTAGGGCTCGACGATCTCCAGCGGCAGCAGCACGTTGTCGACCGTGGTGCGC
>JAZKDA010000094.1:0-6452 GCA_040387815.1 Pseudomonadota bacterium | reverse complement strand
TGCATGATCACGTTGCCGGCGCGGATTTCTTGAGCGATTTTCATAATGAGTGGTGGCTAGGGTTGAGGCGCAGGCTCAGGGCGAAATTGCCGCGGCGGGGCCGTTTGGGGCGAACCAGGTATTTAGGGGCGATAGGAGCGACAGGGGCACCCACGGCGCCTGTCAAAGCGGCGCATATGGGCGCAAAGCCCGCAATTTTAGCTGGTTTGGCGGGCATACCCATGGCGGCCAACGTGCTGGCCACCCACTACCGGGAAGCGCGCGAACTGATCACGCCGTCGATGGCCGGTCACATCCTGCTGTTTGGCGTGCTGCCTGCGGCGCTGCTGTGGTGGCCTCGGCTTGCGCAGCGGCCCCTGCTGCGCGCCGCGGGCGTGCGGCTGGCGTGGACGGCCGCCGCCGCGCTGCTGGCCGCGGGCAGCCTGATGCTGGTCTTCGCCGATTTCGCATCGTTGATGCGCAATCACCGCGAGGTGCGCTACCTTGTCACGCCGGCCAACGTGGTGGCGGCTGGCGTGGCCAATGCCTTTGGCCATGTCCGCCGCGCGGGGCCGCTGCAGCCGGTGGGCGAAGACGCCCGCCTTTCCGCAGCTTGGCAACAGCGCTCGCGGCCGGCGCTGTTCATCCTGGTGGTCGGCGAGACCGCGCGGGCGCGCAATTTCTCCCTCAACGGTTATGAACGCATTACCAATCCTGAGTTGGCCCGCCGCGACGTGATCAACTTTCCCCATGTGCGCGCGTGCGGCACCTCCACCGAGGTCTCGTTGCCTTGCATGTTCTCGCCCTATGGCCGGCGTCAGCACGATGCGGACCGCATCCAGACTCACCAGTCGCTGCTGCACGTGCTGGCCCGTGCCGGCTTTGACGTGCTGTGGCGCGACAACCAGTCAGGCTGCAAGGGCGTGTGCGAGGGCCTGCCCCAGCACGACCTCGCGGCCTCGCGCATCGAAGGCCTGTGCAGTGGCGGCCAGTGCCCTGACGAAGCGCTGCTGCACGACTTTGATTCAGTGCTGAGGGACGCGCGCGGCAACCTGTTTGTGGTGCTTCACCAGCTCGGCAGCCATGGCCCGGCGTACTTCCGCCGCTATCCGCCGGCGTTCAAGCGCTTCCAGCCGGCGTGCGAATCCGAAGACCTGCAGCGGTGCTCGCCGGCCGAGATTCTCAATGCCTACGACAACAGCCTGCTGTACACCGACCATGTGCTGGGCCGCGTGATCGACTTTCTCGCGGCGCATCAGGCCCGCTACGACACGGCCATGCTGTACGTCTCCGACCACGGCGAATCGCTCGGCGAGAACGGCATGTACCTGCATGGCATGCCCTACGCCATTGCGCCGGACGTTCAACTGAGCGTGCCCATGGTGGCCTGGATGTCACCGGGTTTCAGCCGCTCGTTCGGCGTTGACACCGCCTGCCTGCGCGCGCGGGCCGGGCGTGAGCTCAGTCACGACAACCTGTTCCATTCGATGCTGGGCCTGATGGACGTGAGCACCGCGGTCTATGGCCGGCGACACCGTGCTCCTGGCCCCGGGATGCGCGTCCATGGACATGTTCGCCGACTGCCGGCCGCCGGCGCTCGCCCGGGCCGGGGCCGCGGCGGCAGCCGCCCGCTGAGGCAGCATTCGCCGCGGGCTTTCAGAAGGCGGCCGGCTCCTGGGCCATGTGCCGCAACTGCGCCACCAGGTCGGTCTGCCGCCACAGCCGTTGCCGGGCCGCTTCGGCCGTAGCCGCCCAATCCTCGATGTCGATGCGCGGCAGGTCGCCGCCCGCATTCCAGGCCTCGTGAAACGCCCGCAGCGCGGGCGGCGCCTCATACCAGTCGAGGAAGGCGCGCAGCTTGTCCATGTGCACGCCATCGTGCTGCGGATAGATGTGCCACACCAGCGGTTTGCCGGCCCATAGCGCGCGCACCAGCGAATCTTCGCCGCGCACGAAATTCAGATCGCAGGCCCATAGCAGCTCGTCGTACCCGCGCTGCGTCAGCAGGGGCAGCTTGTGAAGGGCCGGGTGCTCGCCGGCGGGCAGGCTATCCAGGGCGATGCCTACCGCCGCGGCACTGCGGCCGGCCGTCACCAGCAGGCGGGCGGGGTGGGCGGCATGGACGAGCTGGCGCAAGAGCTGGGGCAGGGCGGGGGGCTCGTAGCAAAACAGGCTGAGCCATTGCTCGATGTGGGATTCGTCACTCCCGCGCCGGTGCCTCCGCCATGCCTCCCGGTCGAACTGTGCCTGCCGTACATCGAGATCCAGTTCGCGGATCAGTCCCCCGGTCGCCGGCGTGAACCCCGGGTAGAAGAAGCGCTTGACCAATCCTTTGGCTGGCCCGCTCATCACCGGCGAGCGCAGGCCGTGGCAGCGTTCCACATAGTCCTCGGCCGAGAGGTATTCGAGGTTGATCCAGGCCGGCTGGCGGCCGGTGCGCGCGGCTTGTTCGGCCATGGCCGCCAGGAAACCGTCGTGCGGATCGCAGCCGAAGGCCTCGACCACCACCTCCCCCGGCGCCATGGCCGGCGCCACGGCTGAAATTTGCGTGTCCCAGCGGATCACCTCCACACCAGCGCATCCGCCCGGCGCCATCCAGGCCAAGGCCGACGGCTCGTCCACCCACAAGCGCACACGCTCGCCGCGCGCCGCCAGTTCGGCCGAAAGCCGCCAGCACACGCCGATGTCGCCGTGGTTGTCGATGACTTTGCAGAAGATGTCCCAGAGCATGGCCCGGGATAATAGGCCCCTATGTCCACCATCCCCGAGGTGCATTCCGAACAACTGCTCGCGCAGGTCGCCGCGTTGCCGTCGCTGCCAGGCGTCTACCGCTATTTCGACGCCGAGGGCGGGGTGCTCTATGTCGGCAAGGCGCGCAACCTCAAGAAGCGCGTCGCCAGCTACTTCCAGAAGAACCACGGCGGCACGCGCATCGGGCACATGATCGGGCGCATCGCCCGCATGGAGACCACCGTGGTGCGCTCTGAGGCCGAGGCTCTGCTGCTGGAAAACAACCTGATCAAGGCGCTGAACCCGCGGTTCAACATCCTGTTTCGGGACGACAAGAGCTACCCCTACCTCAAGATCACCGGCGCCGCCGATAAGGGTGCAACCGCCACCGAAGGCGTCGCCGCTTTCCCGAGGATGGTGTATTACCGTGGCGCGGTGGACAAGCGGCACCGCTACTTCGGCCCCTACCCCAGCGCCTGGGCGGTGAAGGAATCGATCCAGCTGCTGCAGAAGGTGTTTCGCCTGCGCACCTGCGAGGACACCGTGTTCGCCAACCGCACGCGGCCCTGCCTGCTCTATCAGATCAAGCGCTGCACCGGCCCCTGCGTCAACCTGATCTCGGCCGAGGATTACCAGCGCAATGTCGACAACGCCGAGCGCTTCCTGCGCGGCGACGCGCAGCAGGTGATGGCGCAACTGGAGTCGCGCATGATGGAACACGCCGGCAAGCTCGAGTTCGAGCAGGCCGCCGAGTTGCGCAACCAGATGAGCGCGCTGTCGCGGGTGCTGCACCAGCAGTCGGTGGACACCGGCACCGACAAGGATGCCGACATCCTGGCCGTGAAGGTGCACGGCGGCAAGGCCTGCGTGAACCTGGCAATGGTCCGCGGCGGACGGCACCTGGGCGACAGGCCCTACTTTCCCACCCACGTCGAGGACGCCGCCGCGTTGCAGGCCCTGCAAGACGGCGAGAAGGCCGCGCGGCCGGTGGAAGTGCAGGTGCTCGAGGCCTTCATCGCCCAGCACTACATCGGTGTGCCGGTGCCGCCGGCACTGATCACCAGCCACCCTGTCGACCGCGCCCTGGTCGAGGCGCTGTCCGAGCAGGCGGGCCTGCGCATCGGCGCTGTTCACAACCCGCGCGAACAGCGACGCCTGTGGCTGGAGATGGCCGAGAAGAACGCCGCCATCCAGCTGGCGCGGCTGTTGGCCGAGGAAGGCTCACAGCAGGCCCGCACCCGGGCCCTGGTCGACGCGCTGGACCTGGCGCCGGACGACATCGACGCGTTTCGCATCGAGTGCTTCGACATCTCGCACACCGCCGGCGAGGCCACGCAGGCCTCCTGCGTGGTGTATCACCAGCACAAGATGCAAAACGGCCAATACCGCCGCTACAACATCGACGACATCACGCCCGGCGACGACTACGCCGCCATGCGGCAGGTGCTCACGCGGCGTTATGCGCGGCTGGCGCAGGCGGGGCCGGATTCGCCGGATGCGGTGCCGGGGGCCAAGGGTGACCAGGGATCCGGCGGCGGCGCACCGCGCCTGCCGGACCTGGTCCTGGTCGACGGCGGCAAGGGCCAGGTCAGCATGGCCCGCGAAGTCTTCGCCGAGCTGGGGCTGGATCTGTCGGTGATCATTGGCGTCGAGAAAGGCGAAGGCCGCAAGGTCGGCCTGGAGGAGCTGGTCTTCGCCGACGGCCGGCCCAAGGTCTACCTGGGCCACGATTCGGCGGCGCTGATGCTGGTGGCGCAGATCCGCGACGAGGCGCACCGTTTTGCCATCACCGGCATGCGCGCGCGCCGGGCCAAGGTGCGGGTCGGCGGCAGCCGCCTGGAGGACATCGCCGGGGTGGGCGCCAAGAAGCGGGCGCGCCTGTTGCAGCGTTTTGGCGGCATCCGCGGCGTGGCGGACGCCGGCGTGGACGACATCGCCACCGTGGAGGGCATCTCGCGCGAGCTGGCCGAGGAAATCTACCGAGCGCTTCACTGAAGCGGCCACGGGCGGCGAGCAGCCCCCGGGCTCATGCCAGAATCAGGCCCATGTTCTTAACCATTCCCACGATCCTGACCTGGACGCGCATCGTCGCCATCCCGCTCATCGTCGGCGTGTTCTACATGGGAATGGAGCCCCGGGTTCAGAACCTGGTGGCTACCGTCATGTTCATCGTCTTCGCCTTGACCGACTGGCTCGACGGCTACCTGGCGCGCAGGCTCAACCAGCAGTCGGCCTTCGGCGCCTTCCTCGATCCGGTGGCCGACAAGTTCCTGGTGTGCGCCTGCGTGCTGGTGCTGGTGCACCTGCAGCGCGCCGACGTGTTCGTAGGCCTGATCATCATCGGCCGTGAAATCGCCATCTCGGCCCTGCGCGAGTGGATGGCGCAGATCGGCGCCGCGCGCAGCGTCGCCGTGCACATGCTGGGCAAGCTCAAGACCACCTTCCAGATGATCGCCATCCCGTTCCTGCTGTACGACGGCCGCCTGTTCGGCCTGATCGACACCCGCGTCTGGGGTAGCTGGCTGATCTGGATATCGGCCATCCTGACCGTCTGGTCCATGGTCTATTACCTGCAAAAAGCCTTGCCCGAGATCCGGCAACGGGTGCGCTGAGCGTGGGAGGCGCCGACGCGCGCGGGCATGCGTTGCTGCGGGCCATGCCCGCCGTGTTCGTCCTGATCTGGAGCACCGGCTTCATCGTGGCCCGCTTGGGCATGCCGCACGCGCCGCCCTTCAAGTTCCTGGCCTGGCGCTACCTGTTGTCGGTGGTGTGCTTCGTGGTCTGGGCCTTCGCAGCCCGCGCCCATTGGCCGAGAGGCGCCCGGCAGTGGTGGCATCTGGCGGCGACGGGCGTGCTGATGCACGCCGGGTACCTGGGCGGCGTGTGGGCGGCCGTCAAGGATGGCATGGGTGCCGGCCTGTCGGCGCTGCTGGTCGGTTTGCAGCCGGTGCTCACGGCCTTTTGGATCTCGGCCAGCGGCCATGCCGTCACGCGCCGCCAGTGGGCCGGCCTGGCCCTGGGCTTGGCGGGCCTGGTGCTGGTGGTGTGGCAAAAGCTCGGCCTGGGCGAAGTGCATCCACGCAACCTCGCCTTCGCCTTCATTGCCTTGCTGTCCATCACCGCCGGCACGCTCTACCAGAAGCGTTTCGTGCAACCCTGCGACGTGCGTACCGCCAACCTGGTCCAGCTGGCCGCGGCCCTGGCTGTGACACTGCCGCTGGCCCTGCTCGAACAAGAGTCGATGCGCTGGTTTGCAGCCGATGGCAGCCTCAATGCCGGACTGTTCGGCGCGATGGGCTGGTCGGTGCTGGCGCTCACGCTGGGCGGCAGTTCGCTCTTGTACCTGCTCATACAGCGCGGCGCCGCCACCTCAGTGACCAGCCTCATGTACCTCGTGCCGCCGACCACCGCGCTCATGGCCTGGGTGCTGTTCGGCGAACCGATCACCGCCCTGACCATCGCGGGAGTGGCCCTCACGGCCACCGGCGTGAGCCTCGTGGTGCGGTCGCAGGCCGCGGGTAGCGCGCGCAGCGGATGATGTAAGTTCGGGCCTTCGTTTCGATCTTTCCCCTGGAGACCACCCCATGAGCAGGAAGCGCATCGCCGTCATCGCCGGCGACGGCATCGGCAAGGAAGTCATGCCCGAGGGCCTGCGCGCCCTGCAGGCCGCCGCCAAACGTTTCGACCTGAACCTGGACACCACCACCTTCGAATGGGCCAGCTGCGACTACTACGCCGCGCAC
>JAZKDA010000093.1:51283-58964 GCA_040387815.1 Pseudomonadota bacterium | reverse complement strand
GGGGCCATCTCGCGAGACGCCGGGGCTGTTGAGGCCATTGGTGCCGGTGGCCGATCGCGTGATCGTCACCCGCTCGATGGTGTCCGGATCGATCGGGTGCTCAATGGCGTCCGAGATCAGGGCGACCGTGTTCTGGTTCTGCAGGCAGGCGGCGTAGTGCTTGATGCCGACCTGCTCGATGGCGGGCCTGGTGGCGCGATCGAGCAGAACCTGCGCATTGCAGGCCTCGCCACCGTAGGTCTGGAAGAACCCGAACTCCCCCTCCAGCGCATCGGTGGCCGTTCGGGCGCCCGCCAGTGCAATCCGGGCCGCGAACAGGCCGTTGCGTGCGCCCAGGCCGGCCTGGAAGTAGGGCTCCATGCTGCCCTCGAAAATGCCTTGGGTGGTGCCGCAGGACATGTTGACGGCGATGGCCAGGGTGTCGGCCAGCTGGCGGTCGTCCGCATCGCCGATGACGGCAGCTGCGGCGGCAGCGCCCAGGGGGCCCATGACGCCGAGCGGGCGGAACTTGCGGGCGACGATGGACAAGGGGGCGGCGGCGCCGATGCGGCTGACGGTCTCGTAGCCCACCGCGAGCGCGGCCAGAAACCGCCTGCCGTTCGCCCCGCTGGATTCGGCTGCCGCAAGCGCAGCCGGAATGACGTAGGTGCCCGGATGGCTGCCTTGCCGCAGGCCGCCCGGTCCGCAGTCCTCCAGCAGGCTGCTGTGGCCGATGGCGCCGTTGACGAACGCGGCATCGCCGGCGGGAATGCGCTGTGACTGTCCGAAGACGAAGCAGTCGCCGCGCTCGTTCTTCACGGCGTTCCACGCGGCCTGCGCCGACGCCAGCCGGCTGCTGACCAGCGAGACGCCGCAGGCGTGCAGCAACTTGGCCTTGGCGGCCGCCAGCGTGGGCGCGGCCAGGGGCTGGCGGCCCATCTCGCCGAGCACACGTCCCAGTTGGGCGCCCAGGCCCTCGCGCTGTGTGTCGTTCATGATGGGTGTGTCGGTCGCGGGCCTCAGACCCGGGCCCCTGCGCGCGTGAGGACCAGCAGCGCGACTTTGAAGTCCGGGTTGGTGATGACCTTGCCGTTGAGAATGGCCGCGGGCTCGCCGCGTGCCGTCGCGGCCTCGTAGGCTTCGCACACCGCCGTGGCGGCGGCCACTTCCGCGGCGCTGGGCGCCATGGTGGCGTTGATGATGTCCAGGTGGGCCGGCGACACCGCGATGCAGGTGGTGTAGCCGAGATCGGCCCAGTTGCGCACGAACTTCGCGACCTTGTCCAGGTCCTTGTAGTCGGGGATCAGCGTGCCGCCCGATGCGAACAGGCCGTAGGCGGCCGCCGCAACCGCGATCTTGGTCTGCGCGTAGTGGTTGGCCGGCGCATACAGGCGGTCGCCCGATTCGTCGAACGGCCGCGAACCGACGTCGGCTGCGTAGTCGACATAGCCGAAGTGCAGCCCGACCACGCCCTTGCAGCTGGCAATGGTGTCCATCTCGATCATGGCGCGTGCCGTCTCGATCATCACGTACAGGCCGCCGGCCGCTTGCGCGGGGTTCATCAAACCCACCACGTCCCGCACCTCGGCGGCGGTCTGCACCTTGGGATAGCAGATCAGGAAGTCACCGTCGACCTTGGCCAGTGCGGCCAGGTCGTCCTGGCCCCAGGGCGTGGCCAGGTTGTTGACGCGCACGATGACCGTGCGTCCCCCGAATTGCGCCGGCGACTTCAGGGCCTGGACAATTCGCTCGCGCACTTCGGCCTTGTTGGCCGGCGTCGCGGAGTCTTCCAGGTCGAGCATGATGCCGTCGGCCTTGGCCGTGGGCATCTTGGCCCAGAACTTCTCGCTCAGGATCGGCACTTCCAGGATGCTGCGCATGCGCGCGTAACGTTCTCTGCCGGTGCTCACTTGGCGTTCTCCAGCAGGAAGCCGGTCAGCACTTCGGTGAACTCGCGGGGGTTCTCGCGCATGAAGTAATGCCCGCCCTCGAACCAGCGCACCTTGGCATTGGGCATCGTGCCCAGCATCTTGTTGACGACTTCCTCGTCCAGCACGACGCTCTTGCGGCCCACGCACAACAAGGTGGGCATGGTCAGGTTCTTGGACACCTTCCACAGGTACTTCACGTCGGGCAGGCTCACCGAGCCGGTGATCCACTGCACGTCCGGGTCGGCCTTGGGCACCAGCTTGCCAGCCCAGTTCGTGCGCAGCTGGTACTTCAGGTGCAGCTCGATGAACTCCTCGGTCCACTCGGGATGGAAGCCCCGGTAGAACTCGCGCGCTTCGTCCTCGCCGCGAAAGCCCCGCAGGTTGGTGGTCGCCTGCAGGAAGTCGCGCATGGCGATCGCCCCGCTGGGCGAGTTGGCCGGTCCGGCGTCGGACAGGCTCAGGCTCTTGATCGTTTCGGGCTTCTCACCGGCGACGGCAATCGCCACCCGCACGCCGGCCGAGTGGCCGACCAGGTGAACCGGGCCGACGCCCAGCGCGTCGATCAGGCCGTGCACGTCCCGCGCCATCGAGCGGACGCGGTAACCGGCCTTGGACCAGTCGCTGTCGCCGTGGCCGCGCATGTCCATGCAGTAGACGTTGTAGTCCTTGGCCAGGACCCGGGCGATCGGGTCCCAGGTGTGGCACTGCACATTCAGGCCGTGGAGCATGACCACGGCGGGCTTGGTCACGTCGCCCCACTGCGTGTAGTGCAGGCGCAGGCCGTCGAGCTCGATCCAGTGGTCTTGAAACTTGTCAGACATCAGGCTGTTCCTCTTGTACTTTCGGTGCGGTTTACTTCTTCATGCCGACCAGGCCGGCGTCCGTGGCGATCTTGGAGTAGCGTGCGAGCTCTTTCTCCATGTAGGTGCGAAAGGTCGCCGGGTTGTCCGTGCCGGAGGTGTCGAAGCTGATCTGTTCAAGCAGCTTCTTGGAGATCTCCGGGTTGGCTCGGATCTCGTTGACGTGCTTGACCAGAAGGTCGACCACGGCAGCCGGCGTGCCCTTGGGTGCATACAGCCCATAGAACGCTTCGACGACGATGTTCTTCAGGCCCAGTTCGTCCAACGTCGGCACGTCCGGCAGCGCGGGAAAGCGCCGTTCGGTGGTGACGGCCAAGGCGCGCAGCTGGCCCGACTGGATGAACGGCTTGGCCAGTGCGACGCTGATGAAGCCGGAGGCGATCTGGCCCGACACCACGTCGGTGATGGCCGCGGATTCGCCGCGGTAGGGTACGTGGGTCATCGCGACACCGGCGCCCTTGGCCAGCATTTCCCCGGTGAAGTGGTTGGCGCTTCCGGTGCCCGACGAGCCATAGGCCACGCCGGGGGTGGACTTCGCGTAGGCGATGAACTCGGCCAGGTTCTTGATCGGAAGTTTCGGATTGACGATCAGCACCAGCGTGGTGGCGCCAAAGCGGGCGACCGCGTCGAGCTCCTTGAGCGGGTTGTAACCCGCCGGGTCGACCGCCGCATTGAGCAGGCCCGAACTCGTGCCCGTGCCGATGACATAGCCGTCGGGTCGTGAGCGCGCCACTTCCAGGCTGCCCACCGAACCGCCGCCGCCGCCGGCCTTGTTCTCCACGAAGAAGGTCTTGCCCAGCCGGTCGCTCAGTTGCTGGGCGAAGATGCGCGTGACGATGTCGGTGCCGCCCCCCGCGGAGAACGGCACGATGACACGGACGTTGCGCGCTGGGTACGCTTCCTGGGCCAGTGCGGGCGCGACGGAGGCGGTGGCGCCGACGATGGCGGCCGCCACGCCGAGCCGAACGGCGCTACGGGCAAAGCCCTGAAGCAGTGTTGTCAATGTCATGTGATGTCTCCTCGTGTTGTGGGTTTTCCGGGTGCGCGGGTCAAATGTGACCGTTGTCCTTGAGCTTGTCGAACGTGCCCTGGCTCATGCCCAGCCAGTCCTTGTAGACCAGGTTGTTGTCCTGGCCGAGCTTGGGGGCCGAGCGCCAGACCGAGCCGGTGTAGTTGGTCAACTTGGGGAACACGTTCTGCATGCGCAGCGGGCCCAGGTCAGGGTCGTCGATGGTCACCACGCTCTCGCGCTCGCGGAAGGTCTCGTCGGCCAGGATGTCTTCCACCGTGTAGATGGGAGAGGCCACCACTTCCAGCTTTTTCATCATCGCCACGCATTCGTCCAGCGTGCGCTCGGCGATCCATTCGCCCAGCAGCTTGTCCAGGCGCACGCTGTTCTTGGCCTGCGACGGACGATCCGCATAGTCGGCGGCCGGCTCGCCCACCAATGCGGCGACGTTGCTCACACTGCGCGGAGTGCCCGAGGTCACCGTGAGCCAGCGCTTGTCCTTGGTGCCATAGCAGTTGATCACGGCAGCCGGTGCGGCGGCCAGCTTGTTGCCCACGCGCGAGGGCACCGTGCCCAGCTGGTCATAGAACACGACCTGCCACTCGATCAGGCGGAACAATCCGTCGTACAGGGCCAGGTCGATCCACTCGCCGCGGAAGTCCGCGTCATGCGCCTTGCGATAGAGCGCCGCCTGGATCGCGAAAGCGCCCATCAGGCCGGTGACCGAGTCGCCATGCGAGAACCCGGTGTGCACGGGCGGACCATCTTCGAAGCCGGTGATGTTCACCACACCGCTCATCGCCTCGCCGACCTTGCCAAAGCCCGGTTCGTTGCGGCGCGAGGAGGTGGCGCCGAAGCCGGTCACCTGCAGCATGATCACCTGGGGGTGGATCTTGTTGAGCGAGGCAAAGTCCAGGCCCCACTTTTCCAGTGTCTCCACCCGGAAGTTGGTGATGACCACGTCGGCCCAGGCGGCCAGCTCGCGGGCCGTGGCGCGGCCTTCGTCGGTGCGCAGGTTCAGCGTGATCGAGCGCTTGTTGCGCGCCGCCACCTTCCACCACAGGTGGATGCCGTCCTTGGCCGGGCCGGCGGCCCGTTGGGGGTCACCCGTTCCGGGGTCTTCCACATGAACCACGGTGGCCCCGAGGTCGGCCAGCAGCGTGCCGGACAGGGGGCCCGCGATGACGTGGGCGAATTCGACAACTTTGAGGCCTTGAAGGGCCCCGGACTTGAATGCCATGACGGTCTTTCCGATGAATTTCGATTGCTATTGCGATTGCGCGTGCGATTGCCGAGGACTCACTGCAGGTCGAAACCTTGCACGGTCGTGCGCCACAGGTGGCGGCGCTTGGGGAGGGTGTAGCCGCCCGTGGCGCGATGCTGGGTCGCGTAGTTGTCCCAGATCACCACGTCGCCCTTTTGCCAATGGTGCCGGTAGACAAACTGGGGTTGGGTGGCGTGCTCGAACAGCTCTTCGAGCAAGGCTTTGCCTTCGGCCTCTGGCAGGCCGGGGATCTGGTGGGTGAAGCCCTTGTTGACGAACAGGCAGGGCTCTTTGGAGACCGGATGCTTGAACGCGATCGGGTGCCGAACCGGGGGCATCGATCCGTTGTCCTCGGACCAGCGAAACACATACTGGTGCACCGAGTCGAGCTTCTCCAGCTTTTCGCGTGTGGCCTGGGGCAGCGCCCGGAAGGCGGCGGTCATGCTGGCGAACTCGGTGTCGCCGGTGGTGGTGCCGTCGTCGTTGAACGGCACTTCAAGGGCGTACAGAAACGACAGCCATGCCGGCTTGGCCACGTACGACCTGTCCACGTGCCAGAAGCTGCCCGCATCGGTTACGCCGATGGGTTTGCCGTTCTCGACGATGTTCGACAGCACGATGATGTCCTGCTGCTCGGGCAGCAGGTAGTCGGCCAGGGTCGATCCGTAGGGCTCGATCGGACCGAAGGTCTTGGCGAAGTTCACGAAGGGATTGGGATCGAGCTTCTGGTCATGAAAGATGACCACACCGTTGCGCACCAGCGCTTCCTTGATGGTGGCGGTGTCCGCTTCGCTGATCGGCTGGTTCAGGTCGATGCCCGAGATTTCCATGCCAAGTGCGCCGCCGGTGGGTTTTAGAATCACTTTGTCATCTCCAATGAGTTGTTGAATGCGGTCGTTGGCTGCTATTCCAACGTCAACGGAGAATAAAAGTCCGGACTTAACTGGTCCAATGGCAAATTCGAATGTCCCAAATCAACTACCCCAATGTCCCGGGTGTGAATGCCATGGATCTGACCCAGCTGCGCACCTTCGTTGCGGTGGTCCAGGAGGGCCATCTCACGCGCGCCGCCGAGCGTCTTCACATCAGCCAGCCCACGGCCAGCAACCACATCAAGGCCCTGGAGAGTCACTTTGGCATCCAGCTGTTCGTGCGCACCACGCGGGGACTGGAGCCCACAGCCGCCGGCGTCCGCCTGGCCGAGAGCGCGAGCCGGGTGCTGGGTTCGACCATGGACCTGGTCAGCCTGGCGCGTGAGCTCCAAGGCAGTCCGTCCGGGCGTCTGTCGCTCGGAACGCTGGGCGATCCCCAGGCGAACCGGCTGCCCGAGCTGGTGGCCTGGCTTCGAAAGCATCACCCCTTGCTGGAGCTCAACATCGAGACCCGCAGTTCCCTGTCGACCAAGCAAGGCTTGCGCAGCGGCGAACTCGACGCTGGCTTTTTCGTGAGCTCGGCGCTCGAGGACGACATGGACGGTGTCGTGCTCAAGATGCTCGACTACGTGGTGGCGGGGCCGGCAGCCTGGAGTGACCGGCTGCCCGGGGCCGACTGGCGAGCGCTGGCCGCCATGCCCTGGATCGTCACCCCCAAGGGCACCTCCAGCGCCGAGCTGTGCGAGCGGTTCTTCCGGCCGCGCGGGCTGCAGATCAATGTGGCGCTCGAGGTGAACAATGACGCCCTGTTGCGTGCGCTGATCGTGGAGGGCGTCGGTATCGGCTTCGTGCGCAGCGAGATCGCCGTTCCAGGGCAGGCGCGCGGCGAGTATTCGATCGCGCCGATGACCGTGAGCTCAGCCAAGCTCCTTTTTGGATACATGCGGACCCGCAAGTCCGACCCGGCCATCCAGATGGTCGAAGGCGGGCTGCAGGACTTCTGGTTCCACCAGCGCGACGCCTTGCCTGTGCGCTCGCCGGTCCGCGCCCGCTGAGGCAACTGGCGGCCCGCGGGCGAAAGTGCGCTGCGGGCGCCGGCCGGCGTGTGCCGGGCCGGGCTGCTTCCGGGTGCCTCAATGTCTTGACAATTAAGCTTGTAGTCAAGATAATGTCCATACATATGAAGGCAAGTTCAACGCCTGATGCAGGCGACCCGACCCCCAACAACCGCCAGGGCGGCGCTGCCGTCGCCCCCCGGGTGTTGGCGGTGACGGGCGATCATTGGTCCGCGGCGCGGTCCATGCTGACCGGCCGGTCGCAGGCGACCGTGCTGGCCGCCATGTCGCCTCAGCAGCCCGATGGCTTGATGCGGGCGTTCCTGGTCACGGCACGCCAACTGGGCACGCACCTGACCTTGATGTTCGGCGACCTGTCTGGTGCGCTCGCCTTCCTCGACGAGGCAGCAGCTTCTGACGTGGACGCCGGGCGCCTGCGGCTGGTGTCGGTGGCGGGCGGGGTGCCCAAGCACTGGAGCCGCCGGGTCGATCAGCTGTCCTACTCGCTGTGGGACATCGACCGCATGCTGCGCCTGGGCGTCATCCCGGTCGATATCGTGCTGGCAAAAGTGCGGGCGGGGGCCCGGCCTGGCCAGGTGGGTTTCGGCGAGATGGTGGGATACACGCCGTCGGCCCTGGACACGCGCGCCGCGGCCGTGTTCGAGTTGCAAGGCGGTGCCGACGGCGGTGATTTTCACTGCTCGCAAGCTC
>JAZKDA010000093.1:30229-51273 GCA_040387815.1 Pseudomonadota bacterium | reverse complement strand
CTGGACCGCGCCGAAATCGTGGTGCAAGGCGCCGAGTCGGGCGAGCGCCTTGTGGCGGCGCGGGCTGCGGCAGACCCCGCCCAACTCGAAATCGGGCGCCTGGTGGCCTCGCTCGTTCCCGACGAGGCCACCCTGCAGCTGGGGTTGGGTGCCGTTCCCGAGGCGATCGTGCCGCAGCTGTCGGGCAAGAAGTCGCTGGGCCTGCATTCGGGCATCTTCATGCCGTCGTTGTGCGCGCTGATCGCCAACGGCACGATCACCGGTCGCGCGAAATCGCGCGACACCGGCCTGCACATCGCGACCGGCATCATGGACGCGGGGGGCGCGCACGCCTCAAGCTGGGGCCCGGCGACCGAGCTTGCGCCCGTGCGCCAGACCCACCATCCGGCCGCTTTGTTGAGTCAGGAGCGGTTGTGGGCCATCAACTCGGCGCTCGAGGTCGACCTCGCCGGACAGGTCAATTCCGAGTTTGCCGATGGTGTGCGTATCGCGTCGGGCGGCGGGCTGGCCGACTTTGCCAGCGCGGGCCATTTCAGCGAGGGCGGCGCGTCTGTGATCGCGGTGCCATCCCAGACCCGTGATGGACGCAGCAGGCTGGTGGCGCACCTGGGTGCCCGCATCCAGCCCACCTTGCCGGGACAGGCGGTCGATTTCGTCGTGACCGAACACGGCATTGCGCGGCTGCGCGGAAAGCCGGTCAGCGAAAGGGCGCAGGCACTCATCGAAGTCGCCCATCCGGCGCATCGGCAGACGCTGGACCGGCAATGGCGGGCGCAAGCATGACGATGACCACGCAAGCCACCCTGTCGGGTCTCAGAAGTGTGCTTTTCGTACCGGCGGACCGGCCCGAGCGCTTTCAGAAGGCGGGCGCCTGCGGGGCCGATGGGGTGGTTCTCGATCTGGAGGACGCCGTTGCGCCGCACGCCAAGGCCCGCGCGCGCGAGGCCGCGCTGAGCTTCCTGGCCGGCGATGCCGCGCAGGCCACGTCCACCCTGTGGGTGCTTCGGATCAATCACATCAAGACCCTTGCCGGGCTGGAGGATCTGCTGGCCTTGCACCAGGCCAAGCACCTGCCGTTGGCCATCATGCTGCCCAAGGTCGAGTCGGTGGCCGAGGTCGAGGCCGCCGCGGCGCACCTGCACCGGCCCGGCGGTGGGCCCGCGATCGTGGCACTGATCGAAAGCAGCCGTGGCCTGGGGGTGGCCGACGCCATCGCCGGCCACCCGGCGGTCGGCGCCCTGGCATTCGGCGGCGCCGATCTGGCGGCCGACCTGGGCGCCGAGATGGCCTGGGAGCCGCTGCTTTTCGCACGCAGCCGCATCGTGCAGGCGGCCGCCACGCATCAGGTTGCGGCCTGGGACGTTCCCTTTTTGGATCTTCGGGACGAGGCCGGCCTGGTGCGTGAGGCCACAGCCGCCAAGGCCCTGGGCTTTCGCGCCAAGCTGGCGATTCATCCCGCCCAGGCGGCGGGCATCAACACCGTGTTTTCGCCAACGCAGCGCCAGGTGGAGCGCGCCTTTCAAGTCGTTGAGGCTTTGGCACGGGCGGCGGGCGGCGTTTGCGTTCTGGACGGAAAAATGATCGATCAACCCGTGGTGCTGGCTGCCGAAAGAACGCTGCGGTTGGCGAACCGATTGACAGGGGCCGGGCGCGACGCGCTCGCCAGCCCCGTGGTTGCTGGAGCAATTGCATCATGAGCAGATACGGTTACGTGCGCACCGGTGCGTCACGCTACAAGGAGCGATTCGGCCTGAGCTTCGAAGACCTCGAAGTGGGCTTGCACATCCGGCATCGGCCCGGCGCCGACGTGTCGCAGCAGGACAACCGCGAAGAATCGGTGGAGTTCCTCAACAACGCGCAGCTGCACTACGACAGCCACTACGCGGCTCGTACCGAGTGGAAGCGGCCGCTGGCCGTCAGCACGATGACGGTGCAGCGTTTGATGGGCATGGTGTCGCGCAGCTGGTACCGGCGCAGAGCCATGCTCGGCATCGACAGCATTGCCCTGACCGGCCCGGTGTTCGGCGGCGACACGCTCTACTCGGAGTCGATCGTCTCGGCCTTGCACGATGGCGGCGACCCGGACGTAGGCATCGTGTCGCTGACCATCACCGGTGTGAATCAGCGCGGGGACACCTTCGCGAAGATCGCCTGCCGGATGGAGGTGTACCGCCGCGGCCGGCACCCGGACGACCGCGCCGACCAACCGATCGCCCAGGAGCGGCGCTTTGGCCTGTACCGCGAAACCGCCGGCGGCGTGCTGGTCGAGCAGACCGGCCTGGTCTTCGAGGACATGGTCGAGGGCGAGACCTTCGAGCACTGGCCGGGCCGCACCATCGACATGGAAGAAAGCCGGCTGCATGCCTTGCGTTCTCTGGAGATCAACCCCCGCTGGCACGACGCCGCCTACATCGCCCGCACCGACCCGATGGATCGCTGCGTGTTCGAGCCCTTGGTGCTCGGCGTCGTCACCGCCCTGAGTACGCGAACCTTTGGCCGGGTGGTCACGAACCTGGGCTGGACCGACATCCAGATGCCGCGACCGGTTCGGATCGGCGAGACCATCCATGCCGAGTCGACCGTTGGCGCGCTTCGGCCCTCGGGCTCCCGGCCGGGCCAGGGCATTGCGCAGGTCGAGACCCGTGGCTTTGTCGAAACGGGCGAGCTGGTATGCAGCTACAAGCGCACCTTGCTTGTCTATTGCCGCGACTGCGGTCCCTACACCGACGCCGGGTACTGACTTGCCAATCTGGCACCATTGAATCAACCGAGGCAACACATGACTGCACCATCCACCATTGCGGGCGTTCCGGTTCTGGACATGGACCCGTACTCGCACGAGAACATCGACAACCCGACGCGCTTCAACGAGGCGATCCGGGACCTGGGGCCCGTGGTCTGGCTCAAGCCCCATGACATGTACGCGGTGGGCCGTTTCGCCGAGGTCGAGGCGGTGCTTGCCGACGACAAGCGCTTTCTTTGCACCGCCGGTGTCGGCCTGACCGACATCCGCAAGCCCGAGTCCTTGCGTGACAAGAACCCCTTGCTCGAAGTCGAACCCGAGGAACACGCCCGGGTGCGCAGCGGCTTGCTCAAGATCATGTCGCCGCTGGTCCTGCGCACGATGAAAGCCACCTTTGAGAAAAAGGCCGAGGAGATGGTCGAAAAGATGATCGACCTGCGCGAGTTCGACGGTGTGCACGACCTGGTGGAGCCCTACATCCTGTCGGTGTTTCCCCAGACCGTGGGCATCCAGATCAACCCCGAGACCGTGCTGCTGTTCGGCGATCTGAACTTCAATGCCAACGGCCCCATGAACGACCTGTACCTGGCCGCCCGCAAGAAGGTCGAGCCCTACCTTCCGGAGTTCGAGGAGGCCTTCCGGCGCGAGAACATGGTCCCTGGCGGCATGGGCGCGCAGATCTACGACTCGGAAGACACCGGCCTGTTCCGGCCCGGCACGGCGGTCGGCTTCGTGCGGGTGCTGTTTCGCGGCGGCTTCGACACGACGATCGCAGGCGCGGGCGCGACGCTGTACTACCTGGGGCGCTCCGCCGCGGCCTGGGACGCCTTGCGTGCCAACCCCGATGGCGTGTTCTCGGCGTTCGACGAAGCCTTGCGCGTGGTGTCGCCAGCACGCGTCATGCACCGCGTGACCGTGCCGCAAGGCTGCGAGCTCAGTGGCATGCAACTGCAGGGCGATGTGAAGGTGGGCGCGTATATCGCTGCCGCCAACCTCGACCCTCGCAAGTTCCCCGAGCCCGACACATACGATATGAAGCGCGGCGGCCTGGCCCATCATCTGGCCTTTGGCACCGGCGCCACCAAGTGCCTGGGCTTGCTGCTGGCCAAGTACGAGACCGAAGCCCTGCTGCGGGTCATGACGCGGCGCATCAAGACCCTGGAGCTGCGCAGTGACGAGCATCCGGGCTTCAAGCGCATCAACACGCTGCGCACGCTCAAGTCGCTGCCGATGCGCGTGACGCCGGCCTGAGACCCCCGCCCGAGGAATCCGTCGTGCAAGGCATTTCATTCGAGCGGCAGGTTGCCATCGTCACCGGCGCCGGCCGCGGCATCGGGCGCGCCTATGCGATCGAGCTGGCGCGCCGGGGCGCCTCGGTCGTCGTCAACGACCTGGGTGGCCTGTCCTCTCCAGAGGGTCCGTGGGCCGATGCGGTTGTCGCGCAGATCCGCACCGATGGCGGCAAGGCCGTGGCCAGCCACCACAGTGTGTCCACGCCCGAGGGCGGACAGGCCATCACCGACACCGCCATCGCCGCGTTCGGTGCGGTCGACATCGTGATCAACAATGCCGGATTTTTGCGGCGCGCGATGTTCGGCGCCATGCCCCTGGAGCATGTCAAGGAGGTGCTCGATGTTCACCTGCTCGGCGCGTTCTATGTCACGCAGCCGGCCTGGAAGGTGATGGCCGAGCGGCGTTACGGCAGAGTGCTGTTCACGAGCTCGGCGGCTGCCTTTGGCATGCAGGGCAACAGCAACTACTGCGCGGCCAAGGCCGGGCTGATCGGCCTGGCCAACGCGCTGTCCAAGGAAGGCGAAGAGCTCAACATCCGGGTCAACGCGATCTTGCCGTACGCCCGCACCATGATCACCGTCGACAGCCCGGCGATCGGTGCCGAAGCCATCCACAACGTGGGCATGCAAAAGGAGCTGGGCCCGCGCATGACGACCGACTCGGTCGTGGCGGCGGCCCTGTACCTGGCCAGTTCGGAATGCGCGGTCACCGGCCAGGCGATCTCGGCCCTGGCCGGGCGTTACGCGCGGGCCTCGCTGGGGCTCACGCAAGGCTGGCTGCGCGAGGATGTCGAAGGTGTCGCGCCTGAGCATTTCCGCGAGCATCTGGGCCAGGTGACCGACCCGGCAAGCCTCACCGAAGTGGGCTCGCTCGGTGCCGAGCTTGAGGACGTCATTGCGCGCGTTCGGGCTCTCGGCGTGCCACAAGGCTCTTGAGGTCGAACAGCGGGTCTGACAGCTGCGCGGGGTCGGGCGACTTGCCGGCCTGCAGCAGCTGCTTGCCGATCAGGTAGGCGCGCGGATCGTCGATCGCGTCGACCGCGCACAAGGCGCCGGCCCGAAAATACCAGAAGCTTTGCGCGGTGTCGCTTGTGCGGCGCGACACCACCTGGTCATAGCCGGTGTTCATGCCGGCGATCTGAAGTTTGCGGTCGTACTGATCCGACCAGAACCAGGGCGTCGGATCGTAGCGCGTGGTCCGCCCCATCATGTCGGCGGCCACGCATTCGGCCTGCTCGATCGCGTTTTGCACACACTCGAGCCGGATGCGGGCGCCCCGCCACGGAAACGAGCTGCAGTCACCCGCCGCCCAGACCTGGGCCGCTGAGGTGCGCCCCGTTTCGTCGACGGCGATGCCGTTGTCGCAATGGATGCCAGCCGCCTCGGCGAGCTCGGTGCAGGGCAGGGCGCCGACGCCCGCCACCACGAAGTCGACGGCCAGCTCTGCGCCGCTCGACAGGATGACGCTGCGAACGCGCGAATCGCCTTGCAGCCGCTCGACGCCGGTGCCTTCATGCAGTGTCACGCCCTGGGCGAGATGCATCTCGCGGAAGTACCCGGCCGTTTCCGCCGAGGCGACACGCGCCAGAATGCGCGGGGCAAACTCGACCACGGTGACCTTCAGGCCGCGGCGTATCGCCACGGCGGCCGCTTCGAGCCCGATGTAGCCGCCGCCCACCACAAGCATGTGGCGCCCCGGCGCGAGCTCGCATGCCAGCGCGTCGATATCGGCACGGGTGCGGATGGTGTAGACGCCGTCCAGCGAGCCGCCGATGGCCGAGGGCAGTTGGCGGGGGCGCGAGCCGGTGGTCAGGGCCAGCATGTCGTAATTCAAAGTCTGGCCAGACAGCGCGAGGGTGCGCGCCGCCGTGTCGATGCGATCGACCTTCGCGCCCAGCAGCAGCTCGATGCGGTTGTCCCGGTAAAACGATTCAGGCCGCAGTGTCAGGCGGTCGGCGCTCATCTCACCGAGCAGATATTTCTTGGACAGGGCAGGGCGCTGGTAGGGTGCGAAGGGCTCTTCGCCGATCACGGTCAGCCGGCCGTCGAATCCCAGCGCGCGCAGCTTGGCGGCCAGCGAAGCGGCCGCCTGTCCGGCGCCCACGATGGCGATGTGGGTGTCGGCAGTCATTCCCGGGCCCATCCAGGCTCAGTAGCGCGCAACGCGAAGCACGATGCCGCTCAGCGCCGGCGCGGCAACGATCTGGCAGGACAGGCGGCTTGCCTCGGTGGGTGCGTCGACCCCGAGCTCGAGCATCTCGCGCTCGGAGGCGCTCGGTCCGTCCAGCGCAATGGGCGAGCTCTCGACATACACATGACAGGTGGCGCAGGCGAGCGAGCCGCCGCACTCGCCGACGATGCCGGTGACGTTGTTTGCCAGGGCGGCTTCCATGAGGGTGTGTCCGACGGGAACCTGCGCCTCGACCGTGCGCCCATCTTCCAGAATCCAGCTTGCCTTGATTGTTTCCACTGTGTCTGTTCCTGCGGGAAAGTGCCGTATATGTACAGACATTATTGGTTCATACTGGGGGTCCCGTCAAGCCAATGTGATGAAATGACGCACGAGCTACTTCTGACTGCAGGCATGCCTCCCAAATCCAATCCATCGGTCTCTGGCACCAAGAAGGCACCGGTGAAGCCGGCCGCGAGCAGGTCCGCCGAGGACGATGCAACGCCACTGGCCGACAACGGCCAGCCGCGCTACCTGCAGATCGCGCGCGAGCTGACGCGGGCCATCGCGGATGGCCGCTACGCCATTGGCGCGCACCTGCCCACCGAGGCCGAACTGTGCGAGCGCTTCGACATCAGCCGCTTCACGGCACGTGCTGCCGTGCAGGTGCTTGCCACCGGCGGTCTGGTCACCCGGCGCAAGCGTGCGGGCACCATCGTGATCGCGGCGCCCGGCGACGCCAGCTACACCCAGCGGGTGTCGTCGGTGAACGACCTGCTGCAGTACGCGCGCGATACGGAGCTGCGGCTGCTGTACATCGGCAAGGTGGCCCTGGGCGTCGAGCAGGCCCGCGACTACGGCGCCGAGGCCGGCGCCGACTGGACTTTTGCGTTCGGCATACGCTATGAGCCGCCGGGCCGGCGCAGCAGCAAACCCGGCCGTGCAATCTGCGTGACCCGCCTGTTCCTCAACCCCATCCTCGAAGGCATCGGGGAGCGGCTGCGGGACCGCAAGACGGCGGTCTACGCCATGATCGAGAGCGACTACAACGTCTCGGTCAACCGGGTCGAGCAGGATCTGCACGGCGTGGTGCTCGGCTCCGACGACGCCGCCAACCTCGACGCCGAGGTGGGCGCGCCGGCGCTGCGCATCGTGCGACGCTATTTCGACGACGAAGGCCGCTTGCTGGAAGTGGCCGACAGCGTTCACCCTTCCGACCGCTTCGTCTATCGCATGCAACTGACCCGCTGACCGGGGTTCTTGCGGGTGCAACGTCCGCACATTAAGTAGAAACCCTGTCTTATAAGGGCGGACAAAACCGTACACTGCCACGCATCAACGATGTCGTGGTGGGGCATGGTGCCCTGCCGAAAGGCTGCATGTGAAATGCTGACACAGCAAATACTCAACGGACTGATCACCGGATCGGTCTATGCATTGTTCTCGCTGGGGTTCACGCTGATCTTCAGCGTCCACCGCCTGCTGAACCTGGCGCACGGCGGCGTGTTCATGCTGGGTGCGTTCGTCGGCTACTACGCGGTGATCTCGGGCGTGTCGATCTGGGTCGCCGCATTGGCCGGCGGCCTGTTTGCCGGCGTGGCCTCGCTGCTGGTGCAGCACGTCGGCTTGCGGCGACTGCACCGCCAGCCCCACCATGTGGTCGAGTTCGCGGCCCTGGTGACCACGCTGGGCCTGGACCTGATTCTGGTGAGCGCGGCGCAAAAGGCCAGCGGCGCACAGACGGTGCGCTTTCCCTTCGGAACCTTCCCCATCCACTTCTTCGAAGTGGCCGGCCTGCGGTTTTCGCTGCTCCAGCTGGTCATCACGGCCACCGTCGCGGCCTTGCTGTCCTTCCTGCTGTACTACCTGTACGGGACGCGTGCCGGGCGCCAGGTGCGCGCGGTCGCCTCCAACCGGAAGGCGGCCATCCTGCTGGGCGTCAATCCGAATGCGGTCTACCTGCAGACGTTTTTCATCTCCGGCTTCATGGCCGGCATTGCCGGCGTGCTGATCGGCTTGTCGTTCAACTCGATCGATGCCCACATGGGAGAGCCCTACATGCTGCGCGCCTTCGTCATCATCATTCTCGGCGGCCTGGGCAGCATTCCGGGTTGCGTGGCGGCGGCCTTGATTTTCGGTGTGATCCAGACCCTGTGCATCGCCTACCTGCCCGCCGGCTCCCCCGACATCGTTCTGTATTCGTTGTTGTTCCTGGCGCTGCTGTTGCGTCCGCAGGGACTGTTCGGTTCAACCGGCTCCGCCGTCGGAGTGGGGCGTCACGCATGAATTTCCTCCAGAGTTACCAGCCGCTGCTGGACATCCTGCTGATCGGGCTCGGGTTCGCCTACAGCCAGCAGATCGTCCTGCGCGCCGGCGTTTTCTCCATCGCGACGGCGGGCTTCGCCTCGGTCGGAGCTTATTGCGCGGCCATCCTGGCCAAGAACTACGGCGTCCCCGCGTTCGCGGCGCTGGCTTTGTCGCTCGCACTGGGCGCTTTCATCGGCTGGCTGCTGGCCGTGCCGCTGTCGCGTCTGCGCGGCATCTACCAGGCCATTGCAACGCTGGCCTTCGTGCAGATCGTGACCTCGATCATGCTGATCGCCGAACCGGTCACCGGGGGCGGCTTCGGCATCAACGAGATTCCCAAGTCGATCACGACCTGGCACCTGCTGGTGATCGGCGCGGTGCTGATCTACTTCATGCACGCCCTGAAGAAGTCGGGCGTCGGACGCGCCTTCGACGCGATCCAGCAGGACGAAACCGTGGGCGCCGTCCTGGGCGTGTCGATCCGCAAATACCACGCGCTCGCCTTTGTGATCAGCGGCGCCATCGGTGGTCTGTACGGCGGGCTCGAAAGCCTGCACTCGTATTCGCTCACGCCGGGCCAGTACTCCTTCGGGTTCGCCGTGACGGTGCTGGCCTTCATCGTGGTCGGCGGCCGCAGGAGCGTGATCGGGCCGGTCATCGGCGTGGCGTTTCTCTCGATCCTGCCCGAAGTGTCCCGGCCTTTCGCCGAGTACCGGCCCATGATCACCGGGCTGATCATGGTGCTGGTCATGAACTACATCCCCTTGGGCCTGGCCGACACCTTGATCATCTGGCGGCGGCGGACAAAGGGTCAGGACGAGCAGAAGAAACTGGCTGTGAATGGAGCGGGCTATGTCAGCACTGGTGCTTGAAAATGTCACGCGTTCCTTCGGCGGCGTCCATGCGGTGGCCGGTGTGTCGCTGCAGGCACCCAGGGGCCGCATCACCGGCCTGATCGGGCCCAACGGCGCGGGCAAGACGACGCTCATCAACCTGATCACCGGCACGCTGGGCCTGTCGTCGGGGCGGATCACGCTCGCCGACCAGGACCTCGGCACACAAGAGCCGCATGTCGTGGCCCGCAATGGCGTGTCGCGCACCTTCCAGAACATCCGCCTGCTGCCCGAAGCGACCGTGCTGGAGAACGTGATGATCGGGTTCCACCGGCACGAGCGCGTCTCGATCCTGGCCGGCCTGCTGGGCTTGCCCGCCTCGCGGCGCGAGACGGCGCAGATCATGGAAAAGAGCATGGCGCTGCTCGAACGCTTTCACATCAAGCGCTTTGCCGCCATGCCCGCCGGTGCTTTGGCCTATGGCCACCAGCGCCGCGTCGAGATGGCCCGCGCCGTCGCGAGCGATCCGGCCATCCTGCTGCTCGACGAGCCCGTTGCCGGGATGAACGATGTCGAGGCCAACGAGCTGGGGGACATCTTTGAAGAACTGGCGCGCGGCAACATGGGGCTGATCTTGATCGAGCACAACATCCGCTTCGTCACTCGCATGGCCCAGCATGTCTATGTGCTGGCCTCTGGCCGGCTGATCAGCGAGGGCACGCCGCAAGAGGTCATGCGCGACGAGAAGGTCGTCGTGGCCTACCTGGGGAAAAAGTGATGCTGCAAGTCGACAACCTGATGGCGGCCTACGATGGCATCGAGGCGCTCAAGGGCGTGAGCCTCGAAGTGGGCGCGGGTGAAATGGTCGCCGTCATCGGCCCAAATGGCGCGGGCAAGTCCACGCTGCTCAACTGCATATCCGGAATGATCCCGACCAAGGCCGGCAAGGTCGTGCTCGGTGGTCAGACGCTCACCGGCCTGCCTGGCTACAAGGTGGCGCGCACCGGCCTGCTGCAGGTTCCCGAGGGGCGCCAGATCCTGGCCGATCTCACGGTCGACGACAACCTGCGGCTGGGCGAACTCGCCTGCCGCGGCCGAAAGTCCCCCTATGACTATGCGGGTGTCTTGAAGCTGTTCCCCAAGCTCGACGAGCGGCGGTGGCAGCAGGCCGGAACGTTGTCCGGCGGCGAGCAGCAGATGCTGGCGATCGGGCGCGCGCTGATGGGCGGCCCCAAGGTGCTGCTGCTCGACGAGCCCAGCCTGGGGCTGTCGCCGCTGATCACCGAATACGTGTTCCAGGCACTTCGCACCTTGAACGAGCAAGGGCTGTCGATCCTGCTGGTCGAGCAGAACGCGCACCGCGCGCTCGACTGCTCGCGCCGTGCCTACGTGTTGGACCAGGGTGTCGTCGTTCACAGCGGACCGAGCGCGCAGCTTGCCCTGGACTCGCGCGTGATCGCCCACTACCTCGGCCAGGAACCTTCACTCGAGCCCGCGTGACCTCAACGCATCCCATCCCCGCGTCCCCTGCACAACTCCCGAAAGGAAAATCGTCATGAAGCAAAAGCTCCTGCGCACCCTGATTGCCACCGCGGCCCTCGCCGCAGCCGCATCGGCCGCCCAAGCCAAGGAATTCCTGATCACCAGCATCACGGAGCTCACCGGTGCCATCGCCTCCCAGGGCATCCCGCTGTCGCGTGGCATGAAGGTGGCCGCCGACGAGATCAATGCATCGGGTTACCTGGGCGCGGACAAGATCAAGCTGGTGCAGCTTGACAACGGCAGCGACCGCGGCCAGTCGGCCTTGCTGCTCAAGCGAGCCGCCGCCGACGGCAGCCTGGCGGTGATCGGCACCGCCAGTGGCTACAACTCCCTGTCGATCACGCCCCTAGCCAATGAGCTCAAGGTGCCTTTGATGGGCATGGTGTATTCGCCCGACCTGCTGGCCTCGGGCCCCTGGTCGCTCAAGATCACCTCGTCGGACGACAGCCACACGCTGGCCCTGGCACGCTATGCGGTCAACAAGGCCAAGCCCAAGGAGTGCATGATCATTTACGCCCGGGACAACCCGGGCTTTGTCGGTCAGTACAAGACCTTCCGCGAGTTCACCGAGAAGGCGGGCGTGAAGTTCGTGAGCGTCGAAGCCATCGCCATGCAGGACACCGATTTCACCGCGCTGGCGACCAAGATCGCCGCGATGAAGCCCGACTGCCTGCACATCTCGACCCTGTCGCCCGCTGGCGCCAACATCATCCAGCAGGCTCTTGCCGCGGGCATGTCGCCCAAGACCAAGATCTTCGCAGGCGCGGGCTTCGCGAACGAAGCCCTGATCAAGGTGGGCGGTCCCGCCGTCGAAGGCGTGGTGATCTCGGCTGACTATGCACCCGGCGGCGTCAACGAGGAAGGCAAGAAGTTCGAGGCTGCCTTCATGAAGGCGTACGGCGTGGCGCCGGAGAACTGGGCTGCCGTGGGGTACGCCCAGATGAAGCTGATCGCCGCGGCCATCAAGCAGGTCGGGCCCAACGTCGACCGCGACTCCCTGCGCAAGGCCCTGAGCAGTGTCAAGGACTGGTCCAACGTGCTGGGCGCCAACGGCACCATGACGATCACCGACCGCCTGCCCGAGTACGACGCGGCGCTCATGACCGTCAAGAACGGCAAGTTCGCCAACGCCCAGTAAGCTCGATGAGCCAGATCGACGACTACAGGAGCAAGTACCCGGAGTTCGCGATCGAGCGGGATGACGGTGTCCTTCACCTGCGCCTGCACTCCCAGGGCGAGGCCTTCCGCTGGTCGGCGGGGGCCCACCGTCTGCTGGGGGATGTGCTGCAGGACATCGACGCCGACCCGGACAACCGGGTGCTTCTGATCAGCGGCACCGGCGCCGATTTTTGCGGCGCGATCGACTTGCCCACCTTCAAGGGCATCGGCTGGGATGTGATCACCTGGGAGGGCAAGCGCTATCTGTCGGCGCTGCTCAACCTGGAGATTCCGGTCGTGGCCGCGATCCAGGGGCGATGCACCATCCATGCAGAGATCCCCTTGCTCAGCGACATCGTGCTGTGCTCGGACGATGCCGTCATCGGCGACGCGACCCACTTCGCCAGGAACGTCGTTCCAGGCGATGGCACCCACGTGCTCTGGACGACGCTGCTGGGCCCCAACCGGGGGCGGCATCTGCTGTTCGCCGAAGAACTGCTCAACGCCCAGCAGGCCCTGACGCTGGGCGTGGTGGGCGAGGTACTCGAGCGCGGCTCGCTGCTGGCGCGCGCGTGGGAGCATGCGCGCCGCGTCGCCGCCAAGCCGACCGTGGTTGCCCGCAACACGCGGGCGGCCCTGATCAGGCCATGGCAGCAGGCTTTTGGCGACGGGCTCGCATTTGGCCTGGCGCTGCAGGGCGCGGCGTATGGCAACCGGCCGCATCGCGGCGAAGTGCCTGTGGAACCGGACCGTTGATTGCATCCATCATGAACGAGACAGAGCAACTTTCCATCCCCGAGATCCGGCGCGACGAGCGCTTGTCGGGCATGACGGCCATCGTCACGGGCGCGGGCTCGGCGGGCGCCATGGGCGGCTCGGGATCCGACATCGCGGTCCTGTTCGCGGCCAAGGGCGCGAATGTCGTCCTAGTCGACCGCGATGAAGTCCGTGCCGCGCACACGCGCCGGGCCATCGATGCGATCGGGGGGCGATGCGTCGTGAGCGTGACCGACATCACCCGTGCCGAGAACTGCGCGGCGGCTGCCCAACTCGCCCTGCGGACCTACGGCCGGATCGACGTGCTGGTGAACAATGCTGCGATCGCACCGGGCGAGCAGGAAAACACCGAAGCCCTGTGGGACCGCATCCTTGACCTCAACCTCAAGGCCGCCAAGCTCATGAGCGATGCCGTCGTGCCGCAGATGAAGTCGCAGGGCGTGGGCGCCATCATCCACATCTCGTCGATTGCGGGCATGGTCGCGGGCGGCGGCATCGCGTACTCGGCCTCCAAGGGCGGCATGATCGCCATGACCAAGGCCCAGGCCTTCGAGTATGGCCGGCACGGCATCCGCGTGAACAGCGTGGCGCCGGGGCACGTCGCCATTCCCATGGGTCTGAACTTCAAGGGTTGGGATGGCGCCGGCAGCGATGCCATTCGCGGCAAGCGTGCCCGGGCCAGCCTGCTGGGCACCGAAGGCACCGGATGGGATGTGGCCTACGCCACCCTGTTCCTGGCCAGCGCCGAATCGGGCTACATCACCGGCCATACCCTGCCGGTCGACGGCGGCACCACGGAGGTGATGCCGATCGTGATGGCCTCCTTGATCGAGGCGGCCGGCTGATGCCGGGTGCGAGCCGCCGGTGTTGCTGAGAGGCAAGAGCGCGCTGGTGACCGGCGGCGCGAGCGGGATCGGGCTTGGCATCGTGCGGCGCCTGGCCCAGGAAGGCGCCGCGGTGACGATCGCCGACATCGACGAGGGACGCGGCGCGGCAGCGGCCGACGCCATCAGGCGCTCAGGCGGCCAGGCCCTGTTCGTCCGCGCGGACATCGCCGACCTTGCCGACATCGACCGGATGCTCGCAGCGGCCATTGCCGAGTTCGGCCGCCTCGACATCCTGGTCAATAACGCTGCCGTCACGCGGCGCATCGGTGTGCTGGACATCACGCCCGCGGATTGGGAGTGGATCCAGAACGTCAACAGCCGGGGTTTGTTCTTCTGCCTGCAAGGCGCTGCGCGGCACATGAAAACGGCGGGCGGCGGGCGGATCATCAACATCGCATCGATTGCCGGCAAGGGGCTGCGGGGCGCGTCCAACGCCAGCTACGCCGCGTCCAAGGCCGCCGCCATCGTCGTTGCGCGCATCGCCGCGAACGAACTGGGGCCCCACAACATCACCGTCAATTCGGTCTGCCCCGGCCCGACGCGCACCGACATGCTGAGCGCTCAGGAGGCGACCGACCCGCAGGTCATGTCACGCCTGACGCAGCTGTCGGCGCTGGGACGGATCAACGAGCCCGAGGACATCGGCCAGGCGGTGGTCTTCCTCAGTTCGGACATGGGCCGCAACATCACCGGCCAGTCGATCAATGTCGACGGGGGAATCGTCTGGGACTAAAGGGCCCGCTCTCGTTACCATGACCGCCTGAAAGGGTCATCATGATCAACAAGCACGCCCCCGAGAGCGGCACCGTCGCGCTCTACTGGGATTTCGAGAACCTTCACGCCGGCCTGTGCGAGGAAAAAGACCCCGGGGCCTACGCACGAAACGACTTCCGCTTCAAGGCCCAGGAGCCGCTGGTCGATGTCCAGGCGGTGGTGGACATGGCGGCATCGTTCGGGCCGATCGCGATCCATCGCGCTTATTGCAACTGGCAGTTCTTCGGCCGCTACCGCGATGTGCTGCTGCAGAACGCGATCGAGCTGATCCAGCTCTTTCCGCCGGGTGGTGCGGCCAAGAACGGGGCCGACATCCGGCTGAGCCTGGACACCCTGGAAGACGTGGCCCGCTACTCGCATATCGGCACCGTGATCGTCGTGGGCGGCGACAGCGATTTCATGCCGCTGGCCCAGAAGGTCAAGGCGGCGGGAAAGACCATGGTGGGCGTGGGCACTCGCCGGGCCACCAACCGGCATTGGGCGAGCAGCTGCCACACATTTCGGTATTACGAAACGCTGGCCGGCGCGGATACATCGGGCCCCACGCCGCCGCCGGAAAAGACATACTGAGCCCCCGAGTCCGCCACAAGCAAGGAGTGCCGCCATGTCCAAGCATGTCTACAAGACCATCGAGCTTACCGGCTCATCCCCCACCGGCGTCGAGGACGCGGTGCAATCGGCCATCGCCAAGGCCAATGAGAGCGTTCGCAACATGCAGTGGTTCGAGGTGGTCGAGACCCGCGGCCACATCCAGGATGGCAAGGTCGGCCATTGGCAGGTGACGATCAAGGTGGGCTTCACCCTCGAATGACGGGGCCGCCGCAGCGGGCATTCGTTCTAAACGGCACGACAAAGTGTGCCGGCACCACAGCCGTTGACAACCCGACAGGGGCAGGGTAACCTTTTTTGCGGCGGCCCTCCACCCCTTTCATGGAAAGTCAACCATGCTTTTCAACCGTGCGCGAGCCGAGAGGGTCATGCAAAAACATGGCCTCGACGCTTTGGTCGCAGCGTCACCTGACAACGTCATGTACGCCAGCGACTATGAGTGCGTCACGCACTGGATCAACAAGGGTTTCCAGGTTTATTCGGTCTTCACGCCAGGCCACACGCCGGTCGCGTCGCTGATCGCGCCCAGTCTTGAGCTGGAGGCCATCGTCGACGGCAAGGTCTGGATCGACGACATCTACATTTTTGCGGGGTTTCCGCGCGGCCCCAACAAAGGTGAGCCGATGGACCGGGTGGGCACCCGAGGCAAGGCGCTTCTGGAAAGTGCCCACATCGTCGGCCGGGCGGTTGACGGGTTGGTGGCGGCCCTGGAGGCCAGGGGTCTCACAAATGGCCGGGTGGCGATTGACGAGAGCGGCATCTCGCCGCTGCTGTGGTCCGCCCTCAAGCAGCGGCTGCCCAATTGCGACATCGTCTACGGCAATGCCATCTGGTGGGAAGTGCGCATGGTCAAGACGGCCGACGAACTCGATCGCCTGCGGGTCGCTTCGCGCATTACCGAACGGGCGGTCAACGCCGCGTTGAGGCTCGCGCGCCCCGGCGTCAAAGAGAGCGATGTGGTCAACGAATACAACCGGCAGATCGCGGCCATGGGCGGCAAGCCGACCTTCATGCTGTTTGGCACCGGGCCGCGCACCTCCTACCCCCACATGCTGGTGTCAGACCGCGTGATCGAGGCGGACGACCTGATGCGCTACGACATCGGCTGCACCTACGACTTCTATCATTCGGACAATGCCCGCGTCATCTCGTTGGGCAACCCCACGGATCGGCAGCGCCGAATTTATGACGCCTTCGCGCGCGGGATCGAGGATGCGATTGCCCTGGTCAAGCCCGGTGCGGACGTCAAAGACATCTACAACGCCGCCATGGCGCCAGCGCGCAAGCTGGGCCTTGAGAATTTCGATCGCTTTCATTGCGGCCATGGCATCGGTATCAGCGTCTACGACCCCCCCATCGTCACCTTGGCCGATCCATCCGCGTCGGCCTTTCTGATGCCCGCGACCGACAGCGGCCTGGAGCCGGACATGGCGCTCAACATAGAGGCCGGCTACTACATCCAGGGTGTCGAGGGCTATCTGTGTGAAGACACGCTGGTGGTCACGCCCACCGGATGCGAACGCCTCACGCACAACAGCAAGTCCCTGGACTACGACGCCTTCATGGCCGAGTCGGCCAACACCTGACAGCGCATTCAGACCGAATGTGATGAAGCAACGTCGCCTTCTGGATGGTTCGAGTTTTCTTGCGCCGCCGGGCGCCTGGTTGCTGCTGTTCTTCATTGTGCCGATGCTGTCGATGGTGGTCTTCAGCTTCTGGCGCACGGTCGACTACAAATTCGTCGCCACCTTCACGCTGGAGAATTACGAGCGTCTGGCCGGCTCACTTTATGTGAACGTGTTCTGGCGCACGCTGCGCATTTCCATCTATGTGACGCTGCTGTCGCTGGTCATCGGCTACCCGGTTGCCTATTTTCTCGCGCGCAAGGTCAAGCAATATCGGCTCACCCTGCTGATGCTGCTGGTGTTGCCCCTGTGGACCAGTTATCTCGTGCGCACCTATGCATGGATGCTCATCCTCGGCACCAACGGCGTGATCAACCAGTCACTGCGCGGCCTGGGGCTGATCGACCAACCCATCACATGGCTGCTGTACAGCGACTTCGCGGTGACCATCGCGCTTGTGCACATCTACATGCCCTACCTCATCTTGCCCTTGTTCGCGGTGCTCGAGAAGATGGACGGGAGTTTGATCGAGGCAGCCAGGGACCTGGGAGGAGGGCGCTGGCGCACCTTCTGGCATGTCACGCTGCCGCTCAGCCTGCCCGGGATCGCCACCGGGTGCCTGTTCGTGTTCATTCCGTCCATGGGGGCTTTCGTGACGCCCGAGCTCCTGGGCGGCACCCGAAGCATCATGATCGGCAGCATCATCAGCCAGCAGTTCGGGGTGACGTTTCAGTACCCGTTCGGCTCGGCCATGTCGCTGGTGCTGATGGCGATCATCCTGGCGTTTACCGTGTTTGCCCTTCGGTACGGCCGTCCGGCCGGAAGCGCATGATGCGCACGGACAAGATCTCACATGGGTTGTTTGGCGTATGGACCGCCCTGGCGCTGGTGTTTCTGTTCGCTCCATTGTTCGTGGTGGCGATCTTCTCCTTCAATGCGTCCGAGATCAGCGTCTTTCCGATCAAGGGGTTGACGCTCAAGTGGTACGTGCAGATGTTCAACAACAGCGCCTTCAAGGAGGCGATTGTCAACAGCCTGATCGTCGCGGGCTTCACCGTAGTGATTGCCACGTCCTTGGGCGTCATGGCGGCAACCGGGATTCGCAGCTACGCGGGCAAGTTCAAGGGGGTGGCGCGGGCGCTGGGAACGATGCCGATGATGGTGCCTCGCCTCATCCTGGGCATTGCCCTGCTGACGTTCTACAACGTCCTCCAGGCAGACCTGTCGCTGGTGACAGTCATTTTCGGCCATGTGGTGTTTGCGCTGCCCTACGTGGTTCTCATTGTCTCGGCGCGTCTGGTCGGCTTTGATGATTCGCTGGAAGAAGCCGCGCGCGACCTGGGCGCCTGCACCTTCACCGTGTTTCGCGAGATCACGCTGCCACTGTTGCGTCCGGCCATCGTGGGCAGCGCTCTGATGTCGTTTACCTTGTCATTCGACGAGGTCGTTGTCACGTTCTTCACCACAGGGACAGCCAACACGCTGCCCATGATGATCTGGTCGATGCTGCGCTTTGGCCTGACGCCCGAGATCAATGCCATTGCCACCCTGACACTGGTGGTGAGCTTGATTCTTGCGTTGGTGGGCGAGATGTCCATCCGCAAGGCACAGTCCGATCGCGCAAGCGCACCGTGACCCTTCGTCCGAGTTTTTGTCGTTCATTTTTCCGCCCGTCCATCAACCTGAGATAAGGAATGAACATGAGCAAGCCATCGATCAACATGCTCTTGCCGCGGGGCATCTCGCGCCGCAGCGTCATGCAGCTTCTGGGGGGCGCAGCCGGGTTGAGCGCCGGCGCAGGCCCTGTCGGAATGTCCTCGGCGCTGGCCCAGGCCAGGAGCTTGAACTACTTCACCTGGTCCGCCTGGGCGGGGCCTGAGTTCGTCGAGGACGCCAAGAAAAAGGTGAACATCGACCTCAAGACCACGTTCTACAGCAGCTCCGACGAAATGATGGCCAAGTTGCGCGGGGGTGGCACACGCATCTACGACATGATCGTGCCCGTCCAAAGCTACATTGTTCCCGCGATCAAGGCCGATCTGATCGAGCCGCTCAACCCCGCGGTGATGACCCACACCAGTACGCTGTTTCCTCAGTTCCAGAAAAACGATTTCTGGAACGTCGACGGCAAGTGCTACGGCGTGCCCTTCGTCTGGGGCGCCAATGCGCTCGCCTACAACCGCAAGGAGACCGGCGAGATCGATGACATGGACGTGCTGTTCAACCCCAAGTTCAAGGGCCGCATTGCCATGCGCGACGAGGCCGAGGACAGCCTGGGTCTGGGCGCCCTGCGCCTGGGCATCAAGAAGCCTTTCTCGATGGGCGAAAGGGAACTGCAGGAGGTCAAGAGGCTGCTGATCTCGCAAAAACCCCTGGTGCGCGCCTACTGGAAGAACTTCGCCGACGTGCAAAACATGCTGGCGTCGGGTGAGGTGGTCGTCGCCTGGACCTTCCTGGCGGTGATCGCTCCACTGCGCAAGGCCGGCATTGACGCGGGCTGGGTCTGGCCCAAGGAAGGCGCGCTTGGCTTCCAGGAGGCCATCACGCCGGTCAAAGGCACCAGGAACATGAAGCTGGTGGAGGAATACGCCAACTTCACCATCAGCCCGGAGTATGGCGAGTTCATGGCCCGCAATACGCGTTATGCGCCCGCATCGAAGGCGGCGGTGGACCGGTTGGAGCCCGCCTATGTGAAGGATATCGGCATCGACACCAGCAAGTTGTCCCGCCTGGTGTTCAAGGAAATTCCGCCGAACAAACCGCGTTGGGAAGAGATCTGGAATGAGGTCAAAGCGGCGTGACGGGCCAAGCCGCGGACGCACCCCTGAAACCCGATGCCGTGGCAGCCGGGCAGCCGCAGCTGGATGTCCAGCTGCGCGCTGTCACCAAGCGCTTTGGCAGCTTCACCGCCGTCAATGCGATTGACCTCGAGGTCGAGCGGGGCCAGTTCCTGACCCTGCTGGGCCCGAGCGGCTGCGGCAAGACAACCACCTTGCGCATGATCGGCGGGTTCGAGAAGGCCGATGAAGGCAGCATTCTCATTGGTGGACAGCCGATCGACACCGGCCCCAAGCGCACGCGCATGGTGTTCCAGAGCTACGCGCTGTTTCCGCACATGACCGTGGTGCAGAACGTCGCCTTCGGCCTGCGGATGGAGCGCGTGCCAAAAGACCAGATTGACGCGCGGGTGACCGCCATCCTGGCCAAGCTTGGTCTTTCTGATCACGCCACCAAGTTCCCGCGCCAGATGTCGGGGGGCCAGCAGCAACGCGTGGCCCTGGCACGCGCCTTGGTTACCCAGCCGCAGGTGCTGCTGCTGGACGAGCCCCTGGGCGCACTTGACCTGAAGATGCGCAAGCGGATGCAAGGCGAGCTCAAGCAACTGCAGCGCGACGTGGGCATCACGTTCATCTATGTGACGCATGATCAGGAAGAGGCGATGAACCTCTCCGACAAGATCGTGGTGATGGACCACGGAAACATCGTGCAGGTGGGCACGCCGGAAGACATCTACCGCAATCCGGCCACCGCTTACGTGGCGGACTTCATTGGCGCCACCAACCTCCTGCCGGCCACCCTGCTGCCCGCCGTGGGCGGCCAGGCGCGCGTGCGCACGGTCCTGGGTGAAATGCCGGCGCGCTTGTCCCGCCCGACGGTCGGGGTGCCGGGCGAGGCGGTGTCCGTGGCCATCCGGCCCGAAGCCATTCGCATCGGCCCCGACGCCGCCGCCATGCCCAACCGCCAGCGCGGTGTGCTGGTGGAAAAGTCGTTTCTCGGTTCGGTCACGCGCGCGGGTATCCAGATTGCCGATGAAGCCGGCGCGGCTGCGTTTGTCGTGCTCGTGGACTTTCCCGGCACGCTGCCGTACGCGCCGGGTGATGCCATCGACATCGGCTGGAAAACCGAAGACGCGCTGGTCTTGGCGCGCGACCAAGGTCTGCAAACAGAGGAAGCACTGAAATGATCGTCGACACCGAAGCCCACCCCTTGCTGTTTGGCCGGTACGCCCCGAACAACGGCAACAAGACGCTCATCAAGCACTACACCTGGTGCGAGCATTCACCGGAGTTGCTCGTGGCCGAGATGGACAACGCCGGTGTGGACAAGGCCTTTCTCATCAGCTATGACGCGGAAGACATTCAGTTTCCCGAGGAAACCAAGGGCTACACGCTGGAGGACTACGCCGGGGGCCGCAAATACAGCTTGCGCGGTCTGCGTCAGTTCCCGGATCGCTTCTGGTGGTTCAATACGGTCAAGGATCCCAAGCGCTATGACGCGGCGGCCAAGGTGGCACAAGACTTCGCCGATGGGGCGATGGGCATCAAGC